>NZ_CAJMZL010000002.1:0-463407 GCF_905220305.1 Caballeronia sp. J97 | reverse complement strand
GTTTATAAGAAATCGGCCTGCAAAGCTGCACGCTCGTTTCCTTGAGTATAGTTATGCAAAAGTCCATCATGGCACTATAAAAACACCCGATCGATATGCAAAAAAACGCCATGCAATCCAGCAAGCTCGATCTCGCCCGGCTCAACTGGGACGACCTGCGATTCTTCCTCGAAGTCGCGCGCACGCAGCGCGCGAGCGGCGCGGCGAAGCGCCTGGGCGTCGATTACACGACCGTCGCGCGACGCGTGCGCGCGCTGGAGGATGCGCTCGGCACCCTGCTTTTCGACAAGTCGCGCAGCGGCGGATTCATTCTGACGGCCGAAGGCCAGCGCCTGCTCGGTTTCGTCGATTCGATCGAGACCACGGTGCAATCCGCCACCGAGCAGATCGCCAATACCGGACACGCGCTGTCGGGGCACGTGCGGGTCGGTTCGACGGAAGGCTTCGGCTGCTTCTTTCTCGCGCCTCAGCTCGCACGCTTTCAGGACGCGCATCCGAACATCTCCATCGACCTGCTGCCGGTGCCGCATTTCGTGAGCCTGTCCAAGCGCGAAGCGGATATCGCCGTGACGCTCGAGCGCCCCGAGCAGGGTCAGTATGTCTACACGAAGCTTTGCGAATACCGGCTCAAGCTCTATGCGACCGCCGAATATCTCGACGCGCACGACCCGATCCGCACGAGCGACGATCTGCGTCATCATCGCTTCGCGAGCTACATCGACGATCTCGCCTTCAGCTACGAACTGCTGTATCTCGAACGCGCGGTCCCCGGGGCGGTATCGCGCTGGCGCAGCACCAGCGCGATCGCGCAATACTTCGCCGCGTTGCAGGGCCGCGCGCTCGCGATCCTGCCGTGCTTCATGACCTCGCCCGATCCGCGCTTCGTGCCGGTGTTGCCCGACGACATCGTCGTGACGCGCGCCTTCTATCTTTCCTGCCGCGAGGATTTGCGCAAGCTCAAGCGCATCACCGCCGTGTGGGACTATCTGCGCGCGGCGGCCGAAGCCAACCGCGCCTTCCTGATGGGCGAGCGCTCGAACATGGCGTGGGTCGATATCAAGTCGTCCTGATAATGAAACGAATTTTGACAGCGAATTCAAATCGATCGTGGTAAGACGCCGCGTCGATCTAAGTGCAACAAAATTTGACTCGATAAATTCGTTGAATTTTGCTTCGATGTCCTGCCGGAACATCACTCGCCGACGTGAGCTCGGGCATAATCGCCAGCCATTTTCAATGCTTTGCCGTGGAGAGCGCGGCGCACTCCAACTCCGTGATTTTCCTTAGTCTTTTTCCCGCTGGCCGCCCGGGCCATGCCGTGCGCTGATGGCTTTCGTCATCTGGTCACGGCGGACCATGTCCCGCCAGCGCATCCGCTTCGTCGAGGCCCGCACGGCGCGCGCCATCGCGGTCATCGGCGCCATCGCGCTCCTGGTCGCCGCGCTCGCGCTCGGCATCGCGATCGGCACGGTGTTCGCCCGCAGCCATCTCGGCGAGGAACAAGCGCTGACCTCACGCCGCTCGTACGAGATCGAAGAGCTCGGCCGTCTCAATGCCGCGCTGATCGAGCTTACGCCGCGTGTCGAAGGGCTGTCCGTGCAGGTCAACGAGTTGCACGAGTTCGATACGCATCTGAAGGCTGCGCACGGCACGGGCGGAGCGTCCGGCGTGCACGACGTTCCGCCGCTCCCCGACAGCGAGGAGCCAGCCACGTCGCTCGACGGCGCCGGCGGCCCGGAGCTGCCGCCGCGCCTGTGCGATACCGCGCGCGCGGCATCCGGCACGCCACGGCAGCGCCTGAAGAGCACGCGGCGCGTCATCGATTGCCTGAACGACGAAGTTTCGCAATTGCAGTCGCAGACCCTCGTTCACTACGCCGCCTACATGGCGTTTCCCGGCCGCAATCCGGCGCCCGGCACGCGCAACGGCTCGCCTTACGGCAATCGCCTGGATCCGTTCACCGGACATCTGAGCTTTCATCCCGGGATCGACTTCGCCGGGCCGACCGGCACGCCGATCCTCGCCAGCGCGGGCGGACGCGTCGTCGTGGCGGGAGAGCGCAACGGCTACGGCAACGCGGTCGACATCCGCCACGGCAACGGCATGGTAACGCGCTACGGACACGCATCGCGCATCCTCGTCAAAGTCGGCGACTACGTGATGCCCGGTCAGGAGATCGCGGAAGTCGGCTCGACCGGGCGATCGACAGGCCCGCATCTGCATTTCGAAGTGATCGTCGACGGCGCGCAGATCAATCCCTCTCCTTATATCGCGCTCTTCAGGCGCATGCCCCATGCGCAAAGCTGATTCGAAGCGGCTCTCGCTGCAACTCACCCGCCAGTCGTATTCGCTCACGCCGAGGCGCGGCGCGAGTATCTGGGTAGGCTCGATCGCGGCCGTGTGTGCAATCGCGGCGCTCGCCGCCGCGGGCTTCGCGCTCAAACGTTCCCATGAGGACGTACGCAAGCTCGACACGCTCTGCGCGCCGCCCATCTCCGAGCAGAAGCTGCACGAGCAGCTCGCGCACGCGCAACTCGCGCTCGAACAGGAGGCGGCGAGCCGAACATCGCTCCAGCAGCGCGTGGCGGACAGCACGGCTCAGATTCAGCGCCTGCAGACCGACCTCGCTTTCCTCAGGACACAGCACAAACCCGATTGAGCGGCGCGCTTCACGCGCGCGCCTCGTGCAACCCTTTTCCGCATTGCAAGGATTCGACATGTTTTCATCGAAGAAGGACGCCAAAGGCGTCAAGATGGCCAAGCTCACGACGCTCGTCGCACATAACGTTCATCTCTCGGGCGATCTCGAGTTCAGCGAGGGCCTGCGCATGGACGGCCAGGTCACGGGCAACGTGACCGGTCGCCCCGGCGAGGAAACGCTGCTCGTCGTGAGCGATCAAGGCGCGATTCGCGGCAACGTGAGCGCCTACGACGTCATCATCAATGGCTGCGTGACGGGCGATGTCACGGTCGCGCATTTCGTCGAACTTCAGTCCAACGCGCGCGTGCTGGGCAACATCTACTACCAGCAGTTGCGCATGGACATCGGCGCGACGGTCGAAGGCAAGCTCACCAAAATCGATACGCAGTCGGCGCATGTCCCGACGCTGCCCGCGCCGTCCGAATACGGCGCCGACCTCGCGACCAACTGACGATAAGCAGCGAGCGCCGCACACCCGGCGCTCGTTGGCAACGATGCGCATGTCCGGCTAAGATTCGATGGATGGAGGCCACGCGCTCGCGCCCCTAGCGAATCACGCGACTTCGAGCGCCCATCGACGCGTGGCCGGTGACATCGAAATAACTATAAAGGGCGCCCCATGCTGGTCAACTGCGCTGCTTATCAGAACGGCCGGAAACTCGCCGACGTACAGATCGACGATATCAACGCCTATCGCGACCTGCCCGACTCTTTCATTTGGGTTGCATTGAAAGAGCCGGGGCCCGGTGAACTCGCGCATATGACGCATCAGTTCGGCTTGCATGAACTGGCTGTCGAAGATGCGCAGCACGGTCATCAGCGGCCGAAGATTGAGGAATACGGCGATTCGCTGTTCGCGGTCTTTCATACGGTCGAGTTCGACGAAGAAGGCGAAGTGCTCGTCGGCGAGGTGAACGTGTTCGTCGGCACGAACTACGTGCTCTCGGTGCGCAACCGCACTACGCAAGGCTTTCAGGAAGTGCGCAAACGCTGCGAGCGCGAGCCGCATCTGCTCAAGCACGGACCGGCGTTCGTGATGTACGCGCTGCTCGATGCGGTCGTCGATCGATATTTCCCCGTGCTCGAGACGCTCGCCGCCGAGGTCGACGAAGTCGAGGAGCGCATCTTCGAGCAGAAAGGCTCGGTGGAATCGCGCGAGATCATCGAGGACCTGTATTCGCTCAAGCGCCGCATGACGATCCTGCAGCATCATACGGCGCCGCTGCTGGAGGCCGTCAGCAAACTGTATGGCGGGCGCTCGCCCGGCGTGTGCGCCGGCATGCAGGAATATTTCCGCGACGTGTACGACCATTTGCTGCGCATCGTGAAGACCATCGAGGGCCGGCGCGAATTGATCGTCACGGCAATTCAAGTGAATCTCGGCCTGATCGCGCTCGCGGAGAGCGAAGTGACCAAGCGCCTCGGCTCGTTTGCGGCGCTCTTCGCCGTGCCGACGATGATCGCCGGCATCTACGGGATGAACTTCAAGTCGATTCCGGAACTGGACTGGGTCTACGGTTACCCGACCTGCCTCGCAGTCATGCTGGTCGTCGATCTCGTGCTCTACTGGCGCTTCAAGAAGGCCGGCTGGCTGTAGTACAAAAGTCGCTTTCGGGAACCCCAAGGCGAAAATCGTTGTCTAATCAATGGATTTACGAGAGAATAACGTCTGGGCTTGCAATTTCGGCCTGTCGACCGCACATGACGTAAGCGCACCGAAATAGCGCTCACTTCCGAAGCACGCATTGCTTTTCCGTTTCAACCCGCACGTCGGCATTGCTGTTCGCCGATGTCGCCGTCCCGGTCATGCCGGCCACGGCGCGCCGCATCCGCGGCTCGCCATGTCGTCCGGCCTATGCCGTCAAGCTCACGACGAGCCTGAATTTGAGACGCGGCGCGCTCCGATCGCACGTTCGACCGTGCAGGAACGTGCCAGGCCACGCTTTGCATCGCCTCTCACGTTTCGCAGCGACGACGCTTCCGGGCAGCGGCGCTCGACGGATCATTGGCGTTGAATGCGTTTTTCGCACGATGCGCGGCAGCACCCACTACAACTCAACACAGGAGCCCCATATGGCGAAAGAAGAACTCATCGAACTCGACGGTATCGTTGACGAAGTGCTTCCCGACAGCCGCTATCGCGTGACGCTGGACAACGGCGTCGTCGTGGGCGCGTACGCCTCGGGCCGCATGCGCAAGAATCACATTCGTATTCTCGCCGGCGACCGCGTGACGCTGGAACTGTCGGTGTACGACCTGACCAAGGGCCGCATCAACTTCCGTCACAAAGACGAGCGTGCCGGTGGCGGCGGCCCCCGTGCGCCGATGCGTCGTCGTTGATGTCCGCCCGTCTCATCTGAATCATCCGCAACACGCGTGAGCACGATCCGCAGCGCACGCTTTTGAACGCCCTCCGCGGATCACACTGAACTTCGACGCGGCCGCATGCCTCGCGCCAGGCCGTACTGGCTGCGCCACGCGTCGATGCCCCTTCCCTTTCAGCCCCGCGCCGCGAGCAGCGCATCGATGCCGATCGCGAAGCCGTCCTCGTCGTTGCTCTTCGACACGAGGCTCGCGCAACGCTGCACGGCGTCGGACGCCTGCCCCATCGCGATCGAGACGCCTGCGATCTCGAACATCGCCACATCGTTGCCCATGTCGCCGAGCACGGCCACGCGCTCGAGCGGCACGTTCGCGAGTTGCGCGAGTTCGCGCACCGCAGTGCCCTTGTTCGCTGCCAGGCTCGTTATATCGAGGTAATACGTCTGCGAGCGCGCGGCGTGGCCGCGGCCTTCCAGTTGTGCCTGCACGCTGCTTTCCACTCGCGCGAGCAGCGCGGTATCGGCCGTCGAACCGACGATCTTGTCGACCGCGTCGAGATCGACGTCGTCGAAGCGCGTAACGAGCACGCCCTCATAGCCGACCGTGCGCGTCTCCAGCGGCACATAGGTGCCGCCGGGGTTGGTCAGATACCACGCGTCATCGATGAACACCCACGCGTCGACGTTCGCAGCGGCGAGCGCTTCGAGCGAAGTCTGTACGACATCGCGCGGCAGCTTGTGCGACGAGAGCACTTCCCATGTGCCCGGCCTGACGAGACTGCCGCCGTTGTACGACGCATAGGGCATGTCGACTGAGAGTGCCTCGACGATATGCCGCATGCCCTTGCCGGGCCGGCTGCTCGCGACCGTGAAGCGCACGCCTGCTTCGCGCAGCCGGCGCACGGCGTCTTTCGCCGGATCGCCCAGCGCCTTGTCGGTGTAGAGCAGCGTGCCGTCGCAATCGGTGACGACGAGCTCCGCTTTCGCGAGCGCTTCGAAGGCGGCGGCGCCGTCGCCGCTTGCGCTATGCAGGCCGTATCTCCCTTGAGCGTTCATCAGTGCGCCCCTTCACGCTGATTGAAATGCGGCAACTGCCGCGTCTCGCGCACCGAGCGCGGATGCCACAGCCGCGCGCCGCCTTCGATGCCCGCCGCATTCGACACGATCGCCACGTTATCCGGCAGCTTGAACTTGATGTGCGCCGCATTGCCGCCGCCGATCCAGAGCTTGTCGTAATTCACGAGCGTCGCCAGGATGCCGATGATCTTCTCCACGCGCCGGCTCCAGCGCTTCTTGCCCGCTTTCTCGCGCGCCGCATTGCCGATGTACTCGTCGTAGGTCTTGTCTTTCGCGACCGGATGATGCGCGAGCTCCAGATGCGGCATCAGCTCGCCGTCGCGAAAGAGCGCGGTGCCCGCGCCGGTGCCGAGCGTCAGGACCATCTCGATGCCGCGTCCTTCAATTGCCGCGAGCCCTTGCATCTCGGCGTCGTTGATCATGCGCGCGGGCACATCGCCGAGGCGCTCGGCGATCAGTTGCGCGAGCGGCACGCCGCGCCACGCCGGCGTGCCGAGATTCGGCGCGGTCAGCACGACGTTGTCCCGCACCACGCCGGGAAAGCCGATGGAGATGTGCGTCGGCGGGTCGGCGACGATCGGCCTCACCAGCTCGATGAGCGTCTCTACGACCACGTCGGGCTTCGCCGGATGCGGCGTCGCCACGCGCACGCGGTCGCTCTTCATCTCGCCATCCTCCGAAATGATGGCGGCCTTCAACCCGGTCCCGCCGATATCGATCGCGAGAATGCGTTCCGCCTTGATCGCGAGTTTGTCCGCCGAGACATGCGTCTTCTGTTTGGTCCTTGATTCTGTGCTCACGCTCGTTGTCCTTTTGGTTGGCGTTCCGGTTGAATGAGTTCAGTCCTTCTTCTGCGCGTCGGCCAGCGCACGCCACGCGCGACCGTCCTGCGCAAGCAGCCGATCCGCCTCTGCCGGCCCCGCGCTGCCCGCCGCGTAGCCGTGCACGGGAAGCGGACTGTCCGGATGCAGCACGCGATCCACCGCTGCCCACGCCGTCTCGATGCTGTCGGCGCGCTGGAAGAGCGTCGCATCGCCGAGCATGCAGTCGTAGAGCAGCGTTTCATAGCCGACGTTCGCCCGTTCCGCGAAAAAGTCGGCGTAATCGAACTTCGAGCGCACCTTGCCGATCTGCATCACCGGTCCCGGCACCTTCACGTTGAAATCGAAGCTCGTGCCGTGCGCCGGATCGATGCGCAGCGTGAACACGTTCGGCGTGAGCGCATCGACGGGCGTATCGCGGAACAGCAGGAACGGGACCGCCTTCAGTTGCACGGCGATCTCCGTGCGCCGCTCGGCGAGGCGCTTGCCCGTTCGCAGATAGAACGGCACGCCCGCCCAGCGCCAGTTCTCGACGTACACGCGCGCCGCCGCATAGGTTTCGGTGCGGCTGTCCTTCGCGACGCCCGGCTCGTCCTTGTAGCCCGGCCCGGCCGGTCCGGCCTCGTATTGGCCGAGCACGACATCGTTCGACGTGAGCGGGCGGATCGCGTCGAAGACTTCGGCTTTCCGGTCGCGCACGGATTCGGCATCGAAGGAATTGGGCGGCTCCATCGCCACCATGCCGAGCAACTGGAACAGGTGATTCGGCAGCATGTCGCGAAACGCGCCCGTCTGCTCGTAGAACTTGCCGCGCCCTTCCACGCCGATCGTCTCTGCCGCCGTGATCTGCACGTTGTCGATATATTCGCGCCGCCAGACGGGTTCGAACATCGCGTTGGCGAAGCGCACGGCGAGAATGCTCTGCACCGTGTCCTTGCCGAGAAAATGATCGATCCGATACACCTGCGATTCGTCCGCATACTCGAGGATGCAGCGATTGAGCGCTCGCGCCGACGCCAGATCGCTGCCGAACGGCTTTTCGATGACGAGCCTTCGGAAGTTGCCGTCCTTCTCTTCGAGCAGGCCCGCCGCGCCGAGATGCTCGATGATCGGCTGGAAGAAGCGCGCGCCCACCGCGAGATAGAACACGACGTTCGCGGACTTCGCCTTCGCGAGCCGCGCCTTGAGGCGCGCGAAGGTTTCGTCTTCCTCGAACTCGCCGGGGAAATATTCGAGCCGTCCGGCGACCCAGTTCCACGCATCCTCGTTCAACTGCGAGGTATGAAACGTCGCGGCCTTGTCGGCGGCGAACGTGCGCAGCGACTGCGTGAGTTCGTCGCGCCATTCGGAGGTCTCCCGCTCGCCGTGATTCACGCCGATGATTTCCATCGCGTCGTCGAGCAGCTTGTCGGCGGACAGGTTGTAGAGCGACGGCATCAGGAGCCGCTTGGTGAGATCGCCGCCCGCTCCGAAAATCACCAGCGTGCATGGCGGCGCGGGATGTTTGCCGGCGCAAGTCGCGCTCGCCGGATTCGCTTGCTTCGATTGATTCGCTTCCTTCGCTTCGTTCGATTCTTTCGGCATGGCGTATCGCCCCTTGTCAGTTGCGCTTGAACCTGGAAAGACCTGTCTCGATGCGGCACAGTTCATTCGGACGACGCGACGCAAGCTCGCATGCCGAATAACGTATGCATTTTGTAATTTTTAACCTTTCGTGTCGTAAAATATGCGCGGCTGGGCGACAGCCCTCGCGGACATTGCGGCATCGAAGCCGGATTCGAGACCCTGGACTCCACATGAGCGCACACGACACTTCCATCGACCTCACCGCCTATTTCGAGCGCATCGGCTATCGCGGACCGGCGCTGCCGCCGGCGACGCTCGACACGCTGCGCGCGCTGCATCTGCTGCATCCCCAGGCCATCCCCTTCGAAAACCTCGACGTGCTGATCGGCCGGCCGGTCAGGCTCGATCTCGAATCGATCCAGCGCAAGCTCGTTTCCGGCGGGCGTGGCGGCTATTGCTACGAACACAACCTGCTGTTTCGCAGCGTACTGCAGACGCTGGGGTTTCGCGTGCGCAGCTTTGCGGGACGCGTCCTGTTTGGCCGCGAGGCGTCGGACATGCCGGCGCGCACGCACATGCTGCTGCTCGTCGATCTCGACGAAGGTACGTTCGTCGCCGATGTCGGCTTCGGCGGCATGACGCTCTCCGCGCCGCTCGCGCTGCAGACGGGCCTCGAGCAGATCACGCCTCACGGCGCGTTCCGGCTCGACGATGCCGGCGGCGAGGCGCCCGCCTACATCCTGGAGGCGCTCGTGAACGGCGCGTGGATGCGCCTCTATCGCTTCGATCTCGACCCGCAGTATGACGCCGACTACGAGATGGCCAACCATTTCGTGTCCACTTTTCCGCCGTCTCTCTTCCGGCACAACCTGCTCGCCGCGCGTCTCGCGCCGGGCAAGCGTTTCGGCCTTTTCAACCGGCGCTTCTCCGCGCACGACGAACGCGAAGGCAGCGAACAGCGCGAGCTCGACAGCGTGGCCGGCCTGCGCCGCGCTCTCGAAGCCGAGCTCGGCATTCGTCTGCCGGATGGCGCCGATCTCGACGCCGCGCTCGACCGCCTGCCCTGAACCGGACACCCCGACCAGCACAACCAAGCTTAATCACAAGACAACGATGTTCAAGAAGAAGACGCGCGGCGGCAGCGATTTCCAGACGCATCACCGCAGCACGGTGCTCGCGAACCGGCTTCCCGCATGGCGTTCCCGTCTCGTCGTCATCGGCGTGACGGCGGCGTTTCTCACGCTCGCCGGGCGCGCGCTGTGGGTGCAGGTCATCGACCACGAGTTCTATCTGGGCGAAGGGCAAAAGCGCTATCAGCGCACGCTGTCGCTCTCGGCGACGCGCGGGCGCATCGTCGATCGCAACGGCGCGATGCTCGCCGTGAGCCTCGCCACCTATGAAGTGTGGGCCACGCCCAGGCTCTTCGACGGGGATCACGGCAACGAGATCGCGCGTCTGCTCGACATGCCGCCGAAGGATCTGCAGCGGCGCATCGACGCGAATCGCGCGTTCGTATTGCTCAAACGTCAGGTGGAAGCCGAAACCGCCGAACGGATCGCGACGATCGGACGCGGGGGCATCACGCTCGTGCCGGACACGAAGCGCTTCTATCCCGAAGGCGAGTCGGCGGCGCACGTGGTCGGCTTCACCAATAACGAAGATCACGGGCAGGAAGGCGTCGAGCTTGCCGCCGACGCGCGTCTGACGGGCGCAGCCGGCCAGCGCGAAGTGATCCGCGACCGGCTCGGGCGCGTGGTCTCGCAGATCGGCGAGCCGGCCATGCCGCAGAACGGCGAGACCATTCAACTGACGATCGACCGGCGCATCCAGCAGCTCGCGCATTCGCAACTGAAGGCGGCGATCGTGAAGCACAAGGCCCGCGCGGGCAGCGTGGTCGTGCTCGACGCGAAAAACGGCGAAGTGCTCGCGCTCGCCAATTATCCGAGCTTCGATCCGAACGATCGCGCGCGCCTCACCGGCGAGCAGTTGCGCAACCGCGCGCTCACCGACACCTTCGAGCCCGGCTCGACGATCAAGCCGCTCGTCGCCGCGTTGTCCATCGACCTCGGCCGCGTGCGGCCCGATACGCGCATCGACACGACGCCGGGCACGTTCAAGCTCGGCCCGAATGTGATTCACGACACGTCGAATCACGGCGTCATCACCGTGGCGCAGGCGGTGCAGATGTCGAGCAACGTCGCGCTCACGAAGCTCGCGCTGCAGATTCCGGCGCAGACGATCTGGGACAAGTATCGCGAATACGGCATCGGCCGCGCGCCCGAGCTGACCTTTCCAGGCGCCGCGACCGGCCGCCTGCGCTCGCCGGAGCGCTGGAAGCCGATCGAGCAGGCGACGATGGCTTACGGATACGGCCTGTCGCTCTCGCTCGTGCAGATCGCGCAGATTTACACCGCGTATGCCGGCGACGGACGCTTTCATCCGGCGACGCTGATTCAGGGCGAATCCCGCCGCGAGTCGGCGCAGGTGACGAAGCCCGCGACCGCGAAGGCCGTGCGCGACATGCTCGAAATGGCGATCGGCGACCACGGCACCGGGCGCGCGGCCGCGGTCGAGGGCTATCGCGTCGGCGGCAAGACCGGTACCGCGCGCAAGCAGGTCGGGCGCTCGTACGCGGCGAACAAGTACCGGGCGTCGTTCGTCGGCATCGCGCCGATGAGCGATCCGCGCGTGATCGTCGCCGTGATGATCGACGAGCCCGCAGGGGGCACTTACTACGGCGGCACGGTCGCGGGGCCGGTGTTCTCGGGCATCGTCGGCGCGACGCTGCCGATGCTCGGCGTGCCGCCCGACGCGTGACGAAAGGCGCATGCGGGCGCGTGCCTTGCTGCAACGGTCGGGCGCACCCCGCGAACCTGACCGGACTGTAAAGGGCTTGTGCTCTAATGTCGTGTTCGGCACCAAGAGATCAAACGGGAAAGACCATGAAAAAACTCGCCGCGGCGCTCACGTTGCCTGTGCTTTTCGCCGCTTGCGCCCAGTTTCATAACGAAGATGCGGGACAACCCGAAGTCGAGAAGTCGTCAACCGAGAACAAGGTGAACGGTATCGTCGAATGCATCGCCGGCGAGGCGAAGAAGCACGACGCCCAGTACAAGCAGACGTCCATTCCGCAAGGCGTGATGCTCGAATTCGGCGATTCGAACGTGATCAAGGTCCGGTATGACAACGGCGAGACCACGTATCGCTTCTATCCGGGCCAGCGCCATCCATCGAATCTGTGGATCGAGGGCGCGGGCAAGAAATGCGCGCCGGCCGACTCGACCTCCCACGACGCACCCCAGAAATAAGCAGGCTTCCCCATGCGCTCGACCAAAGCCATCAGCGCCGTGGAGCGGCTCAAGACACGCAGCGGCAACGCGAACTACGCGGCCATCTCGATGCCCGGCGGCTTCTTCTATCTCGCCGAGCGTTCACCCGAAGGCTCGAAGAAAATTTCCGAGCCGATGCCGATGGACGAGTTCGTCGCGTTCGTCAACGCGCGCGATCCCGCAAAGCCGCGCAAGGTCAGCAAGCTCGATCTCGCGATGGAAGAGCAGATCGGCCGCAGCGGCAAACGCACGGCAAAGGAGCCCGCCGGCGGCGACCAATAGTCGGCTTGCGCCGCCTCTGGCGCGGCGCAACATCGAAATCCCCACGTTGCTCTCGCACGAATGTGCGATGACAGACGGAGCCGGCAGGCGCCCGTTGCGTACATTTTTGCTAACGATCGAAACCGCTTAGACGGGCAACGATCGGTCATCCGAAGAAAAGAGCAAGGGCCACCCGCTTAGCCACAAAAATATGCGCGGGTGAACGGGGTGCCTGAACGGCGCGCGTGTCCGATGTCGGGACCCTGCGCCGTATGGCCGAGAGGAAGACCAGAAAATGAAGAAGAAAAACGAGACCAAGGGCAGCCTTTTGCCCTCGGCGATGGCGGATGTCGAGCTTCAACACATCGAACGCGCGCTCGCGCAACTCCGCACGATGCACAAACAATCTTCCGGCACGCTCAACGTCGAATACTGGCGCGAGCGGCTTGCTGCCGTGCTGAAGGGCTACGCGCTCGTGCCGGCGCAAAAGCAGCGTATCGAGGCGCTGCGCATCGCCCTCGACACGGTCGACAGCGGCCCGCGCGACGGCTCCGGCAGCCGCAGGAAGTCGACCAACAGGCTTTGGGCGAAAGCGGCCTAAATCACCGCTTTCGCCGCTCGCGCCACGGCGCGATTCCCTCGTTCACGCCCGTGTCTCGCGACGAGCCGGGCGCGCAACGGTCTTTTGAACTTCCGACGATTCACGGCACGCGCGCAGTTCGAACGCGTTCGCCTCGCCGCCAGGCACCGTTCATGCTCGAACTCAGTTTTTCGATCATGCCGGGAGCTTGTCATGTCCTCTCATCGTCACGACCACGCGCGCGCGTCGCGCCGGCCCTGGCCGATGCTCGCGAATGCGATCCTCGCCAGCCTCATCGCGGCGTTCAGCACATACGGCGTCGCGCAGATCACGAACGACGGTGGCTCCGGACGCCAGGAAAGCCGCCAGTCCGATTCGAGCGCGCGCGCCGATCCGTCGGGCACGGCGGTGGTGGAGTCGCACAAGCCGCAATCGAAGGATGCCGCGCAGGGCCGCGCCGCGAAGGCGGACAAGCATCACACGCCGGAAGGCAGCAGCGGCTTCAACAATGGGCTGTACGGCACGGGCGCGGGCACCAACAAGTGATGCGCCGCCCGCTCATTCGCGGCGCTCTCGCGACACGCTCATGATCTCCGGCGCGATGGCCGCATGATTGACGATCGCGACGAGCGACACGCCGCCGATCACGTTGCCGATGAACGTGGGCACGAGGAACACGAAGAAGTAGTCGGAGACGCCGGCCGCGCCGATCATCACTGCGTACGCCGCTTCGACCGATCCCGCGATCACGTGCGTCAGCTTGCTCACGGCGACGGTATAGGTCACGAGCAGGATCGTCAGCAGACGCGCCGAACGCGCGCTCGGCAGCAGCCACACCATCAGCGCGATGAGCCAGCCGGAAAACACGCCGCGCACAATTGTCACGCCGAAGTCGGCGGAAAGCGGCGTCATCGCGACGCGGGCGAGCGCCTCGCTCACCTCCGGCGAAAAGACCCCGCGAATCTGCAGGATGGCGGCGAAGATCGTCGTGCCGATCAGATTGAAGAAGAGCACGATCGCCCAGAGCCGAAGCGCCTTGAACAAGGTCGTGCGATCGCGCCGCGTGAGCACCGGGAGCACCGCGGTCAGCGTGCTCTCCGTGAAGAGTTGCTGACGTCCGAGGATCACGAAGACGAAGCCGATCGTGTACCCGAAGCTCGATATCAGCCCGCGCCAGTGCGTCATCGGCAGCGCGCTTTCGAGAATCGACTGGACGAGAAAGGAAAAACCCATCGAGAGGCCCGCGGCCAGCGCCGACCACATCAGCGCGGCGAAGGTGCGTTCCATCGCGACTTCGCCTTCCTCGCGCACGATCTCATGGATCACGAGCGGATGCGGCGCGGAATGCTCGGCGGCCTGCTGCTGTTCGGCGCTATCGAGGTGCGGCGACTCCGCACCGGCTTGCGGCTCGTTCATGATCGTTCTCCCTGAACGCCGCTCGATACGGAAAGTGGATGAGCGGCTGGCGCATCCACGAAGCAGGAAGAATGCCCGAAGGCTTATCGGACGATGCCGCCATCGAGGGACTCGTAACCGCGCCACTTGTAGATGAGCGCGGAGACGATCCAGCACGCGGCGAAGATCGCGACGATCGCGTAGCCGAGCATCCCGAAGTGCTCGGAGAGCGACGCGGCCACGTCCCACAGCCCGCCCTTCAGTTGCAGCCGGTCCGCGATCAGCCCGAGCGCCTCGATGCCGCCGACGAGCACCGCGATCAGCACCGACACGAGCGTGACCGTGAGGTTGTAGTAGAGCTTGCGGACCGGCCTCATGAACGCCCAGCCGTACGCGCCCGTCATCAGCAGGCTGTCGGCGGTGTCGATGAGCGACATGCCCGCCGTGAACAGCACCGGAAACACGAGAATCGACCACACCGGCATGCCGCGCGCCGCTTCCGCTGCCGCGATGCCCATCAGGCCGATCTCGGTCGCCGTGTCGAAGCCGAGACCAAACAGGAAGCCGAGCGGATACATATGCCAGCTCTTGCCGATCAGCCTGAATAGCGGCCGCGCGATGCGCGCGAGCGGGCCGCCGCCGAGCGCGAGCATGTCGATGTCCTCGTCGCGGCAGATTTCGCCGCGTCGCACGCGTCTGAATGCGCGCCACACGCCGCGCAGCACGAACAGGTTCATCGCCGCGATGGCGAACAAAAAGAGCGACGACACCGATGTGCCGATGAGCCCGCCGGTTTCGCGATACTCGGCGAAGCGGCCCTGCACGGCCATCGCGGTCGCGGCGATGAGCGCGGTGGCCGCGACGACGATCGTCGAATGCCCGAGCGAGAAGAAGAACCCGGCGCAGTGCGGCCGCTTGCCTTCCTGCATCAGTTTGCGCGTGACGTTGTCGATGGCGGCGATATGGTCGGCATCGACCGCATGACGCAAGCCGAGCGAATACGCGAGCAGCGACGTGCCGAGCAGCAGCGGATAGTGGCGGAACGCGACGAGCGCCCAGAGCCACGCGAGCACGTTGAGCGCGATCAGCCCGGCGATGAGACGCGCGGATTTGCGCGGCAGGAAGCGATGCGCCGGATTCGGCGCGGAAGCGGGCTCGATCGGTTCGGTCATGTGCGCGCGCACGCGTTGAGGGAGGGACCAAGGATACCGTACGCGCGTGCGTGGCCAATAATCGGCCGCGCCGCGAAGCTTATTGCGCCGATCGCGAAATCCTTAGCCGGATTCCTTGGTTGGGACGCATGGCGCGCGCCGCTACGATGGCGCTTCGCCTTTATCGAAGTCCGCCATGCCCCGCTATCTCGACGACGCCCAACGCCAGGAACTCCAGTGCCAGCGCGAAAGCTGGCGGTGGCGCAGCGAATGGCCGACGTGGGCGGTCATCGTCGCAATCTACGGCGGCTGGTTCGCCGTCGCGTTCAACGCGCGCGCGATCGGGCTCGTTCCGGCCATCGCGCTGCTCGCGGTGCTGTCGTGCTGGTACATGTCGCTGCAGCACGAGCTGATGCACGGTCATCCGACGCGCTGGCCGCTCGTCAACATGCTGCTCGGCATCGCCCCGCTCGCGGTGTGGTTTCCTTTCGAGGTCTATCGCGAATCCCATCTGCGTCATCACGACGATGCGCATCTGACCGAGCCGGGCCGCGATCCGGAAAGCTATTACGTGACGCCCGAACAGTGGGCGAACGCTGGGCCCGTCTTGCGCGCCGCGCTCGCCGCGCGCAATACCTTCGCGGGGCGCATGCTCATCGGGCCGTGGTTCTCAATTGCGGCGTCGTGGCGGGAAGCGGCGCAGGCCGTCGTCGAGCGGCGCTGGCGGATCGTCGCGAGCTGGGCCGTCCATGTCGCATCGCTCGTGCTGCTCGCGAGCTGGCTCGAAACGCGATGCGGCATTCCGTGGCGCGCGTTCGTGTTCGGCGTCGGCTATGCGGCGCTCGCGCTGGCGTCGATCCGCTCGTTCCAGGAGCATCGCGCGGCGGAGCGGGAAAGCGAACGCACGGTCGTCAACGAAGCCGCCTGGCCGTGGCGCCTGCTTTTTCTCAACAATAACTTCCACGCCGTGCATCACGATCTGCCCGGCGTGCCATGGTTCGCGCTCGGCCGGATCTATGCGCGCCGGCGCGACGCGTATCGCGCGAGCAACGGCGGCTTCGTCGTGCGCGGATACCGTGAGTGGGCGAGCCGCCACGCGTTCGCGCGGGCGGCGGAGCCGGTGCATCCGCTCGCCGCTCCGCAGGCGCGGGCCAGCCGGACACGGAATGCGCGCGGCGGGGATACGGCCAGCCTCGCGAGCTGACGCGCCGCCCTGTACGATTCGTCATCGACCTCCGCTGCCCCTCCGGATGCACTGGCTCGCCGCCCTGCCGATGTACAACGTCGCGCCCGCGCTCGCCGCCGACTGGCGCGAGTTGCTCGCGCATGTCCGCGAGCGGCTCGCGGACTGGCTGAGCGCGCGCGGCGATACGCTCGAGATCGTCGATCCCGGTTCTGACCTCACCGCCTTCTGGCTGCGCGACGATGTGCTGCTGTCGCAAACCTGCGGCTATCCGCTGGTGCATGCGCTCGCGAATCGCGTGCGGCTCATCGGTGCGCCGGACTTCGATGTGCCCGGCTGCGACAACGGCGCCTATCGCAGCGTGATCGTTGTCGGCGCGCATGTCGCCGCGCAATCGATCGAAGACTGCCGCGGTCTGCGCGCAGCCTATAACGACGACAATTCCAACAGCGGCATGAACTTCCTTCGCCACACCGTGGCCCCTTTGGCGCAAGACGGACGGTTCTTCGCCTCGGCGACGAAAACCGGCGCGCATCTCGCATCGCTCGCCGCGCTCGCCGATTCGCGCGCCGATATTGCCGCGATCGATTGCGTCACGTTCGCGTTCGCGCAGGCACATCTGCCAGAATTGGCGGCAACCGTGCGGCCGATCGGGACGACCGCCAGCGCGAGCGCACTGCCGTTCATCGCGTCGATGCTCGCGCCACGCGATTCGATCGACATCATTTTCGACGCGCTCGCCGGAGCGCTCGATCGCGACCGCGCGCTCGCCACACGGCTGAGGCTCAAAGGCATCGTGAGGCGCACGCAGGCGGACTACGCGTCGATTCTCGACTACGAACACGCAGCCATCGCGCGCGGCTATCCGCGCCTCGCCTGACCGAAGCGCGCCCGCCCGATCCGGCAGATTCTCCGGAGTTTCGGCACAATCGGCTTTTTCAGCGCGCGCCAGCGGCGCGGTGCTCATGCATCGCGATCCGGCACGCTTTCGGAAAGCCGCAATGATCCCCTTCTCGCTTCTCGACCTTTCGCCGGTTCCGCTCGGCTCCACGCCGGCCGACGCCTTCGCCCATTCACTCGATCTCGCCCAGCATGCCGAGCGCTGGGGTTATCTGCGCTACTGGCTCGCCGAACATCACAACATGACGGGCATCGCCAGCGCGGCGACGGCCGTCGTGATCGGCCATATCGCGGCGGGCACCCAAACGATCCGCGTCGGCTCGGGCGGCATCATGCTGCCGAATCACGCGCCGCTCGTGATCGCCGAGCAGTTCGGCACGCTCGCGTCGCTGTTTCCGGGACGCATCGATCTCGGGCTCGGACGCGCGCCCGGCACCGACCAGACCACCGCGCGGGCGCTGCGCCGCGACCTGCACGGCAGCGCCGAGTCGTTCCCGGACGATGTGGTCGAGTTGCAGCGCTATTTCGCCGATCCCGTCGAAGGCCAGCGCGTGCGCGCCGTGCCCGGCGCCGGGCTGCATGTGCCGATCTGGCTGCTGGGCTCGTCGCTCTTCTCGGCACAGCTCGCGGCCGCGCTCGGGCTGCCGTTCGCGTTCGCGTCGCATTTCGCGCCCGACTATCTGCTGACCGCGCTCGAGGTGTATCGCAAGCAATTCCGGCCATCCGCGACGCTGCAAAAGCCCTACGCGATGGTCGGCGTGAACGTCTTCGCCGCCGATACCGCCGACGAAGCCCGCTTCCACTTCACGTCGCTGCAACAGCAATTCATCAATCTGCGCCGCGGGACGCCCGGACAGTTGCCGCCGCCGGTCGAATCGATTGCGTGGAGCGACGCCGAGCGCGCGGGCGTCGAACATGCGCTCGCGTGCTCGGTCGTCGGCGCCCCTGCCGATGTCGAAGCCGGCCTGCGCTCTGTGATCGGGCAGACTCAGGCCGACGAACTGATCATCACCGCGCAGATCTTCGATCACGCCGCGCGCCTGCGCTCCTTCGAACTCGCGAGCCAGGCACGGGACGCCATCGGCGCAAGCGCCTGAGCAGGCGCACGAGCAGTCGCCGCCCGGACAATAAAATAAAGGGTCGCAAGGCTTCGTTGGGCCTCACGCTGGACGTGCGCGCTTTTGACAGGCAATAATGAGATACCGGAGGGCGGCGCTGGCCGCGACGCCTTTCGCGTCTGCCTTATTCGCCAAGCCGACACTTCGTAAATGCGTGCCCGAAATTCGTGCACGCTGGTGGTCGACGCGGCGAAACAACAACAACGACGTCGCAAGACGGGAGGAAGAATGTCGATGCCGAGAAGCGCCGCCACTGGCGCCATGACGCTCCTGACGGAATACGATGATGCCAGCGGACAGGAAGTGCGTTCGCTGCGCCTCGAACCGGCAGCGGACGGCAAGGCCGTACTGCTGATTGAAATCGACGAGCGCAAACCCGGCATTCACCGCGAAGTGCGTTATGAAATTACGCCCGCGGAACTGATTGCCGCCATTCGCGCGCACGGTGCGGAATTACCGGGGGAACAACACAGTCGTTAAAACGTTTTAATAGTTGCCGCAAGCAGCATACAATAGAGTTAAGCGAGGTTTTCGGCCACCATGTCGTATCGGCGGCACGGACTTCGCCATCGGTTCGTGGCTCCCCGACGTGACTTCCCGCGCGCTCCCCGACACGCGCGTCCGTCACGGCGATGCTCGGGCGGGCGAACGTTCGCATTCGTGGCAATGCCCACATTAAAGGCAAAGTCACCGGCGAATTAATAGGCTGCGGTAAATACACTAATTGACGCGAGGCACTCACTGCGTCACGCTTCATAAAACACATATATTCAAGTCATCGAACCGCCCCGGTCCGCGCGGGGTATCGGTTCGCCCTTTGAAAATCAAAAAGCTGAATCAGGAAAGCCGTGGACGAAAGAAAGCGAGACAGCATCATTGCGTATTTGCGCAGCCGAATGGCTGAGTTCGGCATTACGGAAAGAGCGTTGGCCGAAGCATTGGCCGAAGCGCCGGTGGTGAGCGCGCCACCGCCCTCCTTCACCAAGACCAACGGGGCTCATGGCGCGTCCAGGGCGAAGCGGCCGATGCCGCAATTGCCCTTGCTACCGCGTTCGGTAGAAGACGGCGCGCCGATATTCCGAAACGCGAATGGCGACACGTGGGACGGCCTCGGCGATATGCCCGAGTGGCTCAAGCGCGCGGTGCACGCCGGGCAGGACATCGAGTTTTATCGCGTTTGAACAGTCGTCGACGATTCACCGCGATCCGCTCGCGGCGGATGACGCACGCCGCCGATGGATGCGCATCGACATGAGGCGAGCCTTGCGCGCCGCAGCGAACACGCGTTGAAACGGACGCGCGCGTCATTGCGCGCCGCGTAGCGTTCGACGCGCTGCCCATCGCGTATTTAATGCCAATTGGCAGCTTACATAGGCAATTCACTGAGATTTATCAAGCCCAAAAAATTTTCGCCGATGGTTGCCCATCGCGCCTGAAAACGTTTATTGATACTTCTCTGTAAGTCGGCTCGCCAAGACGAGCCACGCATCGACCTCACGTCAAGCACGCCCGATCAAGTCCCGCCGTCTCCATTCGACAAGGGGGCACGCATGAACACATACGGACGCCGCAACGTTGCATCCAACGCTCACTCGCATCGACCGGTACGCCTACGAGCGCCGGGCGTCGGCGCCGGTTCGCGCCGCCGCGCCTGACGTCCTGGACGATCGCACGTAATCCGAACGATCGAGCGGCGCGCGCCATGCTCTCCCGTCCCGACACACTGCCGAGCGTCGTGCGACGCATGACGGCCGGACGCATGCTGCTCGATGGCGCATCGGTCGAGGCGGTGGCCGAGCAGTTGCATCTTTCCGTGCAGACGGTGCGGCGCTACAAGGCGATCGTCACCGAAGGCGGTCTGGACGCGCTCGCGAAGATGGGCGTGGGCGGGCGCGCGTCGGTGCTGGATCGCGAGGCGCTCGACTGGATCGCCGCTGCGCTGCGCGGACCCGCGCGCGAGCACGGCTTCGCGAGCGATACGTGGACCAATGCGCGTCTGCGCGAGCTGATCGAGCGGCGCTATGGCGTGCGTTACTCGCGGGTCTATATCTGGCAGATCGCAACGAACCTCGGGCTCGGACATTTGCTGTCGAAATCGCGTCGCTGAGCGCATCGAAAAGTTTTTCAACACGACACGGAGGCACTGCATGGTTCGCTCGTCAACTCGTCACTCGTATCGCTCGTTCACGCGCGTCATGATGTGCGTGGCGCTCTCGTTCTCGGCCATCGGCGGCTCGTCGGCGCAGGATGCCGCGTCGGAACCCGTGGCGCGCGGCGCGGCCGCGATCGCGCAAATACAGGCCCGCGTGGTCGGCATCGACCCGGCGACCAACAGCGTGTCGCTGCAAGGGCCAGCCGGGCGCGTTGAGGAAGTGGCGGTCGATCCGCAAATCGGCGATGTCAAGAAGCTGCAGCTCGGCGATATCGTGAACATCGAATATCGCAGCGCGCTGCTCGTGCGCGCGACGAAGGTCAAATCGAACGGGATACGTGAGCGTATCGACACGCAGGCGACGATCCCCGCATCGGGCGGCGTGGCGGCGCAGGCCCGGGTCGTCGAGGTGATCGGGACGATCGAGCGCGTCGACACGAAGAAGCGGCGTGTGACCTTGCGCGGGCCGAACCACACGGTGACGCTCGACGTAGCGCCGGACGTGTCGCTCGCGGGAATCAAGGCGGGCGATATGGTGCACGCGCAGTTCGAGTCGGCGACGGCCGTGCAGGTGATCCGGGGCGGCCAGGCGATCAAATGATGGTGTGCGGTTGTCCACAGATTTTGTGGAGAGCCTTGTGGATAGCCGTGGGAGCATCGACTCAACTCGCTGATCGGAAAGGCTTTTCCGTCATGCGTCGACAACGCGGCAAGTGCTGAAAAACGAAACGCCCCGAAGGGCGTTTCGTCATCCTCTCAGGTACGAAGCGAATTCTCGCTCCACCTCAGAAATTGAAGTTGTCGATATTCGCGGCGTCGAACGTAGTCGGCGGCCCGAGAATCACTTCCCCGCTCTTGCCGACCGTGCGCTTGCCCAGCTTGCCCGCATCGAACGAATCGCCTTCCTTGCCGGTGATCGTCCCCGACGCGAGATTTGCCGCGGCGAACGCGGCGAGATAACCCAGTTGACCCGGATCCCACAACTGGAACGCCTTGACCGTGCCGTTCTTCACGAACGCGCGCATCTGGTTCGGCGTGCCGAGCCCCGTGACCACGACCTTGCCCTTCGCCGGCGAGCTCGATATGTAACGCGCCGCTGCCGCGATCCCGACCGATGTCGGCGCGACGATGCCCTTCAGGTTCGGATATGCCTGCAACAAGCCTTGCGTCTCGACGAAAGACTTCTGATCGTCGTCGTTGCCGTAGGCGATCTTCACGAGCTTCATCTTCGAATACTCGGGCTTTTTCAACTCCTCCTGCATCCACTTGATCCAGGTATTCTGGTTCGTCGCATTGGGTGTTGCCGAGAGGATCGCGAATTCGCCCTCGCCGCCGATCAGCTTCGACAGCAATTGAATCTGCCCGCGCCCGATCGCTTCCGAGTCGGCCTGATTGACGAAGATCTGCCGGCCGTCGGGCGCCGTGTCCGAATCGAAGGTCACGACCTTGATGCCCTGCGACATCGCCTTCTTCAGATACGGCACGACCGCGTTGGCATCGTTCGCCGCGATCACGATCGCGTTCTGCCGCTGCGTGATGAGCGTGTTGATGTAACTCACCTGCGACGACGCGCCCGCATCCGACGGACCGACCACCTTGCCGTCGCCCTTCATCTCCTTGATCGCGGCCATGCCGCCGTCGTCGGCGATCACTTCGTAAGGGTTGTTGATCTGCTTCGGCAGGAAGGCGATCTTCAGGCCGCTCTTGATGTCGGCGGCGCTCGCGGAGAGCGCGACGGTCGCGGCGAGAAAGGCCGCCGCCAGCGCCGGGCCGCGCAGGAATCGATAGGTCTTGTTCATGTCGGAAAGTCTCCTGTCATTGCGCATGAGTGCGCTGGTTTTGAACGGACGCCACACTGGATCAAAGCGTCTGCGCCATCAGACGCTTCTCGCGCGCCGCCCGCCAGCGCGCGACGAGATTCGGTATCAGCACGGACGAGAGCAGCAGCGCGCCCGTGACGATGGTGAGCGTCTCGCTCGATACATCCGCGAGCGTCAGCGCATTGCGCAGCACGCCGATGATCACGAGCGACAGCAGCACGCCGATCATCGAGCCGCGTCCGCCGAAGATGCTCACGCCGCCGAACAGCACCGCCGCGATCACGGAAAGCTCGAAGCCCTCGCCGTTGTCGCCGCGCGCGCTCGTGAAGCGCAACGTGTAGACGATGCCCGCGAGCGCCGCCATCGCGCCCGACATCATGAAGAGCCTGAGCTTCGTCTTCGCGACGTCGATGCCCGAGAACTGCGCGGCCGTGGGATTCGCGCCGATCGCGAAGAGGCTGCGGCCGAAAGGCGTCGCCTGCAGCAGTACCGTGAAAACGATCGCGCCCGCAATGACCAGGACGAAAGGCATCGGCAGGAAGGTGTTGCCGACCGTGTCGATGCCGAAGGCCGTGTACGACGCGGGAAAATCCGCGATCGCCTGATCGCCGAGCAACACGTAGGCAAGACCGCGAAAGAGCGCGAGCGTGCCGATCGTCACCGCGAGCGAGGGCAGATTGAAGCGCACGATCACGAGTCCGTTGAGCAGGCCCGCAAGCGCGCCGAACAAAAGCACGAGGACGATCACGAGCGGCATCGGCAAGCCCATGTGCCACAGCACGCCCATCAGCGCGCTCGATGCGCCGAGCACCGACGCCACCGACAGATCGATCTCCGCCGCGACGATGATGAGCGTCATCGGCAGCGCGATCAGCGCGATTTCGGTGAAATCCGCGAGCATGTTCGAGATATTCGCCGCCGACAGAAAGAGCGGCGACAGCACGCGCCCCGCGACGAGCGAGACGACGAGCACGATCGCGAGCATCGCTTCCCATTGCAGGTGACGGCGCCTCGTCGTGGACAGAGCGGAGTCGGGTTTAGCCATGATCGCGTTTCCTCATCATGCGGCGCGCGACCGAGCGCGCGAGCAACGTATCGAGCGCGATCGCCGCAACGATCAGCGCGCCTTGAATCGCCTGCTGCCAGAACGGCGACACGCGCAACACCACCAGTGCGATGTTGATGACGCCGAGCACGAGCGCGCCGAGCGTCGCCCCGGCGATGGTGCCGACGCCGCCCGTGATCGCGACGCTGCCCACCACCGCCGCCGCGACCACTTGCAGTTCGATGCCCTTGGCCGTGCTGGCATCCACAGTCCCGAAGCGCGCGAGCCACAGCACGCCCGCGAGCCCCGCGATCGCGCCCGAGAGCAGAAAGCCGATCATCACGCGGCGATCCACGCGAATGCCCGCGAGACGCGCGGCCTCGGGATTCGAGCCGATCGCATAATGCTCGCGCCCGCCGCGATACTGCTTCAGATACACCGACAGCGCGATCAGCACGACGAGCGCGATCAGCACGAGATTCGGCACGCCGGCGAGCGAGCCGGTCGCGACGGACGCGAACGCGTCGGGCAGGCTCGTCGCGTTGATCTGGCCGCCGTGAACCCATGCGTAGTCCGCGCCGCGCACGATATAGAGCGTCGACAGCGTCGCGACGAGAGACGGCACGCGCCCGAACGTGACGAGCGCGCCGTTCACCGCGCCGATGAAGAGGCCGATGCCAATGCCCGCGAGCATCGCGACGATCACCGGCATGTGCGGGAACATCACGAAAAGGCTGCCGACCGCATACGCGCTCACGCCGACGACCGAAGCGACCGACAGATCGATATGCCGCATCAGCATCACGATCGTCATGCCCGCCGTCAGCAGGCCGATGATCGATACGTTGAGCAGCACGTCGCGCAGATTCTGCAGATTCAGGAAGTCCGGCTTCACCGCGGCCGTCGCGCCGATCAGCACCAGCAGCACGATGAAGAGCGTCAGTTCGCGGCTCTTCGCGATCGTGATCGCGAGACTTTCCCGTCTGGATTCGGCCGGCGGCATCGCGGGTAGCGTCGGAGAGTGTCGTGTCATCATGCTGCGCGTCCCAGTGAGGGTGGCGTCGCGCCGAGTGCGGCGCTCATCACGCGTTCTTCATTCGCATCCGCGCGGGCGATATCCGCGCTGATGCGGCCTTCGTGCATCACGAGCACGCGGTCGGCCATGCCGAGCACTTCGGGCAGCTCGCTCGAAATCATCAGCACGGCCATGCCTTCCTTCACGAGCTCGGCGAGCGTGCGATACACCTCCGCCTTCGCACCCACGTCGATGCCGCGCGTCGGTTCGTCGATGATGAGCACCTTCGGATTCGTCGCGAGCCATTTGCCGAGCACGACTTTCTGCTGATTGCCGCCCGACAGCGTGCCGACGGGCGCATCGAGATCGCCGGCCTTGAGGCGAAGCCGCTTGCCCCAGTCGGCGGCGAGCATGGATTCGCTTCTCGACGTGATGAGCCCGTGACGCATCAATCGTCCGAGCACGGTCAGCGATGCGTTGCGCGCGATGCTCAACTCCAGCGCGAGGCCCTGCGCGCGGCGATCCTCCGGCACGAGCGCGAGTCCCGCGCGCACGGCCGCCGCCGGCCGCCCCAGCGCGAGCTTCTTGCCGGCGATCTTCACTTCGCCGCCATCGACCGGATCGATGCCGAAGATCGCGCGCGCGACTTCGCTGCGCCCCGCGCCGACGAGCCCCGCCAGCGCGACGATCTCGCCCGCGCGCACATCGAAGGACACGTTCCTGAAGACGCCGTCGCGCGTGAGATTGCGCACCGAAAGACGCACGTCGCCGGGCGTCACATCGGCTTTCGGATAGAACGTGTCGAGATCGCGCCCGACCATTCTGCTCACGATCGCATCGATGCTCATGTCCTGCGTGAGCGCGTCGTGGACTTTCATGCCGTCGCGCATGATCGTCATGCGCTGCGTCAGCGCGAACACTTCATCGAGCCGATGCGTGATGAAAAGAATCGCGACATCGCGCTCGCGCAAGGCGCGCACGATCGCGAACAGCCGTTCGACCTCGGGCAGCGAAAGCGCGGCGGTCGGCTCGTCCATGATGAGCACGTTCGCATCGAGCGACAGTGCCTTCGCGATCTCGACCACTTGCTGATCCGCGATGGACAGCCCGCGCACGAGCCGTTGCGCGCGCAGATTCACGCCGAGCGACGCGAGCAGCGCATCGACCTCGCGATGCATCTCGTCGTAGCGAATCCGCCCGAGGCGATCGCGCGGCTGCCGGCCCATGTAGATGTTCTCGGCGATGGAGAGATCCGCGAAGAGCGTCGGTTCCTGATAGATCACGGCGATGCCCGCTTCGCGCGCCTCGGCGGGATTCGCGAAGCGGCGCGCGACGCCTTCGACGAGCAATTCGCCCGCATCCGGCTGATAGACGCCCGCGAGCAGCTTCACGAGCGTCGATTTGCCCGCGCCGTTCTCGCCGAGCAACGCGTGCACTTCACCGGGAAAGAGTTGCAGACTGCCGTCGCCGAGCGCGCGCACGCGGCCAAACGATTTGCTTGCATGTCTCAGTTCAAGACGTGGCGTCATGTCGTTCCTCAAATGCGGTAAATGCGTTCCGCGTTGCGCACGAAGAGCGCCTGTTTCTCGCTATCGCTCGCATCGGCGACGATCCGCGCATACGCGTTCCACAACGCCGTGTACGTGGCGAACAGGCGATCGACCGGAAAGTTCGATGCGAACATCGCGCGCGTCACGCCGAATGTATCGATCGTCTCGTGCACATAAGGACGCAGGCTCTCGATGGTCCAGTGGTGATCGAACATCGCGAAGCCGCTCAGCTTCACCGCGACGTTCGGGCAGGCGGCCAGCGTGCGCATGCCTTCACGCCACGCTCGATAACCGTGCGTCGAATCGCGATCCACGAACATGCCCGCATGATTGACGATGAACTGCGTATCCGCATGCTCGCGCGCGAGTTGCGCGGCCTCTTCCATCTGCGACGGATACAGTTGCAGATCGAACGACATGCCGAAGCGCTTCAACAATGCGAACTGCTTGCGCCATTGCGGCTCGCGCATGAAATGACGCCCGACGTAGTCGTAGCGCCTGTTTTCATGCACGTTGAGGATCTGGCGGATGCCGCGCGTATTGGCGAACGCCGCATGCGCTTCGAGCACGGCGGGCGCATCGTCCGCCGACAGATCCGCGCCCGCGACGATGCCGTTCGGCATGCCGCGCCCCGCTCCATCGGCAATGCCCTGCAGCCAGCGCGTTTCCTCGACGAAATCGGCGGGATCGTGATTCGCATCGACGTGCACGAGCTTCAGCACTTCGATGTCTTCGGCATCGCGCAGCAGATCCGCGAGCAGATAGTCGTGCTGCAAGTCCCGCGCATCGCCGACGAACGATGTCTGCGGATTCGCGAGCCAGGGGTAGTGATGCGTCTTGAGGTCCCACATATGAATGTGCGGATCGACGACCTGCATGATGGCGTTCCTCGCGAAAGAGGCGAACGTTTCAGGGAAGATGAAACACCTGTGCGAGCGGCACCGCGACGGGCGAGTGGTCCGCGTGCGTCTCCATCAGCTCGGCCATGAAGTCCCACCATTTGCGCATGATGGGCAGCGCCGGCAGCGCATCGGTCGTATGCGCGTCGGTGCGCTGATAGATGGCGAAGAGATGCCCGGTCGATTCGTCCAGAAAGATCCGGTAGTCGCGGATGCCCGCGTCGCGCAGCGCATCGGCCAGCACCGGCCAGATTTCGCGATGGCGCTTCTCGTACTCGTCGCGCATGCCCGGCTTCAGGATCATGCGAAATGCCACTGTCTCCATGGCGGGCCGCCTTCTTTTGATTGGTGAATCCCTGTGTTCGGGAGTCGTTGTGCTGCGACTATAATTCGCCGACCGATAACACGACAATCCGATTGCAGGATTGGCCGATCGCAAAAACGTATCGCTGCGCCGTATCTTCGCGCGGTTTAAAGCGGACTGTCGAATGAATCAGAACGTGTCCCCGAGTGTGTCGCCGAATGCGCTGGTGAATCGGCTGAAGTTCAAGCACCTGGCGCTCCTGGTCGCGCTCGATGACGCGCGCAATCTGCATCAGGCGGCCGAGACCATCAACGTCGCGCAGCCGAGCGCGAGCCGGATGCTCGCGGACATCGAGGAAGCGTTCGGCTTTCTGCTGTTCGAACGCAATGCGCGCGGCATGCAGCCGACGCCGCTCGGCACCGCCGCACTCGCCTACGCGCGCCGCTCGCTTGCGGACCTGACGCGCTTCGCCGACGATCTCGACGCCAAGCGCCGCGGCGGCCACGGTCAACTGACGGTCGGCGCGATCATGGGCGCCGCGCCCGACGTGCTGGCGATGGCCGTCACCGAACTGAAATCCGAACGCCCGCTGCTCAACGTGCGCATTCTCGGCGAGACGAGCGATCAGGTCGTGCAGTTGCTGCATCGCCGCGAAGTCGATCTCGCGCTCGGGCGTCTCACCACGCCTCTGCAGCACAACGATTTCGATTTCGAGCCGCTCGCGCGCGAGGCGATGCGGCTCGTCGTGCGCGCGGGGCATCCGCTTGCCGGGAAGACGGCGCTCACGCTGGACACGCTCGTCGGCTGGCCGTGGATTCTGCAGCCGATCACGAGCCCCGCGCGGGGCCTGTTCGAAGACGAACTCGCGCGCGCGGGCCTGACGACGCCCGCCGATATCGTCGAATGTGCGTCGATTTTCGCGACGCTGCAGTTGCTGCAGAACAGCGACGCCGTCGCGATGTTGCCGGAATCGGTCGTGCGCGACTATCTGCGCGCGCAATTGCTGATCGAGTTGCCGATCGAGATCGGCAAGAGCCTGGCGGGATTCGGCCTGCTGCGGCGAAAGTTCGAGACCTTGAGCGAGCCCGCCGAGTACTTCATCGCGCTGTTGCGCAAGTACTCGGCCTCGTCGCCCTGATGCCGCGCTATTGAAGGTTGACGAAGAGCCCGCCATCGACGAGCAGCGACGCGCCCGTCACGTAGCGCGCGCGATCCGACGCGAGAAACACGACGCACTGCGCGACATCGTCGGGTTCGCCGAGACGCCCCAGCGGGATGCGCTTTTCCATGTAGGCGCGCTTTTCCGTGTCAGACAGGTCGTCGGCGTTGAGGTCCGTCGCGATCGTGCCGGGCATCACCGAATTGCAGCGAATGCCGTAGGCCCCGAGCGCGATCGCGCAGGATTGCATCAGCGAATGAACGCCCGCCTTGGTCGGCGTGTAATGCGTCTGCATGCCGCCGCCGACGAGCGCGCTGATCGAACTCGTCGCGACGATCGCGCCGCCCGTGCCCTGCGCCTTCATCTGGTTCGCGGCGGCCTGCGTCACATAGAACGCGCCGTTCAGATTCACGGCGACCGTGGTTTCGTAGACGGAAGGCGGCATGTCGAGAAACGCGTGAAACGGACAGATGCCCGCGTTGCTCGACAGCACGTCGACGTGGCCGAAAGCCTCGACCGTGCGCCTGATCAGCTCGATGCCGGTATCACGCTCGGCCACGTCGCCTTCGACCGCGATCGCGCGCCGCCCGAGCGCCTCGATCTCGCCGACGATCGATTCCACCGCAGAGCCCTTCCCGTAGGATTTGTCGTTGTCGCCCCAGTAGTTGATCGCGACATCGGCGCCTTCGCGCGCGCTCGCGAGCGCGATCGCACGGCCGATGCCGCGCGAGCCGCCCGTCACCACGACGACCTTGTTTTCCAGCAGCATGAGAAGCCTCTTCAATGTGTGTAGGGCCGCGTCAACGCGCATTCCGGGTTCAGCCGCACGCCGAATCCCGGCGTCTCCGGCACCTTCATGCGGCCGTTGACCGGCACGGGCTCGTCGAGCAGCAAGGGCGTGAACATCGGTACGACCTGGTCGGCCTTGGGCGCCATCATCAGAAATTCCGCGAACGGTGAATTGTGGCGCGTCACGACGAAGTGATAGCTGTACACCGACGATCCGTGCGGCACGACGAGCACGTTGTGCGCGTCCGCGAGCGCCGAAATCTTGATGAGCTCCGTGATGCCGCCGCACCAGCCGACATCCGGCTGCACGAGATCCGCGCAGCCCATCTCGAACAGCATGCGAAAGCCCCAGCGCGTCGCTTCGTGCTCGCCGGTCGTGACCATCATGCCGCCGGGCACGGAACGGCGCAGTTCGGCATAGCCCCAGTAGTCGTCGGGAGGCAGCGCTTCCTCGATCCACTTCAGGCCGTGCTCGCGCGCCGCGTTCGCGAGGCGCTTCGCGTAGTTCAGGTCGAGGCTCATCCAGCAGTCGAACATCAGCCAGAAATCGTCGCCCACTTTCGCGCGCATGTCGGCGAGCTTGGCGATATTTTTCGCGAGCCCTTCCTCGCCTTCCGCCGGGCCGTGCTGCAAAGGCATCTTGCCGCCGATGAAGCCCATCTCCTTCGCGAGATCCGGACGCGCGCCGGTCGCGTAGAACTGAAGCTCGTCGCGCACCGGCCCGCCGAGCAGATGGAACACCGGCTCCTTGCGCACCTTCGCGAGCAAGTCCCACAGCGCGAGATCGACGCCCGAAATCGCGTTCAGCACGATGCCCTTGCGGCCGTAGTAGAGCGTCGCGTTGTACATCTGATCCCACATCTTTTCGATATCGGTCACGCGCTGCCCTTCGAGGAAGCGCGCCAGATGCTTCTCGACGATGAACGCGCCGATCTCGCCGCCGGTCGTCACCGCGAAACCGACAGTGCCGTCGCTCGCCTCGATCTCGACGACGAGCGAGCCGAGCACGTTCAGCCCGAACGACTGGCGGCTCGCGCGGTATTCGGGATAGCGCGCCATCGGCGTCGCGATGTGGTCGTCGATCCAGTGATCGGCGCCTTGGTCGTGATAGTCGGCGCCGCCGCCGCGAACGGTGAAGGCGCGCACTTGCTTGATGGTCGGCATGGACATGTCGTTGACTCCTTCTTCTGCTCAGGATGCGCCGGCGGTTTCGCCGCGCGTAATCGGATGACGTTCGGGCACACGCAGCAGCGCGAGGATGACGAGCGCCGCGAGCACGCTCGCCCCCGCCAGCACCATGAGCCCCGCGCTCGTCGAATGAAACGCGGTTTCGGCGGCGGTGCGGGCCATCGGCGCGAAGAACCCGCCGAGTCCGCCCAGCGAATTGATGAGCGCGATGCCCGCCGCGGCGGCCGCGCCGGTGAGATAACGCGTCGGGAAAGTCCAGAAGAGCGGCTGTGCGGCGATGAAGCCGCTCGCGGCACAGCACAGCGCGATGAGCGAGACGGCCGGCGAGAGCGCGATGCCCGAGACCGCGATCGCGACGCCCGACATCACGAGCAGCGCCACCGCGCACACGCGATGCCTGCCGGTGCGATCGGCGTAACGCGGCACGATCCACGTGACGATCACGGCGGCGACCCACGGCAGCGCCGTCACGAGCCCGACGCGAAAGCCGACCTTCGTGCCGAGCAACGCCGACACCTGTTGCGGCAGATAGAAGACGACGCCGTACACCGCCGCCTGAATCAGGAAGTAGACGCAGCACAGCACGAGCACGCGCGGATCGACGAGCGACGCGAGCACACTGCGCGGACCGTGCGACGAAGCGACGCGCGCATCGTCGTCGAGGCGGGCGACGAGCAGCGTGCGCTGTTCCTGCGTGAGCCATCGGGCTTTCGCGGGATCGTCGTCGAGATACCAGAATGCCCATGCGCCGACGATCGACGCGAGCAGCCCTTCGACCAGAAAGAGCCATTGCCAGCCGTTGAGACCGAATGCGCCGTGCAGGTCGAGCAGCAGCCCGGACAGCGGCGCGCCGAAGATGAACGCGAGCGGCGCGCCGAAGTAGAACACGCCGAGCGCACGCGCGCGCGACGATTGCGGAAACCACCGCGTCAGGTAATAGACGATGCCTGGAAAGAAGCCCGCCTCCGCCACGCCAAGCAAAAAGCGCAGGGTGTAGAACGTCGCGGGGCTATGCGCGAAGGCCATCGCCGCGGAGACGAGACCCCATGTCACCATGATGCGGCACATCCACAGCTTCGCCCCGACGCGATGCAACAGCAGATTGCTCGGCACCTCGAAGATCGCATAGCCGACGAAAAACACGCCCGCGCCGAAGGCGAACGCGGCGTTGGTCAGTCCGGTGTCCTGCTGCAGCGCCCTCTGCGCGAATCCGATATTCGCGCGATCCAGAAACGCGAGCACGTACATCAGCAGCAGAAACGGAAGAAGCCGGCGCATCACACGCGACGTGACAGCGCCTTCCGACTGTGCGGAATGGTTCATGTGACTCTCCCGATGGCGCGATCAGTACGTCGCGCGTCCGCCCGACAGATCGAATACCGCGCCGGTGCTGAACGCGCAGTCTTCCGACGAGAGCCAGAGGATCAGCGACGCGGCTTCCTCCGGCATCAGGAAGCGGTTCATCGGGATCTTGGAGAGCATGTAGTCGATGTGCTGCTGCGACATCGAATCGAAGATTTCGGTTTTGGCGGCGGCCGGCGTGACGGCGTTCACGAGAATGTTCTTGCCCGCCAGTTCCTTGCCGAGCGATTTGGTCAGCCCGATCAAACCCGCCTTCGACGCGCTGTAGTGCGACGCGTTCGGATTGCCTTCCTTGCCCGCGATCGACGCGATATTGACGATGCGCCCGTAACCCGCCTTCAGCATGTGCGGCACGACGGCGCGGCACGTCAGATACGGCCCGACCAGATTGACGTCGATCACGCGGCGCCAGACGTCGGGGGCCAGTTCCCAGGTCGCGCCGTTGCCGCCGGTGATGCCCGCGTTGTTGACGAGGACGTCGACCCTGCCGTGCGCGGCGAGGGACTTCTTCACGGCGGCGTCGACGGACGACTCCTCGGTCAGCTCGACGACCGCGTCGCTGACCTTGCGCTCCTTGTACTTCGCCGCGAGCTCGGCGCTCGTGCGCGCGAGCCGCTCGCCGTCGACATCCCAGAGCGACACATCGGCGCCGGATTCCAGCGCGCGCTGCGCCACCGCGAGGCCGATGCCGCGCGCGCCGCCCGTAATGATCACGACGCGATTCGCAAGGTCGATACGGTTCATGGATTCGTCTCCTTTCGTTGTTCGTGGCGTTGGGTTGTCATGCCGTGAGAGGCACTATAGTCCCGCGCCAATAGCGCAACAATTCGAAAGGGCGATCGTTCGATAGCAAAAGCGGATCGACTGGGCCGGTCGAACGGCCGAGCGTTAAGATTTCTCGATAAAATCTGTCGAATCGTGCGTGAAGTTATGATTTCTCGATAACCGTTATGAAATCTCGATGACGGCGATCGGTTATGCCCGTCTCATCGGGAGCCAGATTCTTTTTCCGAACAGCGTGGCCTTCGACGATACGCCTGTCGGTCATCTGGAGTTCGCGCTTCGCCACGAAGGCGTCAATCTCGAAGTCATCGACGCCGCATTCGAGCATATCGAGCCGGAGGAACTCATCGCCCGCTTGCGCGCGACGCCGACCGGCGAGCGGATCCGTCGTGCCTGTTTTTTGTGGGAATGGCTGACCGGCAAGGAACTCGATGCCGGCGCGACCGTTCGCGGCGGCTATGTCGATCTCTTTCCGGCGGATGTCTATCTTCGACGGCAACGGCCGCCTGCACCGATTTCTCATTCAGCATGTGCTCGCGCGCTCCGGGATGCTCGGCGCGGATACGGTCATTCCGGTGTCGGCGGTGATGGAGCGCAATCTTCCGGCGTATCACGCCGTGCTGACGGCGTTTTCGCGTCCGGTGACGCGTTTATGGAATTTACCGTCGCGTCGATATGGAGCCGCTCGTGCTGAGCGCGCCTTCGAGCCGCGCCTACCGGTTCTTCAATGCGGATCGCGAAGTGGCCTTTCTGCACGCGATGGTGAAGGAGGCCGTGCGCGAGGAAATTCCGCGGGAGATCGCCTGGTTACAGGGCTACGACGCCGCGTTCGCACAATTGAACGATGAATTCGATCTGCCGCGAAAGGATCGTTCGGCGCTGATCCGCATGGTTCAGTCGAACAAAGGCGTGTCGTCGGTGCATCGCAGAAAGCAATATCAGCACGTTCATCGCGCGGTGCTCGATCGCATCGAGGAGGAGGCACGCGAAGCGTTCGCAAACCACACGACGACGTCGGGAAATTAGGTTTTCTCGATGAGACGGCGCGAATCGCGTCGAAAATCAAGATTTCTCGATGGAAATTAAGGAATTTCGAGTCGCGAGCGGGTATCTGGCCAGCACTGCGCTTGTTTCACCGAAGCGGCCGTCTTGAGTGACCACCGAACTCCGAAAATGTCGGTCCGCGAAAAGAGCGAACGCAAAAAGCCCTGCTACGCCTATCGGGCAGATAAGAAAAGCAGCGACGAGCACGGCGACCTCCATTCGATGAAGCATCGCAGTGCATCGTGCATAAAACCGCTAATTGTCGTGAAAATTCACAATACTCCGTTCAACAATCGCGAACGCTTTTTTGAGTCGATCTGACGCGACGGTCCGTCCGTCGTTCAGGCACGAGCGTTGCTATTGGCTTCGGCCGTCAATCAAGACGTCCATTCAACTCAAAAAGCATGTTTACTCCGAAAGCCTGCACCGCAACCTGCGTTCTCGACGGATTGCCCGTCACATTGACCTATTTCCCCGACACCACCCTGCTTCGTATAACCGACGCCAACGGTCATTGCGTACGCGAAACGCGCTGGCCTGCACCGTGGCGCACCTTGCTCGCGACCTTGCGTGAATTCAGCGGACGCGACGCCGAGAGCCAGCTTTCGACCTTGCTCGACGAAATCCCTGCTGCATCCAGGCCGGCGCGCGAACGCGTATCGGCGCTGGCGTGAGGAAGCGGTCTTTCGAAATCGGGAACGACGCTTCGACGAGTGCGTGCCAGCGAACGGCAACGCGGGCACTTCGTCAATAAGATCAGCGCGTTGCGTGTGTTCTGACGAAGCATTTTGAGTGCGCGCACCCGCGCCATTTACAATATCGGATCGACTGCGCACACGCTGCCCGGCCCGCGCCGAACACGCTTCGCAGTCTCACTCTCACGCATCCGACTGGCTGTATGGTCACTGAAACGTCTTCCTCGGAATCCCTCGCCGTCGCGGAACGCGTGCGCGAGCTCATGGGCCGCCATGGCATCGGAAAGCGGCAGCAAACCGCCGAGTTGTGCCGCATTCTCGACCTGAGTTTCTCGCAGGGCCATCGCAAGCTGCGCGGCAACAGTCCGTGGACGCTCGCGCAGATTCGCCGCGTCGCCGACGCCTTCGACGAACCCGCGCTCAAGCTCTTCGATTCGATCAACACGCGCCCCGACGAAACCGAAGGCACCGCGCACGACGCCGTGCTCAAGCTCGGTTCGGTGGAAATTCCCTGCATGGCGTGGGTCGGCAACGCGCTCGACGCGGGCAGCCGTCCGGATTTCATCGCGCAGAAGCTCAACAATCGCTGGATCGTCACGAAGCATGAAGGCGTGCTGCTGCACGAGGCCAGCGACGTCCACAAGATCGAGATCCAGCCGCGCCGCCCCGACATCGACAAGCCGGTCATCGCCGTGGTCGACGACGACCACGCTTCCGCCGACAACCTGCACGACTATCTCGAAGCCACCGGCTTCACGGCGATGGCGTTCTATGGCCTCGACGCGTTCCTGGAATCGCTGCAGATGCAGGTGTTCGACGCCGTCGTGATCGACTGGCTGTTCGGCATGCATACGTCGGCGGACGCGATCCGCGCGGTGCGCGAGTCGGACAATCCGGACGCGCCGGTTTTCGTGCTCACGGGCGAATTGACCACGGGCAAGGCCAGTGAATCGGAAATCAGCCAGGTGATCCGCGACTACAACGTCACCTGTTTCGAGAAGCCCGCGCGCCTGGGCATCCTCGTCGCCGATCTTTCGAAGCGGCTGATGCGCAGCTAGCCGCGAGCCCTACGCCACGCGCCGGCGCACCGACACCGCGCGGTGCACGGCGCCCTTCAGCACTTCGTATCGCACCGGCTTCAGCAGATAGTCGAAGAACAGCACCGCCGCGCTCGGATCGACCAGTTCGGGCGCATACGCGCTCACCGCGATGATCGGCACGCTCGCGCCCGGCGCGCTGCGCGCGCGATATTCATTTGCGAACGAGTAGCCGTCCTTGCCCGGCATGTGCAGGTCGGCGAGGATCACGTCGGCGTCGTTCACGCGCAGCCACGCGAGCGCGCTGTCGACGTCCGGCACGGCGACGGCGTAATAGCCGAGATGGGTGAGCATCTCGATCAGCGAATCGCGGATCGACTCGTGGTCGTCGATCACGAGTACGCGCGACTTGCGCAACCCCGGCGCGTCACCTTCCTGTTCGCGCTCGGGCGCCTGATCCGCGGATACCGCGGGCAAGCTCACGCGAAACGCGGCGCCCTGTCCCACTTCGCTCGATACCTCGATCTTCCCGCCGAGCAGATCGACGAGCCCGCGCACGACCGCGAGGCCCATCCCGGCGCCGTCGAAACGCCGCGTGCTCGATGAATCGAGTTGCGTGAATTCCTGGAAGATGAGCGGCAACTGCTCACGCGCAATGCCCGGCCCCGTATCGACCACGGAAATATCGAGGCTCTTTTCCGTACGCGCGAAATGCACGTCGATGGAACCGGCTTCGGTGTACTTGATCGCGTTGGTCACGAGATTCGTCACGATCTGCCGCACCCGATGCGGGTCGGATTCGATCGGCCCGCGCTCGCCCACATAGTCGCCGCGCAAGGCCAGCGCCTTCGCGCTCGCGGCGGGCGTGTTCGCATCGACGATGGATTCGAGCAGTTCCACCGGATCGAACACGGCCATCCGAAGTTCGAGCTTGCCCGCGCCGAGCCGCGCGTAATCGGTCAGATCGCGCATCTGCGCTTCGAGATGGCGCGCGCCCGCTTCCAGACGTTGCATGATCTTGCGGTCTGCATCGCCGCGCGCGTTCAGTCCGAGCAACTCGACCGACGAGACGATCGCGTGCAACGGCGTGCGCAACTCGTGGCTGATCATGCCGAGAAAGGTGTCCTTCGCGACGCCGGCCTCGCGCGCCGCGCGCGTCGCCTGATACTCCGCCGCGAGCGCCGCGCGCTGCTGCTCGATCAGCCGTGTGCGCCGGTAGCCGTTGAGCAGCAGCAAGATCGTCGCCGCCGCGGACAGCAGCCCGAGCAGAATGCCGCCGTAGATCAGGTAGCGGCGCTTCGCCTCGACGTCGCGCACGATCGCCTCGCGCTCGGCGACATCCATGAGCCGCCGCCCTCCGGCCAGTTCCGCGACGACCGCCGCGTTCTGGCGCAACACGCCGATCACGCGCAAGGTGTGCTGATGTTCGACCTCGAGCCCTTCCACGTTTCCCTGGATGGAATCGAGCGCCGTCTGCAATTGACGCAAAATTTCGCGCTGCCGATTGAGCAACGCCTCGCGCCCCTCCGAGACCGCCGCCGACTCCGATACCTGCGCAAGCCGCGCGCGCAGCAGCCGATAGCTCGTGCGCACGGCGTCCGCGTCCTCGTCGATGCCGTTGCGGTACAGCAGCACCTGATTTTCGAAGCGCTCATAGGCCACCTGAAGCTGCGCGGCGTCCCAGTAGACGTCGTAGGGCACGACGAGCCTGTGCGTCTCGCGCGCGAGCAGCCCCGAGTACAACATGTAGCCGACCGCGCCGATGGGCGGCGCGACCGCGAGCGCGATCAACGCCGCATACCAGAGACGGCGAAGCCACGGTCGCGCGGCGTACGCGCGCAGGGACGGTTCGGTGCTGATGACGGCCATCCGCTACTGCAACGCTTCGATTGCCCGGGCCGCGCGTTCGGATGCGACCACGATCAGCTTCATCGTCGCCCGGGTCGCGCCGACGAAAATCTTGCGCGCGGCCTGTTCGTCGAGCGCTTCGAAATCGACTTCCGTGAGGATCACGCACGGCGCCGACTGCCCCTTGAAGCGATAGATCGATTCGAGCAGCACATCGCCCTCGCGATACTCCGGGTTGCCGAAGAGATCGTACGTTCCGGTGAAGGCGCGCAGCCGGTGAGGGCCGAGTTGATCGACGGCGGTGAGCGCCGAACCTTCGCGGCCCCGGAACGACAGCACCGCGATGTCCTGCTTGCGGAATCCGAGCGACAGCGCGTGCGTGATGGCGCGCTTGGTCGCCTCGATGATCTCCTCGGGATGCCCGTCCTCGTAGGTCGACACGCTCACGTCCGAGCCGTCGAAGGGACTGCCCGCGTCGAGCCGCACGTCCGGCCCGACGATCTTGCGGATGAAGCCCAGCAGATCGCGCGGGCTGCGATAGTTGGTCGTTTCGCGCAGGATCGTCCAGCCCGGCAGCGGCACCGGCTCGCGCAGATAGAGGTTCTGCATCGGATCTTCGAGCCACCACCACGCGCCGTCCGGATTCAGCAGGCGTTCGAGCGCATCGACCCACGCCGCCTGGAAGTCCTGACCCTCGTCGACGATCAGCACATCCGTCTTCCAGTGCTCGGGCACGGGCACGGCGGCAAAGCGCTCTTCGAGCGTCGCGAAGACATCGGGCTGACTGAAGTCGGGCGGACTGCCCGCATCGCGCGCGACGGCCGCGCTCAATTGGTGGTAGTTCGCGATCTTCGCCTCTTTCGGCGCGATCGAACGGATATGGTCGGCGAGCGGCCGGTTGAAGCACACGTAGAGCACGCTCTTGCCCCGCGCCAGCGCGTCGCGCATCACGCGCACCGCGAGTTGCGTCTTGCCCGCGCCTGCGGTCGCAATCACGCGCAGGCGAAACGGTTCGAATTCGAGCCGGCGCGCCCACGTTGCAAGCCCGCCCGACAGGCGCGTGACGAGCGTGTTCGCCGCGCCGACGAGCGCATTGGTATCGGGCGTGAGCGAGAGCTCGTCGGCGAGAAAATGATGAATGCGCGCCGCCGATTCGAAGCGCGGCTCGTCGGGCGGCAGAATGTCCAGCACGACGCGCGCGAGCCGGGACTTGCGGCTCGCATCGACGATGCGCGCGGGCGAAACACCCGCGATCGCCGCGTTCTTCACCGTGTAATCGGGGCAATACAGCAGTTCCTCGATCCGGTAGGTGCCCGCGCCGAATGCCGCCGTGAATCGCCGATGCAGATTCTCCAGCGTGCGCGCGAGCTGGATGGCGACGTTGCGCTCCTTCTGCAGATAGACCTTCACGAGACCCTGTCCGGTCTCGCGCAGGAAACCCGCCTTCTGCTCGATCATCAGCACGCGCCCCGACGGCGCGACCACGACGAAATCCGCTTCGCCGAACACCGAAAAGCCTTCGTTGACGCGCGTCCAGTGCACGCCGTGATAGACCGTGTAGTCGTCGGGCAGCGTCTCGAGGAGCGCGAGCGTTTCGAGTTCGCGCGCCGCCGCGCCGGTCGCTTCGAGATTCTTCCAGTCGTCGGGAACGATTCGGGCCATGCGTCGCCTTTGGCTGAGTGGTTGCGTGCGAGTCATTGTACGCAACGCGCCTCGCGTGCCGGCAGTCGGCCGAATGGCTAGCTCGCGTAGTCGTATCGCCCGCCGCGCTCGAGCGCGCGCTGGTAGGCCGGACGCGCGTGGATTCGTTCGAGAAACGCGCGGATATGCGGCATCGACTTCGCGCCGGCGCGAGCGCTGGCGGTTTCGAGCGGAAAGCTCATCTGGATGTCGGCGGCGCTGAACGCATCGCCCGCGAACCACGGCGACTTCGCGAGTTCCGCGTCGATATAGCCGAAGTGCAGCCGCAATTGCGGATCGATGAAACTGTTTTGCATCGTCTGCGCGATGCGCCGCGCGATCGGCTTCGCGAAGAACGGCATCTTCGCGCTCTCCAGCCGCCGCGCGACAAGCTTGAGCAAGAGCGGCGGCATCGCGGAGCCTTCCGCATAGTGCATCCAGTAGTTATAGCGCACGCGTTCGGGCGACGCGCCGGGCGGCGGCGCGAAACGTCCGTCGCCGTATCGGTCGACGAGATATTCGATGATCGCGCCCGACTCGGCGAGCGTGAGACCGTCGTCGGTGACGACCGGCGATTTGCCGAGCGGATGCACCGCCCGCAACTCGGGCGGCGCGAGCATGGTGCGCGGGTCGCGCTGATAACGCCTGAGCTCGTATTCGACGCCGAGCTCTTCCAGCATCCAGAGCACGCGCTGCGAGCGGGAATTGTTGAGGTGATGGACGGTCAGCATGCTTCGGCTCTTGTTCATGTTCGGCGATGCCACCCGCGGTACGCCCCTTGCATCTGGTGAACTTATGCGTGCCCGGGCGTCGAAGGGATAAGGCCCTTTCAGAAGGGCCACGCAACGATTTCTAGCACACAACGAAAAAGGAGAAGTCGATGACGTTGATCATTTACCTCGTAGGATGGCTGATTCTGATCGGCGGCGTGTCGTGGGCGCTCGTCGCGATGCACGTCGCGCAGCACACGATCATGATCGTCGCAGTCATCATGCTCGGCATTGCCGTCATTACGGGGGCCACACGGGCGCGCAACCGCGACCGGTCATAGCGTCCCGGGCCGCCGTTCGCCGGCGGCCCGAAATATCGACATCTCGCGTCAGTCAGATCACCACACGTGCGCCGGCCGCGTCCTGAATGAGCGTCACGAGTTCGTCGGGGTGCACGGGCTTCGTCATGAAATGCTGGAAACCCTCGCCGATGCTGCGTAATCGGTACTCGTCGCCGCCATGCCCTGTCAGCGCGATCGCGACCGAAGGCGGCAGATTGCCGCGTATTTCGTGATCCCGCAAACGCTGGATGAGATAGAAACCGTCCATCTCGGGTAGGTCGAGGTCACAGATCACCGCATCGGGAAGATGCTCGATCGCCGCTTGCGCGCCGTCTTCGGCGTCGGCTACGGCGACCACTTCGGCACCTTCTTCCTCCAGCAACATCTGCAGCGATGCTCTGCTCTCGGGATCGTCTTCGATGAGCACGATCCGCATATGCCCCAGTCTTGCCACTTCGTTCATGATGTTCTTTTCTGCTGCCAAAAACGGAATTCTCGCGTCGGTCTCCAACTGTCGCCGCCGCGCACGCTGTCGCGTGCATTGACTGACACGAAAACGCGGCGGGAATTCCGAACGCACCGTTATTTATGCCGCGTGTGCGCCGGTGCGGAACGCCTCGCGGTTTTTAGCCGCTCCGATGCAAATTTTGCCCGGTCGCGGCGTGCTCATAGGAGCAAAAACCGGACCGACTTGCACCATGTACGGGAATGCCGCATTGCGCAGGCGTGACGGCCGATGCACGCCTCGAGAAGTCACGATGCGCCCGCACGACCGTGTAATTCCGGCACCAGCCGTGCCCCGATTTCCCGTCAGACGTTTGCTTCCCGGCTGGAATCGGGGCGCGACACGCCCGCGGCGCCCGCCTGGAGCAGCGCCCGATATTCGCTCGGGGTAATGCCCACGGTCGCCTTGAACTGGCGCGTGAAGGCGCTGTGATCGGTATAGCCGCAGAGCGCAGCGACATCGGTGACTTTCTCGCGCGACACGAGCAGCGCGGTGGCCGCGTCCAGCCGCGTTTTCAACAGCACCTGGCGCGGCGTCAGATGAAAGACCTTGTGGAAGTACCGCTCCAGTTGGGCGATCGACATGTTCGCCATCTGCGCGAGCTGCCGCATGTTGAGCGGCTGAACATAGTTTTCCTGGATGTGCTGCACGACCGCCGCAAGCCGGCTGTACGCCGGATGCGTGCCTTCGGCCGCTTGCAGATCGCGCGAAATGCCCGCCAGTCCGACGATATTTCCCTGCGTATCGTGCAGCGGCTGCTTGCAGGTCATGCACCAGCCCGGCTCGCGTCCGGGATACAGATGCAGTTCGAGCTGATCGATCAGTTGATGGCCCTGCGCGATGATCGCCTGATCCTGCGCCGTGTAGATGCGCCCGAAGCGGCGCGGGAACACATCCTCCGCGGTCTTGCCGAGGAGCGCCGATTTGTCGTCCTTGTGGCCGCAGCGGCGCGCGAGCGTGCGATTGACCATCGCGTAGCGCGCGTCGCGATCCTTGACGAAGAACACGATGTCGGGCATTGCGTCGAATACCGGCGCAAGCAGCGCGAAATGCGCGAGCATGTCGGAGAGCGTCGATGCCGGAGGGGGTGCGATGGGCGCCGTGTGCGTCATGCGGATGAGATTGTTTTGCGCTCGAATGAATCAGGCGACCGATTATAGGAGCGCGCGCACGCGGACAAAATTGGCACTGGCCCCACTATGAAGCGGGCGTTTCCGTGCGCCGACCCGCTTCGATCAACGTGTCGATGCGCACGGGCGCCATCGGCGGGCGCCCCGCCGCGCGCGGCCACCCGAAGTAGACCGATGCCGCCTCGCCGCAGACGCGCCCCTGGCACGGCCCCATGCCGCAACGCGTGTGAAGCTTGGCGTCGCGCCAGTCCGCATGCGCGGCGACATCGCCGATCGACACATCTTCGCAGCGGCACAGCAAGGTGTCCGGCGATGGCATCGCGCGCGCGTCGACGCCGAGTTCGAACGCACGCGCCACCCGCCGCGCGAACGCACGCCAGCGATCGCGCTCACGCACGAGCCGCGCATCGATGACGACGCCGAGCGCCGCGTGCGCCGCGATCGCGCCCTCGACGCTCGCGAGCTCCATCCCGCCGATTCCCGTGCATTCGCCCGCCGCGAAGACAGCTTCCTGCGAAGTTCGCTGCGCGTCGTCGACGCGGATCGCGCCGTCGCGCTCGTCGATCCGGCAACCGAGTGCGAGCGCGAGCGTCGTGTTCGGCACGAGACCATAGCCGCAGGCGATGCGATCCACTTCCAGCGTTTCGTCGCGCCCGCGCGTTCGAACCGTGACTGCTTCCACACGCCCCTTCCCATGCGCTTTCACGACGACGCTGTCCGTTCGATAACCCGCGACGCCGAGCCTGACGGCTTGAGCCAGCTTGCCCGGCGTCAACGCCAGCAGTGCGACGAACCGGGCGACGCGCGCGCGCGGCGCCTGTTCGAGCACCGCGACGACCCGGCCCGCGTGACGGCGCGCGGTATCGGCGGCGGCGAGCAAAAGCGGTCCGCTGCCCGCCACGACGATGCGCTCGCCACGCACCGGCATGCCGCCCTTGACGAGCGCCTGCAGGCCGCCCGCGCCCGTCACGCCGGGCAAGGTCCAGCCTTCGAAGGGAAGAAAGCGTTCGCGCGCGCCGGTCGCGAGAATGAGCTTCGAATACGCGAGCACGAGCGGCGCGCCTTCGCGTTCCAGCAACAGCCGTTTGTCGCCTGGCGCTGCCGCGACCTTCGCCGCGCTCATCACGATGAGATTCGCATGCGAGCGCGTTTCATCGAGCCATCGGCGCAGTGGCGCAGCGGGCGCGACGTTCGGCCCTTGCCGCCAGATCTGGCCGCCGGCGCGCGGATTGTCGTCGACGAGCGCGACGCGCGCGCCCGCTCGTGCCGCGATCCGCGCCGCGCTCGTCCCCGCCGGCCCCGCGCCGACGATCGCGATATCGACTCGTTCGACGTTCATCGCATCGTCTCGATCGAGAGGCCGTCGCGGCACAGCGTCTGACAGCCGAGCACATGCGCGCGGCCATCGACCGTCACGCGGCATTCGTGACACACGCCCATGCCGCACAACGCGGCGCGCGGCTCGCCGGTGACGGAGCGCCGCGTGCCGCCGACCCCGCGCATCGCGATGGCGGCCGCGACCGTCGTGAACGCGGGCACGGCAAGCGGCTCGCCGTCGATGATCACGCGCACGCGCTCAGCCATCCGCGTGCTCCTGCGCGAATCGTCGCGGAGAGAAGGCGTTGACATCGGGCATATCGAACGGGATCGGTTCGCCGAGCATCTGCGCGGCGATGAGCTTCGCGGTGCCGAGCGATGTCGTCACGCCGAGCCCTTCGTGACCCGTCGCGAGCCACAGACGGTCGTCCGGAAAACGCGCCCGTCCGATCAGCGGCAAGCCGTCCGGCGTGGCGGCGCGAAAACCGGTCCACGCGCGAATCGCATGAAGCGCGCCGATGCCCGGCAGATAGTGCCTGGCGCGCGCGAGCATCGTGGCGAGCACATTCATGTCGACGGCGGGATCGAGCGTGCCGAATTGGCGCGACGAGCCGATCAGCACCTGCCCCGTCGGACGCGGCTGTGCGTTGAACGCCACCGACGTGCCGCGCGCGTGATGCGCGCTCTTGATGTAGCCGAGCTCCAGCACCTGATGATGGATCGTGCCCGGATAGCGATCGGTGATGAGCAGATGCCCCTTCTTCGCTTCGAGCGGCACGCCCGCGATCAGATCCGCCGCCGCGAGCCCGTTGGCGACGACGACATGAGACGCCGTGCGCCGCGCGCCATCGGCTAGCGTCACGCTCGCGTGCGTGCCGTCGGCATCGACCGCATGCACCGCGCAACCGGTCGATACGCGGATGCGCGCGGAACTCGTCAGCAGCCACTGCGCGGCGGCGGGCGCGTAGACGATCGCATCGTCGTCGATCAGCAGGCCGCCTTGCATCGCGTGGCTCACCGCCGGCTCCGATTCCCGCAGCGCGGCGCGGTCGAGCATGTGCGCGCGCACGCCCGCCGTCGCGAATACATCGCGCATCGCACGGGCGGCATCGAGTTCTTCATCGTCGTCGGCGATCCAGAGCGTGCCGCAACGCGAAAATGCATCGCGCGCGCGCAGTCGCGGGCCGAGCGAGAGCCACAATTCGCGCGAGGCACGCGCCAAAGCGAACTCGGCGGGCGAATCGTTCATCACCACGATGTGGCCCATGCCCGCCGCCGTCGCACCGCCGCCGATGCCGTGCGCGTCCAGCACATCGACCGTCAGACCGCACGCGGCGAGCTCGGCTGCGCACGCCGCCCCGACGATGCCGCCGCCGACCACGATCACATCCGCCTTCATGCGCGCGCGCCGAGCTCGATGCCTTGCATGAACGGATCGCGCTCGTCGAACACGAGGCGACCTTCGCCCATGACGTGCGCGTAGCCGGTGATCGTCGGGATGAGAGTGTCGCCGTCGATCGCGTAGCTGCCCTCGAACACGCTGCCGATGATGCTCTCCTGCCGCCAGACTTCGCCCGGCGCGAGCGCGCCGTCCGCCGCGAGGCACGCGAGCTTGGCGCTGGTTCCGGTGCCGCAGGGCGAGCGATCGTAAGCGCTGCCCGGGCACAGCACGAAATTGCGGCTATCGACGCCCGCGACGGGCGAATCCGCGAACAGCTCGATATGGTCGATGCAAGCGCCGTCCGCCCCGGTGATGCCTTGCGCCTGCAACGCATCGCGGATCGCCTCGGTGAACGCGGTCAGCTCGGCAATGCGCGCGGGCACGAGATCGCGCCCGTGATCCGCGACGAGAAAGAACCAGTTGCCGCCCCACGCGACATCGCCGGTGAGCGTGCCGTGGCCGGGCACGTCGACCGGCACCGCGCGCCGGTGCCGATACGCCGGCACGTTGCGCACGCTCACGCTGCCGTTCGCATGCAGCGTCGCGTCGACCGGACCGACGGGCGTGTCGATCCGATGCCGCCCCGGCGCGATCCGGCCCGCATGCGCGAGCGACGCGACGAGCCCGATCGTGCCGTGCCCGCACATGCCGAGATAGCCGACGTTGTTGAAGAAGATGACGCCCGCCGCGGCTCCTGGCACGTCCGGCTCGCACAGCAGCGCGCCGACCATCACGTCCGAGCCGCGCGGCTCGGTGACGATGGCGCGACGCCAGTGATCGTGGCGCGCGCGAAACGCGTCGAGCCGTTGCGCGAGCGTGCCGCTGCCCAGATCCGGGCCACCCGCGACGACGAGGCGCGTGGGTTCGCCGCCCGTATGCGAGTCGATGATGTCGATGGTTTTCATGCCGCCTATCGTAGAAACGCGGGCGACGAGCGTCTTGACGCGGCTGAATCGATTTGATGACGATATCGGCATAGCCGAAGATCGGCTGGACGGGCGCCCGGCGCAGCGCTTTCACGACGAAAAGGCTATGCCGAAATCGGCGCGCGGTGCGCGCGAAATGCGCAAGACGCACGATTTTTCGGTGCTTACACTGCCTGCCATCCAATCAATTTCGGAGAGCTGCCGTGACGCATATCTGGGAAGGCGTGATGCCCGCCGTGACCACCAAGTTCAACGCCGATTTCAGCATAGACCGTGCGTGGACCGCGAAGAATATCGACGCGCAGATCGAAGCGGGCGTGGATGGCATCATCGTGTGCGGATCGCTCGGCGAAGCATCGACATTGTCGCTCGACGAAAAACTCGAGGTGCTCGACATCGCCGTGGACGCCGCGCGCGGCCGCGTGCCGGTGCTGCTGACCATCGCGGAGAACAGCACGCTCGACGGGTGCCGCCAGGCCGAGCGCGCCGCGCGCCACGGCGCGGCAGGCTATATGGTGCTGCCGGGATTGCGTTATCTGTCGGACCGGCGCGAGACGCTCAATCACTTCCGCATGGTCGCCGACGCGAGCCCGCTGCCGCTGATGGTCTACAACAACCCGCTCGCCTATGGCGTCGATGTCACGCCGAAGATGTTCGCCGAACTCGCCGAAAACGAGAAATTCGCGGCGATCAAGGAATCGAGCGGCGACGTGCGCCGCATCACCGATCTCATCAACGAAACGGGCGACCGCTATGCGCTCTTCTGCGGCGTCGACAATCTCGCGATGGAAGCGATCCTGATGGGCGCGCACGGCTGGGTCGCGGGCCTCGTGTGCGCGTTCCCGCGCGAGACGGTGGCGATCCACAAGCTGATTCGCGCGGGGCGTGTCGAGGAAGCGCGCACGATCTACCGCTGGTTCGCGCCGCTGCTCGCGCTCGACGTGTCGCACAAACTCGTGCAGAACATCAAGCTCGCCGAGGCGATCGTCGGACTGGGCACGGAGCCGGTGCGGCCGCCGCGCCTGCCGCTCGCGGGCGACGAGCGCAAGGAGGTCGAAGCGCTGATTCGCCGCAGCATCGAGACGCGCCCGGCACTGCCGGCAGTCTGAACAACGCGCGGAAATGAAATATGCCGTCGGGTCGACCCGACGGCATTCATTCGTTCGCTGCTATCGACTTCAGGCCGCGATCTGCGCAGGTGCGGGGTCAGTGAGGCCGTCGCCCGAAGCTTCGCCTTCATCGTAGAGATGCAGCAGGCGATAACCGCTCTTGTAGACAGGTTGCAAGCGGAAATTGTTGACCGGCTCGATTTCCAGTGCGAGACGCAGGCGCGAAACATGGCTGTCGATGGTGCGCGTGGTTTCGCGGAACTCGCGGCCCCAGACCATCGCGAAGATATGGTCGCGCGACAGCACGCGGCCGATATTCGAGAAGAAAAGCTGCGCGAGACGGAATTGCGTGCCGCTCAACTGCACCGGCTTGCCGCGCACGGTGACGGTCTGCTGCCGGGCATCGAAACGATACGGCCCGACTTCGAGGCACGCGCTGGTGGCCGCGGGATACGCGCGGCGCAACAGCGCTTCGACGCGCGCGCCGAACTCGCCCGGGCGAATCGGATAAACGACGTAGTCGTCGGCGCCGGCCGTGAGCGCGCAGACTACGTTGTGCTCGGCGCCGTCCGGCGTCGCGAACAGAACCGGCACGCGCTCGCCGAAACTCGAGCGCACGGATTTCAGCAGATCCAGACCGCAAAGGCCCGTGGAATTCCAGTCGAGAATCAGCAGATCGACCGTGGAGCGGGACAGCGCCTTCGATAGCACGAGGCCATCGCCGAAGGTCACGCAGGTGTGGCCGAGTCGCTTGACGACATCGCTGATGAGATTTCGATAACTTGGGTCGGTTTGCAAAACGGCGACGCGCATGGTGTCTTACCTGATGAGTCCAAGGGACATGAGGCGGAAGCCGCATTGCGGGCGCCCGCCGGGCGTCTCGTCGCGGGATGAGACGAGGATATTCAAGCTGCGAATTCTGGGCAGCCGTGCGACCCTTTCCCATCGGACTCATCCGAATTGTCAACGCATGTGACTGCGCACCGGGTCGCCCCAACGGCGTCTGATGCGCGCAACCATCTCGAAAATAGAACGGGTTTTCGCTTTTGCGTCGGCTTTCGTCCTGTAACATGCCCCCTTTGGCTCAAAAGTTCCCGCTGGCGCCGTCTTACCGAGACGTTGCGTAGCACGCTGCGTCGCGACTGTCCGTCGCATCCCGCAGCGCGGATGACGGGCGGCGGCGTCGAATCCGCGCCCGCTGGTTCCTGGCCGGTTCGTTCCCGTTCCACGCCCGGGCCTTCGCTTCGCGTCCACCCGGCGCGTTGAGTCACTCCCGCAGGGCAAAGCCTCGTCCCACCGCGCGTCACGCGTGGCTTTTCCACTCACGGGTTCTTTTTTTCGATGCAGGCAACACCTCTGACCGACGCCCCGCGCGCGGCCGGCCGCGCGCTCACGCGCGGCGATTACAAGACGCTCACGCTCGCCGCGCTCGGCGGCGCGCTCGAGTTCTACGACTTCATCATCTTCGTGTTCTTCGCGCCGGTGATCGGCCAATTGTTCTTTCCACCGTCGATTCCGGACTGGCTGCGCCAATTGCAGACTTTCGGCATCTTCGCGGCGGGATATCTCGCCCGTCCGCTCGGCGGCATCGTCATGGCGCACTTCGGCGATCTGCTCGGCCGCAAGCGCATGTTCACGCTTTCGGTGTTGCTGATGTCCGTGCCGACGCTCCTGATGGGCCTCCTGCCGACCTACGCGTCGATCGGCCTGATGGCGCCCGTGCTGCTGCTCCTGTTTCGCGTGATGCAGGGCGCGGCCGTCGGCGGCGAAGTGCCGGGCGCGTGGGTGTTCGTGTCGGAGCATGTGCCGGGGCGGCATGTCGGCTATGCGTGCGGCACGCTCACGGCGGGTCTGACGGCGGGCATCCTGCTCGGCTCGCTGATCGCCACCGCGATCAACAAGACTTTCGCGCCGGCCGAAGTCGCCGATTTCGCGTGGCGTCTGCCCTTCCTGCTCGGCGGCATCTTCGGTCTGTGTTCCGTTTATCTGCGCCGCTGGCTGCATGAAACGCCGGTCTTCGCCGAGTTGCAGAAGCGCAAGTCGCTCGCGGCGGAACTTCCGCTGAAGGCCGTGCTGCGCGATCACGGTCGCGCCGTCATCGTGTCCATGCTGCTCACGTGGATGCTCTCCGCGGCGATCGTCGTCGTGATCCTGATGACGCCCACGCTGCTGCAGAAGCAGTTCCACATCGCGCCGGCGACGGTGCTCGTCGCGAACTGCGCGGCGACGCTGTGCCTGACGATCGGCTGCGTGCTGGCCGGCGCGATCGCGGGCCGCATCGGCGCGGGCAAGACGATCTTCGTCGGCGGCGCGGCGCTCGCCGTGTCGTACTGGCTGATGTTCCAGCGGGTCGCCGCCGATGCCGCCGTGCTGCTGCCGTGGTACGCGCTGACGGGCTTTTTCGTCGGCGTGATCGGCGCGATTCCGTTCGTGATGGTCAAGTCGTTCCCGCCCGCCGTGCGCTTCTCGGGCATCTCGTTTTCGTACAACGTCGCGTACGCGGTGTTCGGCGGACTCACGCCGATCGTCGTCTCGCTGATGATGAAGTCGAGCCCGATGGCGCCCGCGATCTACGTCGGCGCACTGTGCGCGGTCGGCGCGCTGACGACGCTCTTCATCAAGCAAGCGCGCTGATCCGGCACGAGCGATTTCACGAAAATGGCGCGCCGTCGATGCGGCGCGCCATTTTTTCATTCCGCTTTCACGTTTCAGCCCGCGCCGAAACTTCGCACGCGCGGCGCGCCTACGATGAACGGCATGAACTCGAACCTTTCCGCTTCCGAAACGCGCCTGTCCGCGCGACAGATGCTCGTCGTCACGGCGACGAGCGTCGGTTTCGTCGTCTCCCAGCTCGATGTCTCGATCGTCAATGTCGCGCTCGCGAGCATCGGCCACGATCTGCGCGCGAGCGTCGCGAGCCTGCAATGGACCGTCGACAGTTACGCGCTCGCCTTCGCCGCGCTGATGCTCTCAGGCGGCTCGCTGGGCGATCGCTTCGGCGCGCGGCGCATGTTCCTCGGCGGGCTCGCGCTCTTCGCGCTGGCTTCGCTCGCGTGCGCGTTTTCGCGCGATGCGGCGCAACTGATCGCCGCGCGTGCGCTGCAAGGCGTCGGCGCGGCGGCGATGCTGCCGAACTCGCTCGCGCTACTGAACGCGGCATGCGGCCATGACCGGCGTCTGCGCGCGCGTGCGGTCGGCCTGTGGACGGCGGCGGGCGCGGTGTCGATCGCGGCCGGGCCGATTTTCGGCGGCGTGCTGATCGCGGCGTTCGGCTGGCGCAGCATCTTCTGGGTCAATCTGCCGATCTGCGCGGCCGGCATCGTCGCGACCCTCGCGTGGATCGAAAAAGCGCGCGCCAACGATGCCGGTCATGCGCGCGGCATCGACCTGCCCGGCCAGGCGCTCGCGATCGTCGCGCTGGCGTCGTTCGTCGGCGCGGTGATCGAGTTGCGCCCGCTCGGGCCGGCGCATCCGCTCGTGGCGGGCGCGCTCGTGCTCGCGCTGGCGGCAGGCAGCGCGTTCATCGCGATCGAACGCAGAAGCCGCGCGCCGATGCTGCCGCTCTCGCTCTTTGCCGAGCGCACGTTCAGCGCGGCGGTGGTCTTCGGCATCGGCGTGAATCTCACCTATTATGGGATGGTGTTCCTACTGAGCCTGTATGTGCAGCGCGTGCTCGGCCACACGCCCTTGCAGACCGGCCTCGCGTTTCTGCCGCTGACCGGCGGCTTCCTGATCTCGAATCTGGCGAGCGGTCCTGCCGTGGCGCGCTTCGGCTCGCGCGGCCCGATGATCTTCGGCGCACTGCTCGATGCCGCCGGTTTCGCCGCCCTCGCTTTCGTCGATGCGACGACGTCCACCACCGCGCTGCTCGTGCCCTTCCTGCTGATTCCATCGGGGATGGGCCTCGCCGTCCCGGCGATGACCACCGCGTTGCTCGGCACCGTCGGCCAGCAACGCGCGGGCACCGCTTCGGCGGTGCTCAACACCGCGCGGCAGGCGGCGGGCGCGATCGGCGTCGCGGCGTTCGGCGCACTCGCGGCCCACGGCGATGGCGCCGCACCCGCCGCAGCCGTCGTCGATGCGGTGCGCTGGTCCGCCGGAATCTCCGTCGCGCTGCTGTTGTGCGCCGCGTTGATCGCGCGTCATGTGAACAACCCGGCGAGCGCGAAGACGAAGGAACCGAACCGCGCGTGCGGCCCGCTCCCGGACGAAGCCGAATGAGTGACGAGCAAAGGCGGGAACGCCCGTTGCGACGCTCCGGCGAAACGCGCTGGAAATCGCGTCAGCGCGCGCGCCACGAATTCTTTGAGGAGAACATCATGTCGACGATGCCCCGCTCCCCCGAGGAGCCGCTCGAACCGGACCCGGACAAGCTGCTCGACCCCGACGCTCCGCCGAATCCCGACGACCCGGACATGCCCGACGGCCCGGATTCCGCCACGCCGATGGTGCCCGCCGATCCGAAGAACGGCGAGCCGCGCATGTGACTCACTGAGCGATCATCGGGCGCATAAAGCGATGCCCGCGCGGCCGCATGCGCCGCGCGGGCATTTTTACGCGCGTGACGGGCAAAAAACGCTACAGGCTCGTCGTCTGCACGGCGCCGGTTTCCAGCGCGCGCTCGATCAGCGCTTCCTGCTGCGCCTTGCGCACGGCATCGGCGACGAGCGTAGCGGGCGCTTCCACTTCCGCCTTGATCGCGCCGATGATGCCATTGGCCTCGACGATCACGAGCGACTCCGCCGAATCCGCGCGACTGATGATGACGCGCGCCGGGCCGCCGCCTTCCGCGATGCTCGCGCAGAACTGCATCTTTTGCCCGCCGATCACTTGCTCGAATGTTTGAATCATCGCCGTCTTCCGCGTTGGTTGGACAAAAGCTGTGACGCAAGCCGCGTACCGCTCGCCACGCAGCCTGCCTTCTCATTGATCCGCACATTCGGACCAGGGTCAATTCTGTAAGCACGCGCGCAGCGACGCAAGCTCAACGTCCCGGTGCGGCGAGTTCGCGAAGAATGGCCGCGGTGGCATCGTCGGCGGGAAAGAAGGCTTCGATCGCAAGCTCCGACAAGGTGATATCGACTGGCGTGCCGAACACCGTCGTCGTGCTGAAGAACGACAGAACGCCATGCCGCGTACGCATGCGCAAGGGCACGACGACCGGATCTGTCTCGACGCACGATTCGTGCCGCGCATGCGCGGGCGGCGGATACGCTTCGAGTTCCGCAAGGAGCGCGACGAGCGTGGCATCGCCCGACACGTCGATCTGCCGGCGCAAGCGCGCGAGCAGATGCGCGCGCCATTCGTGCCAGTTGTCGATCGCATCGGCGAGACCTTGCGGATGCATCGACAGGCGCAGCACGTTGACCGGCGGCGCCAGCAGTTCCGCCCGTGCCGACGCGACGAGCGGCGCAAGCGCAGCATTGGCCGCGACCATCGTCCAGTGACGATCGACCGCGAGCGCGGGATACGGCTCGTGGCCCTTCAGCACCAGATCGACAGCGCGCCGCGCCGCGTCGAGCTGCGGATCGCCGAGGGCGCGCTCCCGATACAGCGGCGCATAACCGGCCGCCACGAGCAGCGTGTTGCGCTCGCGCAGCGGCACATCGAGTTGCTCGGAAAGCCGCATCAACATCTCCCGGCTCGGCAGCGAGCGGCCCGATTCGACGAAGCTCAGATGACGCGTCGAGACATCGGCGACGCCCGCGAGATCGAGTTGACTCATGCGTCGTCGCTGGCGCCATTCGCGCAACAGCGTGCCGACGCCCGATTGAACGACAGGGTGTGCGAGGGTCGAGTTCATGCGAGCGATGTTAGACGAAACATGTGCACGCGATCCATTACCCGCGACGTAATCGGCCGACACCCTCGAGCCTGCAGCGAACGAACGTAAGATTTACCCCGCAAACCTTTGCGCAGAAAAACTTGCGCGCGCCACCCTAAATCTCCGGCACTTCCGAGCCGATAAGCCCCACAACAAGCGAACAATGCGTCGCGAGCCGTGCGCGCCTCGATCCCGAGCACGCACGGCCCGCGGCGCCCGGACATTTGCGGAGAAAACATGTTTGTCATCATCGGTTGGGTGGTGGTCATCGGCTCGGTGATCGGAAGCTTCGTCGGCGTCGGCGGTCATCTTGCCGCGCTCGTGCAACCGTTCGAGCTGCTGTGCATTTTCGGCGCAGCGATCGGCGCGTTCGTCGTATCGAATCCGACGCCGACGCTCAAGAAGACGTTGCAATCCATCCCGAAGGCCTTCAAAGGCGGCGGCTACACGAAAGAGAAATATCTCTCGCTGATCGCCCTGCTCTACGAACTGCTTCAGAAAGCGCGCAAGGAAGGCATGATGGCCCTCGAAGCCGATGTCGACGCGCCCGAGTCCAGCCCGCTCTTTCAGAAGTACGAACACGTGATGGCCGATCATCATCTGCTCGATTTCATCGTCGACTATCTGCGGATGATGTCGGCGGGCAATGTCAATGCGCTCGAAATGCAGGACCTGATGGACGAAGAACTCGAAACGCATCACGCCGAAAGCTCGGTCGCCGCGAATGCGATCCAGAAGATGGCGGACGGTCTGCCTGCCTTCGGCATCGTCGCGGCGGTGATGGGCGTCGTGCACACGATGGGCTCGGTCGGCGCCGCGCCCGCGGTGCTCGGCGAGATGATCGCCGGTGCGCTCGTCGGCACGTTCCTCGGCATTCTGCTCGCGTATGGCTTCATCGGACCGCTCGCGGATCTGCTCAACGCGAAGGGCACCGCCGAAGCGAAGCCGTTTCAGTGCGTGAAGTCCGTGCTGCTCGCATCGATGAACGGCTATGCGCCGACCGTGGCCGTCGAGTTCGGCCGCAAGGTGCTCTTCACCGCCGATCGTCCGAGCTTCAAGGAACTCGACGACGCGGTGCGCGCGACCAAGATGCCGAAGTCGGCTTCCTGATGTTATCGGACACGCAAAGGACTTACGCTCATGGCTGAAAAACCGTCACGCGATCCGCTGCAATCCGTGCTTGCGCCGACCGTCGTCGTGAAGCGCAAGAAGAAGGGGCACGGCCACGGCCATCATGGCGGCGCGTGGAAGATCGCCTACGCCGACTTCGTCACCGCGATGATGGCGTTCTTCCTGTTGATGTGGCTGCTCGGCTCGACGTCGAAGTACGACAAGGAAGGCATCGAGCAGTACTTCAATACGCCGCTCTCCGCATTGTTCGGCAACGATGGCGGCGCTTCGGCGCATACGAGCGTCATCACGGGCGGCGGCAAGGATCTGTCGAGCACGCGCCCCGGTGAAGGCAACAAGAGTCAGACGCAACCGGTGCCGCAGTCGATCGCGCGCGCGGCCGTCGCGATGGAAGACTTGCAGAAGCTGCAGCAACTCAAGCAGAAGCTGATGGCGCTCATCGAACAGATGCCTGCGTTGCGCGCGTTCAAGGATCAGATTCGCATCGCGATCACGAGCGAAGGCTTGCGCATCGAGATCGTCGATTCGCTCAAGCGGCCGATGTTCGCTTCTGGCAGCTCCAGGCTCGAAAGCTATGTGACGACGATCCTGACCAACATCGGCGCGTCGCTGAACGATGTGGACAACCGCGTGTCGATCGCGGGGCACACGGATGCGGTGGCTTATTCCGGCAATCAGGCGGGCTATTCGAACTGGGAGCTTTCTAGCGAGCGGGCGAATGCCGCGAGGCGTGCGCTGGTCGCGGGCGGCATGAAGGAAAGCAAGGTGCTACAGGTTCGCGGGCTTGCCGACGTGCTGCCGCTCAACAAGGAAGTCGTCGATGAGCCGACCAACCGGCGGATCAGTATCCTCGTTTTGAACAAGGCGGCCGAGCAGGCATTCTTCCGCGACGGCGGACGGACCACGGTGGATGAAACGCGGCCTGTCGATACGGCGATTCCAGCGGCGGTCGCGGCCAAATCGAATGTGCCGGTGGCGGTGGTGAAGTAGGCAACGAGGACGGCTTTCCTGAAGCGCCATGCACCTGGAAAAGTGCATGGCGCACGTCATTTCAGCCGATCCATTCCGCGACCGTCTGCACCACGAGCCAGATATTCGCCGCGCTGATGACCACGAACAGCGCCCACGCGACGCACTTCATGTGCGGCTTGTTCGCGAAGATCCCCATCAGCCCGCGATCGTTCGTCATCCGAATCAAAGGATAAAGCGCGAACGGCAACTGCAGACTCAGCACGACCTGACTCGCGACGAGCAGCTTGCCGACCGCCCCGTTTCCCATCGCATACACGCCGATCAGCGCGGGCACGAGCGCGAGCGCACGCGTGATGAATCTGCGCTGATAGCAAGGAATTTTCAGTTGCAGGAATCCTTCCATGATCACCTGCCCTGCAATGGTCCCGGTGAACGTCGAGCTTTGTCCCGAAGCGAACAGCGTCACCGCGAACAGAATCGCAGCCAGCCCGGTGCCGACGATCGGCGCAAGCAGCTTGTACGCATCTTCGATCTCGGTGACTTGCGTATGCCCCGTCGCGTGAAAGGCCGATGCCGCGAGAATCAGGATCGCCGCATTGATCAGCAGCGCAAGAACGAGCGACACGATGGTATCAAGCCGCGAAAGATTGATCGCGGATGCAAGGCTCTTCGCATCGCGATGAACGACCCGCGTCTGCACGATCGACGAATGCAGATACAGGTTATGCGGCATCACGGTAGCGCCGAGTATGCCGATCGCGAGATAGAGCGGCTCGCGATCGCTCAACGCGTGGATCGACGGCACGAGTCCTGCCGCAACCGAAGGCCAATGCGGCTTGACGAGCACGAGCTCGACGATGTATCCCACGCCGATCGTCGCGATGAGCCCGAGCATGATCGCTTCGAGATCACGGAAGTTCTTCCCCTTCAGGCCGAGCACGATGAGCGTATCGAACGCGGTGAGCACGACGCCCCACATCAGCGAAACGCCGAACAGCAAATGAAACGCAAGCGCGCCGCCGAGCACTTCCGCGAGATCGCAGGCGATGATCGATAACTCGGCGAGCATCCATTGCACGTTCGCGACCGGCTTCGCGTAACGTTCTCTCGATAGCTGCGCGAGATCCTTCCCGGTGACGATGCCGAGCCGCATCGAAAGGCATTGCAGCACCATCGCCGCGACGCTCGACAACACGACGACGAAGAGCAGGCTATAGCCATATCGTGATCCGGCTTCGATGTCGGTCGCCCAGTTGCCGGGGTCCATATACCCGATCGAAATGAGCAGGCCGGGCCCCGCGAACTGCAGGAGCTTCTTCCAGAGCGGCGCGCCCGGCGCAACGGCGACCGAGCCTTTGACTTCCGATGGACAAAACGGCGCGGTGGCCGTGGTCGGCAGATTGAACGGCAATTTATCGGTTCCTGTTGCGATGTCGGGGACGCGCTTTCAGGCGCATCATGCCCGCGTACGATGTTCTTTTAACCGGCTTACAGACCGCCTCACGCGGGCGAGTCTATCACCGGCTGGATGGAATCACAGATGCCTCTTCGCTACGCTCTTTGCTCGTTCAGTCGACGCTCCAATCTGACCATACCGCCATCTGATCGCCAGCATGTCGTCACCGTACGACAAATAGAATTCAGTGGTGGCTGTGGTAAGCGTGCCGACGCTGCACATCGCGCAACCGCACGCCGCGTTCATCCTTCAAACGCATGAGGAGCACGCCATGAAACTGATCACACGCATTGCCGCCATCGCCCTTGCCGCCGCGCCGCTCGCCGCACTCGCTCAATCCGACGGCCTGACGCGCGCGCAGGTCAAGCAGGATCTGCAACGCGTCGAGCAAGCCGGCTATAACCCGTCCGAGCGCGACACGTTCTATCCGAACGACATTCAGGCTGCCGAAGCAAAGGTCAGCGCACAAAGCGCGTACGGCGCGTCGAGCGACGGCTCTTCGTCTTCCGGACGCACAATGTCGACGACGCCGCTCGGACAGACTCCGCAGTAACGCAACTACGCTGACACGCTCCTCGAACGAGACACGCACGGTTCCCGCAACACGCGATCGATCCCGCGCCGTCTCGCTCATGAGCTTGCGCCCGATGTAAAGCGTTACCCGTCCCCACGCCCCGCTATTCCCGCCCTGTTCAATGCAAGCGCGCGGTCCTGACCGCACGCTTTCGCAAGCTTGCTTTCAAATCGCCTAATCTGACATAAGCGCCATATTCACGCCATATTGTCGTTGGCACCCCGCCATTACCATTGCGACACGGATGGCGAACCGCACGCCTTGTTCCGTCATTGCGTCCCGCGCGCCGCGTCCGCCTCGTTCGCAGCGCCCTTCCCCAGCATCTTCCGAACGACCCAATGTGGATAGTCAACGTTGCGCTCAAGCGGCCCTACACGTTCATCGTGATGGCCATCATGATTCTGCTGGCGACGCCGTTCGTCCTCGTGACGACGCCAGTGGACGTGCTTCCTGAAATCGATATTCCCGTCGTCAGCATCATCTGGAACTACACCGGCCTTTCCGCGCAGGACATGGCCAACCGCATCACGTCGGTCAACGAGCGCAGTCTCACGACCACGGTGAACAACATCGAGCACATCGAGTCGCAGTCGCTGCAGGGCATCGCGATCATCAAGCTCTTTCTGCAACCCACCGCGAACATCCAGACCGCGATCGCGCAGACCGTCGCCGTCGAGCAGGCTCAGCTCAAGCAGATGCCGCCGGGCGCGACGCCGCCGCTCGTGATCAGCTATTCGGCGTCGAGCATTCCGGTGATCCAGCTCGGCCTGTCCAGTCCACGGCAATCCGAGCAGGACCTGAACGACACCGCACTCAACTTCCTTCGTCCGCAGCTCGTGACGATTCCCGGCGCGGCCGTGCCTTACCCGTACGGCGGCAAGACGCGCCTCATCTCCGTCGATCTCGACACGCGCGCGCTCCTCGCCAAAGGCCTGACGCCCACCGATGTCGTGCAGGCCGTCAACGCGCAGAACCTGATCCTGCCCACCGGCACCGCGAAGATCGGCCCGCGCGAATACACGATCAACATGAACGGCTCGCCCGCGACCGTGGCGGGCCTGAACGACATTCCCGTGCGCACGATCAACGGCGCGACGACGTATCTGCGCGAAGTCGCGCACGTGCGCGACGGCTTCTCGCCGCAGACCAACATCGTGCGGCAGGACGGGCATCGCGGCGTGCTGATCTCGGTGCTGAAGAACGGCAACGCGTCGACGCTATCCATCGTCAACACGCTGCAAGACCTCTTGCCGCAGGCGCGCGCGTCCCTGCCGCCGGATCTGAAGATCAGCGCGCTCTTCGATCAGTCCGTGTTCGTGAAAGCCGCCGTGCAGGGCGTGGTGCGCGAAGCGCTGATCGCCGCCGCGCTCACCGCCGCGATGATCCTGCTCTTTCTCGGCAACTGGCGCAGCACCTGCATCATCGCGATTTCGATACCGCTGTCGATTCTCTCGTCGCTGATCGTGCTGCACGCGCTCGGGCAGACCATCAACATCATGACGCTGGGCGGTCTCGCGCTCGCGGTCGGCATTCTCGTCGACGATGCCACGGTGACGATCGAAAACATCGAGCGCCATCTGCACATGGGAACGAACCTGCATGACGCGATTCTCGAAGGCGCGGGCGAAATCGCCGTGCCCGCGCTCGTTTCGACGCTGTGCATCTGCATCGTGTTCGTGCCGATGTTCTTCCTCACCGGCGTCGCCAAATTCCTGTTCGTGCCGCTCGCGGAGGCGGTCGTGTTCGCGATGCTCGCGTCGTACATCCTGTCGCGCACGCTCGTGCCGACGCTCGCGATGCTGTTGATGGGTCACGCGCACGCGCCCGATGCCAGGACGAAGCCGAATCTCTTCGTGCGCCTGCATCGCCGTTTCGATCGCGGCTTCGAGCGCATGCGCGGCGCGTATATCGTGATCCTGTCGAGCCTGCTCGTGAAGCGTCGTATGTTCGCTTCGCTATTTCTCGGCTTCTGCCTGCTCTCGGCGGGCCTCGTGTTTGTGCTCGGCGAAGACTTCTTCCCGAGCGTCGATGCGGGCGATATCCGTCTGCACATGCGCGCGCCGACCGGCACGCGCATCGAGGAAACCGCGCGTCTCGCGGATGAAGTCGAAAAGGTCGTGCGCCAGATCGTGCCGCAAGACGAACTCGCGACGATACTCGACAACCTCGGCCTGCCTTATAGCGGCATCAACCTGTCGTACAGCAATGCCGGAACGATCGGCACGCTCGACGGCGAAATCCAGGTCGCGCTCAATCCCGATCACGCGCCGACGCAAAAGTACATCGACGAACTGCGCGCGCTCCTGCCGCGCCGCTTCCCCGGCGTCGAGTTCTTCTTTCAGCCCGCCGATATCGTCACGCAGATCCTGAACTTCGGCCTGCCCGCCGCGATCGACGTGCAGATTCAAGGACAAAACGGTCAGGCGAACTTCGAAGTCGCGAGCAGGCTGATGAAGCAGATCCGCATGATTCCCGGCAATGTCGACACGCACATCCAGCAGAAGCTCGACGAGCCCGCGATCGATTTGCAGATGGATCGCACGCGCCTGCAACAACTCAATCTCTCCGCGAGCAATGTCGCGCAGAACGTGCTCGTATCGCTGTCGGGAAGCTCGCAAACCGCGCCGGGATTCTGGTTCAATCCGCGCAATGGCGTCGAATACAACCTCGCGGTGCAGACGCCGCAGTATCAGGTCTCGTCGATCGACGAACTGCTGCGCACGCCCGTGTCCGCGTCGATCAACGGACCGACGCAACTGCTCGGCAACCTCGTGCGCCTCTCGCCGCAGAATCAGTTCGCGGTGGTCACGCACTACAACATCCGGCCCGTGATCGACCTCTTCGTGAGCGTCGAAGGGCGCGATCTCGGCGGCGTCGCGCGGCAGGTGAATCATCTCGTCGACGAAGCGCGCAAGACGCTTCCGCGCGGCAGCCAGATCGTCGTGCGCGGTCAGGTCGAAACCATGCGCACGTCGTTCTTCGGCCTCGGCCTCGGTGTCGCAATGGCGATCGTGCTCGTGTATCTGCTGATCGTCGTGAACTTCCAGTCGTGGATCGATCCGCTCATCATCGTGAGCGCATTGCCCGCCGCGCTCGCAGGCATCATCTGGATGCTCTTTCTCACCGGCACGCATCTGAGCGTGCCCGCGCTCACCGGCGCGATCATGACGATGGGCGTCGCCACCGCGAACAGCATTCTGATGGTGTCGTTCGCGCGCCAGCGCCTGAACGCCGGCATGCCGCCGCTCACCGCCGCGCTCGAAGCGGGCGCGAGCCGCATACGCCCCGTGCTGATGACGGCCTTCGCGATGATCATCGGCATGATTCCGATGGCGCTCGGCCTCGGCGAAGGCGCCGAACAGAACGCGCCGCTCGGCCGCGCGGTGATCGGCGGTCTGCTGTTCGCAACGGTTTCCACACTCTTTTTCGTGCCGCTCGTGTTTGCGGGCATTCACGCGCGTCTCGCGCGCCGCGCCGCGCGCCGCGGCCAGACGCAGCATGAAGACGGCACCGGCCAACACTGACATCCAGGCATCCCGACGAACATGACCGAAAAGAACCACGCATCGCTTGCGATTCCCGCTCGCGACCCGAACGAAGGACCGGCGCTGCCGCCGCGCCATGTCGAATGGAAGCGCGCGAAGATCGCGCTCGTCATCGTGCTCGCGCTGCTCGCGATCGGCGCGGCGCGCACCGTCGTCACCGACATGCTGCATGGCCGTTCGATCGCCACGCGCACGCAACAGAACGCGCAGCAGTACGTGAACGTCGTCATGCCGACGCAAACCGACGGCGGCGGTGAAACGACCTTGCCCGGCACGCTGCGCGGCTTCGTCGAATCGCCGATCTATGCGCGCGCGACCGGTTATCTGTTGCACTGGTATGTGGATATCGGCGCGCGCATCAAGCAAGGCCAGGTGCTCGCCGACCTCGACACGCCCGAGATCGATCAGGAGCTCGCGCAAGCCGTGGCGCAACGCGATCAGACCGCATCGAGCCTCGGCCTCGCGAAGAGCTCGCTCGAACGCTGGCAGCAACTGCGTCAGCGCGACGCCGTATCGCAACAGGAGCTCGACGAGCGGCAAAGCACGTACAACCAGGACGTCGCGAACCTCGCCGCCGCCGACGCCAACGTGAAGCGTCTGCGTCAGCTCGAATCGTTCAAGCGCGTCGTCGCGCCGTTCGCGGGCGTCGTCACGCAGCGCAATGTCGATGTCGGCGATCTCATCGATGCCGGCAGCGGCACGAGCCGCGCGCTCTTCGCGCTCGCGCAGTCCGATCCGCTGCGCGTGTTCGTGCAACTGCCGCAGGCGTATGCGCAGAACGTGTCCGTCGGGCAGGATGTGACGGTCTCGCAGGCCGAGCTGCCGGGCCAGCAGTTTCGCGGCAAGATCACCCACATTTCCGGCGCGATCGACGTGCCCACGCGCTCGCTGCAGGTCGAAGTGACGCTGCCCAATCCCGACGCGCGCCTGCGGCCCGGCGCGTATGTGCAGGTCGCGCTGCCCGCGACCGCGCACGCGCGCCTGCTCGTGCCGGGCAACGCCCTGCTCTTTCGCGCCGAAGGCCCGCGCCTCGCGGTCGTCGATGCCGACGGTCACGTGCGTCTGCACAAGATCGTGATCGCCCAGGATCTCGGGCAATCGCTCGAAATCGAGAGCGGCATCGAGGCGACCGACAAGGTCATCATCAACCCGAGCGACTCGATCGCCGACGGCGACCATGTCGTGATCGCGCCGCAGCAGAAGCAAGCGCAGCCCGCATCGGGCAGCAAGGCGGCATCATGAAAGCCGTGCTCTCCATCACGCTGATATCGATGCTCGCGGCGTGCACCGTCGGGCCCGACTATCATCGGCCCGTCGCCGAAGCGCCGCCGACCTGGAAGACGGATTCGTACTGGCGCGTGGGCGAACCGTCGCATGCGCCGGTCGCGCTCGAATGGTGGCAAGGCTTCGGCGACGTCACGCTGAACGGCCTGGAAACGCAGGCGCTCGCGCAGAATCAGACGCTCGCCGCCGCGAGCGCGCACTACGCGCAAGCCCGCGCGACGCTCGCGCAAACGTCCGCGCTCGCGCTGCCGGAAATCGATCTCGGCGCGAACGCGTCACGCTCGCGCATTTCGAAGAACCGACCCGTCACCAACTACGCGACGCCGAACAGCTCGACCGTGCAGAACGATCTGAAGCTCGCGCCGACGGTCAACTACGACGTCGATCTCTTCGGCCGCATCCGGCGCGAAGTGGAAGGCGCGCGCGCCTCCGCCGACGAATCGCGCGACGATCTCGCGAACGCGCGTCTCGTGCTCACCACCGATCTCGCCAGCGACTACTTCTCGATGCGCGAGCTCGATGGGGAAATCGACGTGCTGAACCGCTCCGTCGATCTGCAGAAAAAAGCGCTCGATTACGTGCAGGCGCAACACGATCTCGGCGCGGTGTCGGGCCTCGATGTCCTGCAGCAACAGGCGCTGCTCGACCAGACGCGCGTGCAGTCGCAACTGCTGCTGAACCAGCGCGCGCAGTTCGAGCATGCAATCGCGGCGCTCGTCGGCACGCCGGCGCCGCAATTCTCGATCGCGCCGGAGCTGAACGACCAACCGCTTCCGTCGATACCACTCGGCGTGCCGAGCGACGTGCTGCAGCGCAGACCCGATGTCGCGTCCGCCGAGCGCGCGATGGCCGCGGCCAATGCGCAGATCGGCGTGGCGAAGGCAGCGTTCTTTCCGAGCCTCACGTTGAACGGCACGGTCGGCTGGGAAAGCACCGCGTTCTCCAGTCTGATTTCCGCGCCGAGCCTGCTGTGGACCATCGGCACGATGGCGAGCCAGGTCGTGTTCGATGGCGGCCGCCGCGCGGCGGCCGTCGACTTCGCGAATCAGGGCTATGTCGCGGCTGTCGCGAACTATCGGCAGACCGTGCTCGGCGCGTTCCAGCAAGTGCAGGACGGCATCGTCGGATTGTCGGTGCTGGACGGCGCGGCGAAGCAATCGCACGCGGCGGTCGTCGATGCGCAGCGATTGCTGTCGCTCGCGAACGATCGCTATTCGGGCGGGCTCGTCGCCTATCTCGACGTGATCACCGCGCAGCAGCAATTGCTCACGAGCGAGCGCCAGGACGTGCAGATTCGCGGGCAGCAGCGCACTATCTCGGTGGCGCTCGTGAAGGCGTTGGGCGGTGGATGGAACACGACCGACGCGGCAAACGAGAATCAGGAAGTTGCCGATGCGACCCGCTCTGGCGAATAGAAAACGTCAGCACGATGCTCGCGAGGCTCGTATAGTTATCAGTTGAACAATGCGGTAAACACACACTGAACGCGCACAGGTGCCAGGCATGAAAGTCCTGATAGTCGAAGACGAACACAAAGTGGTGGATTACCTCCGCTCGGGTCTGACCGAGCAGGGCTGGGTCGTCGATGTCGCGATGGACGGCGAGGAAGGCACGCATCTCGCCATCGAATACGACTACGACGTGATCGTGCTCGACGTGATGCTGCCGCGACGCGACGGCTTCGCGGTATTGAAGGCGTTGCGCATGCAGAAATCGACGCCGGTCATCATGCTCACCGCGCGCGATCACATCAACGATCGCGTGCGCGGGCTGCGCGAAGGCGCGGACGACTATCTCACGAAGCCGTTCTCGTTTCTCGAACTGGTCGAACGCCTGCATGCGCTCGCGCGTCGCACGCGCGCGCAGGAATCGACGCTGATTTCGGTCGGCGACCTGTATGTGGACCTGATCGGCCGCCGTGCGACGCGCGATGGCGTGCGGCTCGATCTCACCGCGAAGGAGTTCCAGTTGCTCTCCGTGCTCGCGCGCCGCCACGGCGACATTCTCTCGAAGACCGCGATCACGGAGCTCGTCTGGGAAGTCGATTTCGAGAGCCACACGAACGTCGTCGAAACGGCGATCAAGCGGCTGCGCGCGAAACTCGACGGACCGTTCCGCACGAAACTGCTTCATACCGTGCGCGGCATGGGCTACGTGCTCGAAGTGCGCGAAGCCCGCGACATGCGCGATACAAGGGAAGACGCGAGACCATCATGAGCACGCAGTGGGCATCGTCGCCGCAGCAAGATCCGCATGAACCGCGCACGCAGCGCTCCATATCGCGGCGCCTCGCCGTGATGTTCGCGCTCGTCGCGCTGTTCGTCTTTTCGCTCGTCGGCTCGGGGCTCTTTCTCGTGCTGCGCGTGCAACTGGAGCAGCACCTGCGCGACTCGCTCGACAATCGCGCGGAGATTGCACGGCTCATCGTCACGCACGTATCGACTCCGGACAAATGGAAGATCGCGAAAGAGAAACTCGCCGACATCACGCCGCGCGATGGCTCCACGCTCTTCGCCGTGTCCAGCAACGATCCGCGCTATGAATACGGCTCGCCGCCCGCGGGCCACGTCATCAGGCGCGTGATGGGCGGCTATGCGCGCTTCCGTCCGCAAGACCGCGCCTACGACATGCTGATGACCACGCTGACGATTCCGCCCAACGCGGACCGGCCGCCATTGCAGCTCTTCGTCGCAATCGACTGCGCGCCGAACGTCCACACGATGCGCGCGTTCGGTCTCGCGCTCGCCGCGTTCATGGCGCTGTCGACCGTCGCGGTGTTGCTGCTGAGCTACTCGGTCGCGCGGCTCGGCCTCGCACCGCTGACGCGTCTGACCCGCGACGCATCGAAGCTGAGTCCGAACAATCGCTCGCAACGCCTGAACACGCGCGCGCTGCCGATGGAGCTCGAAGATCTCGCGAAGTCCTTCAACGGCGCGTTGGAACGGCTCGATCACGCATATGGCCGGCTCGAATCGTTCAACGCCGATGTCGCGCACGAACTGCGCACGCCGGTCACGATTCTCATCGGGCAGACGGAAGTCGCGTTGACCCGCGACCGCTCGATCGACGAGCTGCGTCATACTTTGCAGTCGAATCTCGAAGAATTCGAGCGCGTGCGCGCCATCATCAACGACATGCTGTTTCTCGCCCGCGCCGATCAGGGCGAACGCGCGACCGGGCTCGTCGAGGTGTCGCTCGCGGCGGAAGTCAGCCGCACGCTGGATTTTCTGGAAATTCCGCTCGAGGAAGCGCAGGTCCGCGCGGTCGCGAGCGGCGATGCGCGCGCGTTCGTCAATACGTCGCTATTCGGGCGCGCGCTGTCCAATCTCGTGATGAATGCGATACAGCACTGCGCGCCGGGCGCGACCATTTCCGTGACGATCACGCGCGAGCATGGGCGCATCCGCATCGCGGTGGCCAATCCGGGCGAGCCGATCCAGCCGCCGGTGATGGAGCATCTGTTCGACCGCTTCTATCGCGCGGAAAGCTCGCGCACGAACAGCCGCGAGAATCACGGCCTCGGGCTCGCCATCGTGAAGGCGGTGGCGGAGATGCATCGCGGCACGGTGTCGGCAACGAGCGAGCGCGGCATCAACACGTTCTCGTTCTCGGTCGCGCGTTTCGGGAACGAGCCCCGCACCGCGGAGGACATCGCCCTGCCCGTGCCCGCGGTCGTCGAAACGAAGTCAGCCGCGACCTGACGCGCGCGCATCACTGACAGAAGTATTCGTCCGATGCGGGCATCGGCGCTTCGGCCGTGGCCGGCTTGAAATGACTGTACTTGCGATAGGTCTTGCCGTTCACCGTCACGGACTCGGCGGCTTCGGTTTCACCCGTGCCCGATGCGACCGCGCGGCTGTGCGCCTCGACGTTGCCGTTGCCCCAGTTGCCTGAACGCGCATACGATCCGCTCTTCGACGTATCGGTCTTGGTTTGTTGCGAGATCGAGCCGGTCACGGGATTGCCGAAGCTCGCCGTATCGATCGACGATGTCGGCGGCACGTAGCCCCACTTCGACGTGAGCGTGCTCATGTCGATGGCCTGCGGCTTCCAGCCGATCACTTTCGCGCCGATCGAGAGCGGCGACAGTTCCACCGCGACGATCTGCGTGCCGCGCCGCGCGACGAGCAGGCACTTGCCGCCCGACGTCTGCAAGGGCACATAGCCGCTCGACGGCAAAAGCGCGAGCGCCTGTGCATCGGGCATCGACTGCACGCCGACCGGGTTCGCGGCCCAGATCACGCCGGCGCTCGCATCGGCGTGCGCGTGCATCGGCATCATCGAGACCGTTGCACTCGCCGCGAGCGCGATGGCCGCCATTTTCTTGTGACTCTTCATCGCATGCCTCAGCGGGAAAACGAGGGTTGACTCTCCGGGACCAATTTCTCAAAGCCAACCCTTCAAAGGTAGAGGCGGCCCGATCGCTCGGGCGCATCTTTCGCTGCTCCGCGACGCCATGTTGTCACGGCGTCGGGTGCTTCCTCACTTCACCAGCGAGACTTCGATCTTCTCGCCGATGGGCGTGCTCGCCACTTCGACGCCGTTCGTGCCGTCAGCCTGATCGTACACGCGGGCCGCGACCGGCGTCGGCTGCGCGACTTGCTTCGCGGGGGCCGGCCGAGCCTGCCTGGCGTCGTCCTGCGCCTTCATGTTCACTTCCGGGTTGTTCGCGGCGGTCACCGGCAAGCCGAGACGCGCGCGGACCAGCGGATCGCGATACTTCTCGTCATCCGAGAGCACCGCGTCTTCGCCCGACTTCGCGAGTGGCGTGGTCGTGCCCGGGCACAGATGGCCCGTCGCTTCGACGGCGCGGCGGTTCGCCTCGCTCTGGCAGAGCAGCGCGAGCGCGACATCGGTCAGGCCCATCGCACGGAATTCGCGTGCATCGAGACGGCGCACACAAGCCTGATCGACGAGCGTCGTGCCGCCGGTCGCGCCGAAGCCCGTGATCGACAGGCCGAAGCTTGCCGAGCCCATGCAGGTGTCGGAGAGCGTCGTCGTCAGCGCGGGCGCGGCGATCGACGGCGTCGTGCGCACCGAGTACGAGCTCTGGTTGTAGTCGACCGTCGTGCGCGTATCGAACGCGCTCGTGCCGGGACCGGTGGATGCCTTGCCGGTCGCATCCGTGCCGCTCGCGTCCGTGCCCGAGTTCGTGAGCGACGGCATCGACAGCGAGATGTTCACGTTCGACGAGCCGCCCTGCGCGCTCGATCGGCCGCCGCTCGCCGTCGCGACGCCGAGGCCGCCCACCGACGAGGAATTGGAACGCGTGTTGGCCGTCGAATTCGCCGACGTGCCGATGTTGTTCAGGCTCGAGCCGCCGCCCTGGCCGATGCCCGTGGACGTCGAACCCGAAACCGAGCCCGACGACGAATTCGCGGTGGTGTCAGCGTGGGCGAGTTGCGCGGCGCAAAACAGAACGGCGCAGGCCAATTGCAAAGTGGTCTTGTTCATCTTGGTGCTCCGGAGGAAAGGGGAACGCCACGGCGCATGACGGTCCCGGACGACTTGGAGTTTTTTTATAGGTTCGGCAAAGGCGGTGTCCCGCGCGCACGCGGCTCGTCGTGACGCCACCCCTGCCTTGGCTCACAGACCAGCTTAGCGCCAGCCGCCGCCGAGCTTGCTCCACGCATTGGCCGCGGCATCCGCGCCCGAGGTGCCGCCCGCTTGCGCGTTGCCGTGACCGAAGCCGCTCACGTTCGACGTGTTGGTGTGGCTCGTCGTGGCATTGGTGGCGTTGCCCGTCACGCCGAACATGTTGCCGGCGATCGATTGCGCATTGCCGTTGGCCGTGCCGGAGTTGGTGGCCGTGAAGCGGCCGAAGCCCGAGACCGAAGCGGAGGTCGTGCCGCCCGAGGTCGAGGACGAGCTGGAGTTCGTGGTCGTGGCCATCGCGGCGACGGAGACGAACGAGAGCAGTACGGCAGCGATCAGAGTGCGTTTCATGATTTGCATTCCTTATCGAATGAGTAAGATTGGATTTCGTTTTTTGTTATTCGAACCACGGTCACATCGGTTGCGGAAGAGCGAACCCCGTTGCGGCGAAGTCCGCCGTCCGTCGCCGTGTGCTTAGCGCCAGCCGCCGCCCAGCTTGCTCCAGGCATTCGCAGCAGCGTCGGCGCCCGAAACGCCCGTTGCCGTCGAACCGCCGAAGCCCTTGCCGCCGACCGACGACGTGTTGATGTGGCCGGTCGTCGCGTTGGTCGTGTTGCCCGTCGTGCCGAAGCCCTGACCAGCCGTCGACGAAGCGTGACCGTTGGCGATGCCGGCGTTGGTCGCGGTGAACGAACCGTAGCCGAACACGGCCGCTGCGGTCGTGCCGCCCGAAGTCGAGCTCGAGCTGGAGTTCGTGCCCGTTGCGAAGGCAGCGGCGGAAACGAGCGAGAGGACGGCTGCTGCTGCGATCAGTTTGCGTTGCATGGTGAAGTCTCCAAGTGAAGGCGCACGGTCAAATCCGGCTACATCGACGCCGATATGTAGCGGGCACAACGAGTAAATTTTTTACTTAGCATTCCTATATCAAAGCCTTGCCTGAATTTCACGTTGATGAAGCAGCGTGAAACTCAGCGGGCGTTCGAGACAGGATGCGCGGCGAGCGCGGCCAGCGGATCAGAAGCGGGGCGAGCAGCGAACGTCGCGAGCTTCGCTCAGACGAAGTCTTCGTTCGTGCAAAAGGTCGATGGTGACTTGCATCGAGCGGATAATGACGCACTGGCCTTCCGCTCGATCGATTCGTCTTGCGTTCTTCTTCATCGCAATCCCCGCATTACTTTTTTAATGTTGTTGTCAGGCGTTTGTTGGTTTGTGCCTGTGTTTTGACGTGACTGTACGGAAGATGAATCGCCTCAAGCGTTGGGAAGCCAACACTACGTTTCACGTCGTAAGAATTCGTAAGAGATTTGGTTGGCGACCGCTCATTCGAGCATACCAATACCCGGAAACGCCCTGTTTTCGCGGGTTTTCGCGGTTGAGGCCGGCATGGGAAGACGGCTTGAAATAAAAAACGCGGGCGACAGGCGCCCGCGTCCGTGCGATACATCACGCAGAATTCAAACCGTGGAGAGGCGCGCCATCTCCGTTTCGACGATGAGCTTCTTCAACTCCGGCACGCACGATCCGCAGTTCCCGCCCGCCTTCAGACACGACGTAACCTCCGCGGCGGTTTTCAGTCCCTTGTCGCGAATCGCGGCGCAAATCGTATTGCGTCCGACGCCGAAGCACGAGCACACGGTCGGTCCCGTGTCCTCGCCCTTGCCGATCGGCGCGCCGAGCAGGAGGCTCGCGCGGTCCTCGTCGTCGAGCCGGTCTTTTTCGAAGAGTGTCGCGAGCCAGGCGCGCGCGGGCAGATCGGGCCGCTCGGAGATGAACACGCAACTCTCGATGCGCTCGTCCACCACATGCGCCGCGCGATATACGCCCGCGCTCTTGTCCTCGTATTCGATCCAGTCCGCGTGCGGGTCGTCGATGTGAAAGAGCGCCCGCGCCCAGTCGTGATGATCGCCATGCGAGGCATCGAAACGATTGCGCCCCGCCATCTCGTAGCGCACGAAGCGCGCGCCATGCACGCGCGTCCAGTGCGTGACCATGTCGAGATCGGGCGCGGCGCGCGAGAGCGAAAAGCCATGCCATGTCACGTGGAATTTCTCGACCGCAACCGGCGTGTGCTTGAACTCCGGTTCGCCCGACACCGGATCGACGACGGGATTCACCACCGCGCCGACACGCGCATCGGAGGCGACCTGATCGTTCCAGTGAATCGGCACGAAGACGCTGCCGCGTGGCATGCCGCCGCCGTGCTGCACGCGCGCGATCATCGAACCCCAGCGGCTCGACACGCGCGCGAGTTCGCCTTCGCGCACGCCGCATGCGAGCGCGTCTTGCGGATGCATGTCGATGAACGATTCGCTGATGTGTCCCGCGAGCTTTGCGGAGCGGCCCGTGCGCGTCATCGTGTGCCATTGATCGCGCACGCGGCCGGTGTTGAGCACGAGCGGATAGTCATCATCGGGGGCGTTGACCGGCGCGCGCGCAACGGTCGCGACGAAGCGCGCGCGGCCATCGGCGTGACTGAAGCGGCGTGTTTCGAAAAGCCTCGCCGTTCCCGCTTGCGCCGATGCAGGCAAGGGCCACTGCGTCGGCTGCAATGCGTCGTATTGCGCGCGACCGAGACCCGTCAGGCCACCGATATCGAACCCGCGATGCACGCCCGTCGATGCGTCGTTGCGATATGCGCTCAGGCGCGCGTGCTCGTCGAAGATTTCGTGCGGTCCCGTGAAATCGAAGCCTTCGAAGCCCATGCGCCGCGCCACATCGCAGATGATGCGCCAGTCCGCGCGCGCCTTGCCCGGCGCCGGAATGAACGCGCGCTGACGCGAGATGCGCCGCTCCGAGTTGGTCACGGTGCCGTCCTTCTCACCCCAGCCGAGCGCGGGCAGCAGCACATCGGCGAACGCGTTCGTATCCGTGTTCTCGATGATGTCCGACGCGACCACGAGTTCGCATCGCTCTAGTGCGCGCTTCACGCGGTCGCCGTCGGGCAGGCTCACGACCGGGTTCGTGCCCATCACCCACACCGCTTTCACGCGACCGGCGTCGATCGCATCGAATAGTTCGACGGCCTTCAATCCGGCACGCTGCGCGATCGCGGGCGCATTCCAGAACGTCCGCACGATCTCGCCGTGCAACGGGTCGCCGAACTCGAGATGCGCGGCGAGCGTGTTCGCAAGGCCGCCGACTTCGCGCCCGCCCATTGCGTTGGGCTGACCGGTGAACGAGAACGGCCCCATGCCCGGCCTGCCGATGCGCCCCGTCAGCAAATGACAGTTGATGATGCCGTTCACCTTGTCCGTGCCCGCGCTCGACTGATTCACGCCTTGCGAGTAGACGGTCACGACGCGCTCGGTGCGCGCGAACAGGCGGTAGAACGTCATCAGATCGTGTTGATCGAGCTTGCAGTCCTTCGCCGTCCGGGCGAGATCCGATGGCCCCGCCGCGGCGAGCGCGTCGTCGAAGCCGGTGGTATGCGCATCGACGAAAGCCGCGTCGATCGCGTCGTGCTCCGCGAGAAAAGCGAGCAGGCCGTTGAAGAGGCGCACGTCCGTGCCGGGCTTGAGCGGCAGATGCAAGTCGGCCATTTCGCAGGTCGCGGTATGGCGCGGATCGATCACGACGATCTTCATCTCCGGACGCTTCTCCTTCATCTTCACGATGCGCTGAAAGAGAATCGGATGACACCACGCGGTATTCGAGCCGACCAGCACGACGAGATCCGCGAGTTCGAGATCCTCGTAGTTCATCGGCACGAGGTCCTCGCCGAACGCGCGCTTATGCCCCGCCACCGACGACGACATGCACAGCCGCGAATTCGTATCGATGTTCGCGCTGCCGATGTAGCCCTTCATCAGCTTGTTCGCAACGTAGTAGTCCTCGGTGAGCAACTGGCCCGACACATAGAACGCGACCGCATCAGGACCGTGCTCCGCGATGATCCGCGCGAAGCCGCTCGCGACAGCGCCGAGCGCGTCGTCCCATGACACGTCGCTGAGCGCGCCCGTTTGCCGGTCGCGCAGCTTCGGGTCGAGCAGACGCCCTTCGAGCCCCACCGTATCGCCGAGCGCCGAGCCCTTCACGCACAGACGGCCGAAGTTCGACGGATGCGCTTCATCGCCGGCGATCGTCACCTCGGTGGCGCTCTTCGGCGACGCTTCCACGCCGCAGCCGACGCCGCAATACGGGCACGTCGTTTTGACGGACGCGGTTTGAATCGGAATGATGGGCATGCTCACGTTCAATTTCCCTGGCCTTGTTTCAGGCTTTACTTTCAGGCTTCACAAAGCGTCTTGCCGAAAAGGAGCTTGCCGCGCAGATGCGCGATGTCCGTGCGGTTCTGAATCAGATCGAAGTACCAGCCGCCGTCCTTCACGTCGCCGTACAGCACCGCGCCGATCAAGCGTCCTGCCTGCAGCACGAGACGTTTGTAGACGCCGCGGCGCGGATCGCGCAGCACGAGATCCTCGCTGCCCTCGCCGCCGACGAAATCGCCCGCGGAATACAGATCGACGCCGGTCACCTTGAGCTTGGTCGCGGTCGCGCGTTGCACATAACGCCGATGCCCCGCGCCCGCGAGATGCGCGCCCGCCACGCGCGCCTGATCCCAGATCGGCGCGACGAGCCCGAACGTCGCCGAGCGATGCTGAACGCATTCACCCACGGCATAGACGCGCGGATCGAAGGTCTGCAGCGTGTCGTCGACCACGATCGCGCGCTCGCAATGCAGCCCCGCCTCTTGCGCGAGCGCGATGTTCGGCCGCACGCCCGCCGTCATCACGACGAGATCCGCATCGATCTGCGTGCCGTCCGCGAAACGCACGGCGCGCACGCGGTCTTCGCCGACGATGTCTGTCGTCTGCGCGGCCATCGCGAAGTTGAGCCCCTTCGCTTCGAGCGAGCGCCTGAGCAACGCGGATGCGGTCGCGTCGAGCTGACGATCCATCAGGCTGTCGCTCGCATGCACGACCGTCACCGACATGCCTTGCCGCTGCAGGCCATTGGCCGCTTCGAGCCCCAGCAGGCCGCCGCCGATGATCACCGCGTGCCGATGATCGCGCGCCGCGTCGAGCATCGTCTCGACGTCCTGGATATCGCGAAAGGCGATCACGCCGGGAAGATCGCAGCCCGGCACCGGAATGATGAAAGGCTTCGAGCCGGTAGCGATCAACAGGCGGTCGTAACGCGCCTCGACGCCCTTCGCCGAGCGCACGATGCGCCGCGCGCGATCGATTTCGATGACAGCATCGCCCGCATGAAGCGTGATGCCGTTCGCGTCGTACCATTCGCGCGTGTTGAGAATGATGTCGTCGACGCTCTTTTCGCCCGCGAGCACCGGCGACAGCAGAATGCGGTTGTAGTTGCCGTACGGCTCCGCGCCGAACACGGTGATGTCGTACAGCCCGGGCGCGATCTTCAGTAACTCTTCGACCGTGCGCATGCCGGCCATGCCGTTGCCGATGACCACGAGCCGCTGGCGCGATGCGACGTCGCTCAGCGACGCCATGCCCGCAACCGCATATTCGGTCTTCATGCCGCGACCCACACCTTGCCGCCCGCGACCTTCACGCGATACGCGCTCACCGAAAGCTCCGGCGCTTCGAGGCATTCGCCGGTGCGCAGATCGAAGTGCTGCTTGTAGATCGGCGAAGCGACGACGAGCCGCTCGCCCAGACTCCCGACGATCCCGCGCGACAGCACCGCCGCCTGCGAATGCGGATCGTAGTTGTCGATCGCGTACAACTCCGCGTCTTCGCCCGCGAGATGAAACACCGCGACTTGCGTGCCCTTCACGAGCGCGCAAACGCCCGTATCGGGCACGATGTCGTCGAGCTCGCACACGGCGGTCCAGTCCTGTTCGATGCGGTCGTTCATGATGTGCTCCTTCTATTTGCGATGAATCAGACGGTTTCGACGACGACGGGAATATCGTTCAGCTTCGACTTGCGCTCTTCGGGCGTCGCGGGCCGAATCTGGCCGCGCTCCTCGACGAATGTCACGTTCGCATCGCCTTGTTCGCTGTTGACGAAGTGGCGGAAGCGTTTGCGCGTATGCGGATCGGTAACGGCCTTCTTCCATTCGTCCTCGTAGGTATCGACGACGAGCTGCATCTCCGCTTCGAGCTCGGCGGCGATGTCGAGCCTGTCGTTGATGATCACGTCGATCAGATAGTCGAGGCCGCCTTCGAGGTTGTCGCGCCAGACGCTCGTGCGCTGCAGGCGATCCGCCGTGCGCACGTAGAACATCAGGAAGCGGTCGATGTAGCGCACGAGCGTATCGTGATCGAGGTCGGACGCGATGAGTTCGGCGTGACGCGGCTTCATGCCGCCGTTGCCGCAGACGTAGAGGTTCCAGCCCTTCTCCGTCGCGATCACACCGACGTCCTTGCCTTGCGCTTCGGCGCATTCGCGCGTGCAGCCCGACACGCCGAACTTGATCTTGTGGGGCGCGCGCAGGCCCTTGTAGCGGTTCTCCAGCTCGATCGCGAGACCGACCGAATCGCCGACGCCATAACGGCACCATGTCGAGCCGACACACGACTTCACAGTGCGCAGCGCCTTGCCGTATGCATGACCCGACTCGAAGCCGGCGTCGATGAGCTCTTCCCAGATGAACGGCAATTGCTCGACGCGCGCGCCGAACATGTCGACACGCTGGCCGCCCGTGATCTTCGTATAGAGGCCGAACTTCTTCGCGACCTGGCCGACCGCGATCAGGCCATCGGGCGTCACTTCGCCGCCCGGCATGCGCGGCACGACGCTATACGTGCCGTCGCGCTGAATGTTCGCGAGGTAGTAATCGTTCGAATCCTGGAGGCTCGCGTGCTCTTTTTTCAGCACGAATTCGTTCCAGCACGACGCCAGAATGCTGGCGACCGCGGGCTTGCAGATATCGCAGCCGCGTCCGTTGCCGTGCTTCGCGAGCAGCGCGCCGAACGTGCGGTGCCCTTCCACGCGCGCGATGTGATACAGCTCCTGACGGGAATAAGGAAAGTGCTCGCACAGGTGATTGTTCACTGCGAGACCTTGCCGCTTCATCTCCGACTTCATCACCTGCGTGACGAGCGGCACGCAGCCGCCGCACGATGCGCCCGCCTTGCACGACGACTTGATCGCGCCGATGCTCGTCGCGCCCGCGCAGACCGCCGCGCAGATTTCGGCCTTGCTCACGTTGTTGCACGAGCAGATCTGCGCGCCGTCGGGCAATGCTTCGACGCCGAGTGCGGGCTTCGCCTTGCCATCGCTCGACGGAAGGATCAGGAACTCGGGCGCTTCGGGCAGTTCGATCCTGTTCAACATCATCTGCAGCAGCGTGCCGTATTCGGCCGCATCGCCGACCATCACGCCGCCCAGCAGGAACTTGCCGCAATCGGACACGACGATCTTCTTGTAGACCTGCTTGCGCTCGTCGCTGTACTGATACGTGCGGCTGCCGGGCGTCTTGCCGTGCGCATCGCCGATGCTCGCCACATCGACACCCATCAGCTTGAGCTTCGTGCTCATGTCCGCGCCCGCGAACGCCGCTTCCTCGCCGATGATCTGCTTCGCGACGATGCGCGCCATGTCGTAACCCGGCGCGACGAGGCCGAACAACTGGCCGCTCCACAATGCGCATTCGCCGATGGCGTAGATCGCGTCATCGCTCGTGCGGCAGGCGTCGTCGATCACGATGCCGCCACGCGCGCCGACCGTGAGACCCGCCGCGCGCGCGATGTCGTCGCGCGGACGAATGCCCGCGGAGAACACGATCATGTCGGTGTCGAGATGCGTGTCGCCGGCGAAATTCATGCGGTTGACGGCGCCCTCGCCGGCGACGATCGCGAGCGTGTTCTTGCCGGTATGAACCGTGACGCCGAGCTCCTCGATCTTCGCGCGCAGCACGCGCCCGCCGCCGTCATCGACCTGCACGGCCATCAGGCGCGGCGCGAATTCGACCACATGCGTTTCGAGTCCCATGTCGCGCAGCGCCTTCGCCGCTTCGAGACCGAGCAGGCCGCCGCCGACCACCGTGCCCGTCTTCGAGCGCGCGCCGAATGCCTGCATCGCTTCGAGATCCTCGATCGTGCGATACACGAAGCAGCCGTCGCGATCCTTGCCCTCGACGGGCGGCACGAACGGGTACGAACCCGTCGCGAGCACGAGCCTGTCGTAGGCGAGCACTTCACCGGTCGACGCCGTCACCGTGCGCGCCGCACGATCGATCGACACCGCGCGCGCGTTCAGCTTCAGTGCATAACCCGAACGCTCGAAAAAGCCTTCTTCGACGAGCGAGAGATCGTCCGCGCTCTTGCCCGTGAAGAATTCAGTCAGATGCACGCGGTCATACGCGGCGCGCGGTTCTTCGCACAGGACCGTCACGTGCAGCGCTTCATTGCCGCTCTCGGCGAGACATTCGAGGAACTTGTGGCCGACCATGCCATGGCCGATGACGACGATTTTCATGACGGTGACCTTCTCAGTTTGCAATGACGTTGTTGGCTGCGAGCGCGCTTTCGCGCAGTGCGGCTTCGCGCGCCTTGTGTTCGGGAGAGAAGCGCACCGCGAGTGCGCACAGCGCCGTGCCCGCGACGATCACGCCGAGCATCGAAAGCGTTGCCTGCGCGTTACCGAGGCCTTTCATGAGGAAGCCCGCCGCGACCGCGCCGACGTTGCCGCCCGCGCCGATCACGCCGGCCACACCGCCGAGCGCCTTGCGATCGATGAACGGCACCAGCGCGTAGGTCGCGCCGCACGCCATGTGCGTGAAGAGGCCGAACGCGAGCATGGCGACGATGGCGAGCCCGACGCCCGGCGCATGCGCGAACGCATAGAGGCCGACGCCTTCGCCCGCGATCAGTGCGAACAACAAGGTCGCGCGGATATCGAGGCCTTTCTTCGCGGCGGCTTTATCGGAGAGCCAGCCGCCGAGCGCACGGGCGAAGAGCGCGAGCAGGCCGAAGCTGCCCGCCGCCATCCCTGCTTGCGCGAGCGAAAGCCCGAAGTGATCGACGTAGTAGATGGCCGCCATGTTGTGGATGAACACTTCCACGCCGAAGCATGCGCCGTACGTGACGAACAGCATCCACACGCGATAGTTCGAGCACGCGGTCAGGAAGCTCTGCCAGCCGCCCTTCTTGCCGCCGTCGATCGCGATGCCCGCGCGTCGCAGCGTCGCGAAATCGCCTTGCGGGCAGTCCTGCGTGTAGCGCCAGTAGAAGAAGGCCATCACCGGCATCGCGATGCCCGGCACGATCAGCGCGACGCGCCATGCCGAAGCCTCGCCCGTGCCGAGCGCGATCGCGGCCGCGACGAAGAGCGGAATGATCGCCTGCGCCGCGCCCGCGCCGGCATTGCCCCAGCCGGCCGTCGTCGCGTTCGCGGTGCCGACGACATTCGGCGCGAACATGACCGAAGTGTGGTACTGCGTGATGACGAAGCTCGCGCCGATCGCGCCGATCGCAAGACGGCACCACAGGAAGCTGTCGTAGCCCGTCGAGAGCGCGGCGCCGATGACCGGCACCGCGCCTGCGAGCAGAAGCGCGCTATACACCTTGCGCGGGCCGAAGCGATCGCACATCGGTCCGACGACGAGTCGCACCAGAATCGTCACGGCCACGGCCGCGATGTTGATATTCGCGACCTGATCCGCCGTGAGGCCGTATTCACGCTTGATGAGCGGCATCAGCGGCGCGCATGCGAACCACGCGAAGAAGCACACGAAGAACGCCATCCACGTGAGATGGAAGGCGCGCATCGGCGCGCTGCGCATGCTGAAGAGATCGATCCGGGTGGCTTTGTCCATCGTCTTTCCGCAAAAAAGAAAGGCGTCCCGCGCATGCGGCCGGGAAGCCGATGCGGGGGACGCCGTTGTCCGATGCCCGCACGTTCTCACCTGCCGGGCGCTGTATTCAGGACGGATCGCCGTTGATCCGATGGCAGGTCATAAGGCAAGGGCTATGCCATGCGCGATGCATCGGCCCGAGAGTCTTGCCGCATATGGGTTTGCGCGATGCGTGCACCGCTCGCGCGCACACGGCTCGCGTCGCGTTTCGATGCAGGCGGGCACAGGGATGGTGCGACGCAGCACTGATGACGTGCGAGCGCGCGCAAACCGATTCGTCGAATGACGCGACTTTTGTACTATTCGGTTAGCCGAGAGGTTCACTCGAACGAAGCGCGCTTGCGCCGTGGCGGTGCCGCACCGGGCATTCGCGCACAACGACAGTGCCATAAACGTGGCTCGATACTCGTTTCACGCAATGGCCCGCTTATTGCATTGTCGAAAGCGCTGCGGGCAAAGGCGTTCGCGGCATCCCAAATCGAAGAGCAAGGACAAAGGCGTCCCCATCGTGCAGCGACACGAGCGGACGCTATCTGCGTTTGCCGCGCCGATGCGCCTCACATACGCAAACAAGCAGATCAGGAAGCAACGATGAGCACTGTCAAAGGCAAAGTCACTCTTTTAAGCGCAGGCCCCGGCGATCTGGACTTGCTGACCCTGCGCGCCGCGAAGGCGCTCGCCGCCGCCGACATCCTGCTCGTCGACGATCTCGCCAACCCCGACATCGTCACGCTCGCGCCGCATGCGCGGGTGATTCGCGTCGGCAAGCGCGGCGGCTGCAAGTCGACCCCTCAGGCGTTCATTCAGCGCCTCATGCAGCGTTACGCGAGGAAGGGACTGCATGTGGTGCGCGTAAAGGGCGGCGATGCATTGCTCTTCGGCCGTGCGGGCGAAGAGATCGCCGCCTTGCGTGAAGCGCGGATCACCGTCGATATCGTCAACGGCGTGTCGTCGGGATTCGCGGCGGCGGCGGGGCTCGGCATCTCGCTCACGCATCGCGATCACTGTCAGGGCGTGACCTTCGTCACCGCGCACATGCAGGATCACAGCCAGCCGGACTGGCGCGCGCTCGCCGCGACCGGCACGACGCTCGCGATCTATATGGGCATGAGCCGCATCGCGAGTCTCACGGCATCGCTGCTCGATGCGTTGCCTGCCGGCACGCCCGCGGCCGTCGTGCAGAACGCGGGATCGTCGCAGGAAAGGCGGCTCGTCACGACGCTCGACCGGCTCGCCGAAGATGCCGCCGCCGCCGGTCTCGGCAGTCCGGCGGTGATTCTCATCGGCGCGGCGATCGGAGAAGCGGCCGGATTTGCAGCGCTCGCTGAAGGCGCCGAAGGGTTGGCCCATGCCGCGTGACGCGGGTTTTCAAACGGCCTGCGGCGCGCTAAAGTCACAACAGCCGCTGTGGCCGTTCTTCGCATGACCCCTTCCGCTTCCCGCATGCTGCGCGTTCTTCTCGTCACCGACACCGACAAGCCCATCGGCGATTTGCGCGAGCAACTCGCGCGCATGGGCTACGACATGCTCGCCGAAGTGGCCGCGCCCTCCGCGTTGCACAAGGCCGTCGAGAGCCAGAAGCCCGATGTCGTCATCATCGACACCGAGTCGCCCTCGCGCGACACGCTCGAGCAGCTCGCCGTGATGAACAAGGCCGCGCCGCGTCCCGTGCTGATGTTCAGCAACGACGCCGATCAACAGTTCATCCGCGCGGCGGTCGGCGCGGGCGTCACCGCGTATTCCGTCGAAGGGCTCGCGCCCGCGCGCCTCGCGCCGATCATCGAAGTCGCGCTCGCCCGTTTCGCGCATGAAGCGCAGTTGCGCCAGCGTCTCGCGAAGGTCGAGGACGAACTGGAGCAGCGCAAGGTCATCGACCGCGCGAAGCGTCTCCTGATGGACAAGCGCGGCATGTCCGAAAACGAAGCCTACGCGGCGCTTCGCAAGCGCGCGATGGATCAGGGCGTGAAGGTCGCGGAGATCGCGCGCCAGCTTATTTCGATGGCCGATCTGCTGCGCTAGCCAGCGCATTCAAGAACCGATATGAACCCGCCCGACACGAACTTTCCCGCGCCCGAACGCACGCATCTGCGGCTCGGCTTCGTCGCCCTTTCCGATGCCGCGCCGCTCGCCGTCGCCGCGTTGCGCGATCTCGGCGCACGCTACGGCATCACGATCGAGCTATGCCGTCAGCCGTCGTGGGCCGCCGTGCGCGACAAGCTGCTGTCCGGCGAAATCGACGCCGCGCACGCGCTCTATGGTCTCGTGTACGGCGTGCAACTGGGCATCGGCGGGCCGCAGGCGGACATGGCCGTGCTGATGGTCCTGAATCGCAACGGTCAGGCGATCACGCTGTCGCGCCCGCTGGCCGATGCGATTCGAAGCGGCGCGAGCGTGACGGAAGCGCTGCATTCGCTCGGGCGGCCGCCGGTCATCGCGCAGACCTTTCCGACCGGCACGCACGCGATGTGGCTGTATTACTGGCTCGCGGCGCACGGCGTGCATCCGTTGCGCGAGATCCAGAGCATCGTGATTCCACCGCCGCGCATGGTCGATGCGCTCGTCGAAGGCGCGCTCGACGGCTTCTGCGCGGGCGAGCCCTGGCACGCGGTGGCCGAGGCGCGCAACGCGGGCAAGACGGTCGCGTATACGAGCGAGATCTGGCCGGATCATCCGGAAAAGGTGCTCGCATGCCGGCGCGAGTTCGCCGCGCTCTATCCCAACACGGCGCGCGCCCTCGTGCGCACGATGCTCGATGCCTGCGCATGGCTCGATGCGAGCGCGGCGCATCGCGGCGAGATCGCGGAGGCGCTGTCGTCGTCCGAGTTGCTCGGCGTGCCGAAAGCGCTGATCGAAGCACGCCTCGCCGTCACCGACGGCGGCGATGCGCGCGCGCTGCCCGTGCGCTTCTTCGATGGCGGCGCGATCAACTTTCCGCGCGTCTCGGACGGGCTGTGGTTCATCACGCAATACCGGCGCTGGGGCATGCTCGACACGGATATCGACGATGCGGGCATCGCGGCGAGCGTCAATCAGACGGCGATTTACCGCGATGCGGCGCAGGCGTCGGGCATCGCGCTGCCCGACGAGCGGCGCGCGGCGACCTTCTGCGACGGCCGCGCGTGGGATGGCGGCGATGCGGCGGGGTATCTCGCGGGGTTCGAAATGCGCGCCTAGAAAAGCGCCTACCATGGAGTCGTCAGCGCACCGGAGATCCGCCATGGAACTGCTCGCCATCGCCATCGACAAGCCCGAGGACACCAACTTCATCCTCGGTCAATCGCACTTCATCAAGACGGTCGAGGATCTGCACGAGGCGCTCGTCGGCGCGGTGCCCGGCATCCGCTTCGGGCTCGCGTTCTGCGAGGCGTCGGGCAAGCGGCTCGTGCGCACGTCGGGCACGGACGACGGGCTCGTCGAGATGGCCGCGCACAACGCGCAGAACATCGGCGCGGGGCATAGCTTCATCATCGTGCTCGGCGACGGCTTTTTCCCGGTGAACGTGCTCAATACCGTCAAGGCCGTGCCGGAGGTCTGCCGGATCTTCTGCGCGACCGCCAATCCGACGCAGGTGCTCGTCGCGCAGACGGACCAGGGGCGCGGGATCGTCGGCGTGGTGGACGGGCTGCCGCCGCTCGGCGTCGAAACCGACGAAGACGTGAAGTGGCGCAAGGATCTGCTGCGCAAGATCGGCTACAAGGCCTGAAACGCCCGCAAAAAATCCCCGAAAGGCCCGCCGCGCCTTGACTTGGCGGCGCAAATCGCGAGAATGAGGCCCGCCGCCGCGCGCCCGTCCGGGAGCGTTTTTCTGGCCGGGCCGCGACATCATGGAAAATATCGGGATACGGTATAAAGGCCGTTAGCGCTTTTGCGTGCTCTTTCGTGTCTTTCGGCGCGCCAGAAGGCCGCACGAACCGACAAATCCCGGCATCACCCCCGCCGACACGGCACCGAACACCGGCCACCCGCGCCGCCCGAGGATAGGGTCGTCCTCGCGCGGCCTACAGGAGCATCACATGACCGACATGAATCCAGGCTTTTTCGGCAGGATAGGCATTGCCTTCGGCGTCTTCTTCGGCGTTCTGGGCAATGCGTCGTTCGCGGGCCGCGTGCAGCGCCTGCGCGAAGCGCCGCATGCGCCCGAAGCCCCGCCCGTCGCGCCCGTTGCGCCGGAAGCGCCGAAGCCCGCCGCCGCGCCCGTGCAGCCGGCGCCGTCCGCGCTGAAGGAAGCGAGCCCGGTGGCCGCGCTGCAACTGCTCGGCCTTCTGCAGCGCGACGCGCGTTTCATCGATTTCGTCGAAGAAGACATCGTCAATTACAGCGACGCCGATATCGGCGCGGCCGCCCGCCTCGTGCATGACGGCTGCCGCGCGGTGCTGCGCGAACACTTCACGGTCAAGCCCGTGCGCACGGAAGCCGAAGGCAGCCGCATCACGCTGCAGGAAGGCTTCGATGCGTCAGCGGTGCGCCTGACGGGGAACGTCGTCGGCAAGCCGCCGTTCTCCGGCAGCATCAGCCATCGCGGCTGGAAGGTCGAGGACACGCGCCTGCCGAAGCTCGCGCCGTCCCATGATGCGAGCATCGTCGCACCGGCGGAGGTGGAACTGTGAGCGACATCCACGCGAATGACAATCAGGCGCGCTATTCGATCGGCGTCGATCTCGGCACGACGCACTGCGCGCTCTCCTACGTCGACCTGAGCGCGAGCGACGGCGAAAAGACCGCGCAAGGCGTGCTGCCGGTCGCGCAACTGACCGCGCCCGGCGCCGCCGAAGAGCGCGATCTGCTGCCCTCGTTCCTTTATCTGCCGCACGAGAACGAGCTCGCGCCCGGCGATCTCACGTTGCCGTGGACGCAGGAGCGCGCGTTCATCGTCGGCGAACTGGCGCGCAGCCGCGGCGCGGGCACGCCCATCCGCCTCGTCTCCAGCGCGAAAAGCTGGCTGTGCCATCCGGGCGTCGATCGCCGTGCCGCGATCCTGCCGTCCGATGCGCCCGAGGAAGTCGCGCGCGTGTCGCCGCTGGAAAGCTCGGTGCGCTATCTGACGCACTTGCGCGAAGCATGGAATCACGCACATCCCGACGCGCCGTTCGACCGGCAGGACGTCACGGTGACGATTCCCGCTTCCTTCGATCCCGCCGCGCGCGAGCTTACCGCCGAAGCCGCCGCCGCCGCCGGCTACACGCGGATGACGCTGCTGGAAGAGCCGCAAGCCGCGCTCTATAGCTGGATCCAGAAGTCGGGCGGGGGCTGGCGCAAACAGGTCAAGGTAGGCGATGTGATTCTCGTCGTCGATGTCGGCGGCGGCACGACCGACCTGTCGCTGATCGCGGTCGTCGAGCGCGAAGGCAATCTGGAGCTGCATCGCGTCGCGGTCGGCGAGCACATCCTGCTCGGCGGCGACAACATGGACCTCGCGCTCGTGCATACCGTCGCGCGCAAGCTCGCGGCGGCCGGCACGCAGCCCGATCCGTGGCAGTTGCGCGCGCTGACCTACGCGTGCCGCTCGGCGAAGGAGACGCTGCTCTCCGATCCGGCCGTCGACGCCGTGCCGCTCGTCGTGCCGAGCCGCGGCTCGAAGCTGATCGGCGGGTCGCTGCGCACCGAACTGACGCGCGCCGAACTCACGCAGATCCTGCTCGAAGGCTTTTTCCCGCAAGTCGATGCCGCCGCGAGGCCGGTTTCGCGTGCGCGCGTCGGCCTGACGCAGCTCGGCCTGCCCTACGCGCAGGATGCCGCCGTCACGCGTCATCTCGCGGCGTTCCTCGGCCGTCAGGTCAATGCGCTCGCGGAAGTCGACGGTCTGCAACATCAACAACCGCAAGGCGCGACGCTGCTGCATCCGACTGTCGTGCTCTTCAACGGCGGCGTGTTCAAGTCGCCGTTGCTCGTCGAGCGCGTCATGACGACGCTGAACGCGTGGCTCGCCGCCGAGAATGCGCCCGCCGCGCGTCTGCTCGAAGGCGCGGACCTCGATCTCGCCGTCGCGCGCGGCGCGGCCTATTACGGCTACGTGCGGCGCGGCAAGGGCGTGCGCATCCGTGGCGGCACGGCGCGCGCGTACTACGTCGCGGTCGAATCCGCGATGCCGGCCGTCCCCGGACTGGAGCCGCCGGTGCAGGCGCTGTGCGTCGCGCCGTTCGGCATGGAGGAAGGCACGGACGCCGAATTGCCCGCGCAGGAGTTCGGTCTCGTCGTCGGCGAGCCGGTGCATTTCCGCTTTTTCGGCTCGTCGGTGCGCCGGCAGGATCAGGTCGGCACGCTGCTCGAATACTGGCAGCCGGATGAATTGCAGGAACTCGAAGAGATCGAGGCATCGCTGCCGCCCGAAGGCCGCACGCCGGGCGAAGTCGTGCCCGTCAAGCTGCATGCGCGGGTGACCGAAGCGGGCACACTCGAGCTCGAAGCGATTCCGCGCGGCTCGTCGGAGCGCTGGAAGGTCGAGTTCGACGTGCGCGGCGGCGCGAACGCGGGCGTGGATCAGGGCATGGGCCTGTAAGTGTCCGCGCGCAAGAAAAGGGCGCCGGGCGCGCGGTTCAGCGTCGGCATCGATCTGGGGACGAGCAATACGGTCGTCGCGTATGCGCAGGCCGGATCGGACGATATCCGCGTGTTCGACATCGACCAGCTCGTCGGCGCGGGCGAAGTCGCGGCGCTTCCGCTCTTGCCGTCGCTGCGCTATCACTACGCGCCGGGCGAGCTCAAATCGGCCGATCTGCAACTGCCGTGGGGCGAGATGGAAGCGCCCGCCGTCATCGGCAGATTCGCGCGGACGCTCGGCGCGCAGGTGCCCGGACGGCTCGTGTCGAGCGCGAAGAGCTGGCTCTCGCACGCCGCCGTCGATCGTCTCGCGCCGATCCTCCCGTGGGGCGCGGGCGACGATGTCGACAAGATCTCGCCCGTGATCGCGAGCGCGAGCTACCTCGCGCACGTCCACGCGGCGTGGAACGAGCGCTTTCCGGATGCGCCCCTGGACACGCAGGACGTGGTGCTGACCGTGCCCGCCTCGTTCGACGAAGGCGCGCGGGCGCTGACGCTCGAAGCCGCGCGCATGGCGGGACTCGAACACCTGCGGCTGCTGGAGGAGCCGCAGGCCGCGTTCTACGACTGGCTGTTTCATCATCGCGAGACGCTCGCCGGCGAACTCGCGTCCACGCGGCTCGTGATGATCGTCGACGTCGGCGGCGGCACGACCGACCTCACGCTCATCCAGGTCGCGATGGAAAACGGCGAGCCGGTGCTCACGCGCATCGGCGTGGGCAACCATCTGATGCTCGGCGGCGACAACATGGATCTCGCGCTCGCGCATCTCGTCGAGAAGCGTCTCGCGGGCGACGATGCGCGGCTTTCCGCCGGGCGCCTGTCGCAACTGGTCGAGCGTTGCCGCGCGGCGAAGGAGCAATTGCTCGGCGAGCATGCGCCCGATTCCACCTCGATCACGCTGCTCGGCGCCGGCTCAAAGCTCATCGGCGGCGCGCGTTCCACCGATGTCACGCGCGAAGAAATCGAGCGAATCATCGTCGAAGGCTTCTTTCCGATGGTTTCCGCGAGCGATCGCCCCGGGCGCTCGCGCGGCGGCATCGTCGAATTCGGGCTGCCGTATGCGAGCGATCCGGGCATCACGCGGCACATCGCGGCGTTTCTCGGCCAGCACGCTGGCGAGGCCCGCAAGGCGCTCGGCCTGCCCGACGCGAGCGCCGAAACGAGCGCCATTCCGGACACCTTGCTGTTGAACGGCGGCGTGTTTCGCGCCGATCCGCTCGCGCGCCGGCTCGCCGACACGCTTTCGGGCTGGCGCGGCGAAGCGGTCAACGTGCTCGCCAACGCCAATCCCGATGTCGCGGTCGCGCGCGGCGCGGTCGCCTATGCGCTCGCGCGCGCGGGCCATGCGCCGAAGATCGGCGGCGGCTCGGCGCGCAGCTTCTTCCTGCTGCTCGAAGACGACGCCAACGCGATGCGCGGCGTCTGCGTCCTGCCGCGCGGCACCGAGGAAGGCCAGCCGATCCATCTCGCCGATCGCACGTTCGCGCTCACGCTAGGCGCGCCGGTGCGCTTTCACCTGGCGTCGTCGGTGTCCGAGACGGCGCACCAGGCGGGCGAGCTCGCGGACCTCGCGGCCGCATCGGGCGACTTCATTCGACTGCCGCCGATCGCGACCGTCGTCGATCCGCGCGCGGCGGATCACGGCCGGGCGCGCGAAACGCCGGTTCAACTGACGACCTCGCTCACCGAAGTGGGCACGCTGGAGATGCACTGCATCGCCGTCGACGACCCCAGGAAACGCTGGCTGCTCGAATTTCAACTGCGCCGCGAAGCGCCACAGCCGGACGACGCCGCGAGCGAATCCCATCCGGGGCTGCCGAAGGCCATCGAACTGATCGACCGCACATTCGGCGCGCGCTCGCAGGACGTCGGCCCGAAGGAAGTCAAACGGCTGCGCGCGCAGCTCGAACAGACGCTCGGCGCGCGCGACACCTGGGACATCGCGCTGTTGCGGGAGCTTTTCGGCGCGCTGTTCGAGCGGGCGAAAAGGCGCCGCCGCACCGCCGATCACGAGCGCCTGTGGCTCAATCTCGCGGGCTACTGCATGCGTCCGGGCTTCGGCCATCCGCTCGACGAATGGCGCGTCGAGCAGCTATGGACGCTCTTCGATCAGGGCATCCAGTACAGCAGCGAGAGCCAGATCTGGTCCGAATGGTGGACGCTCTGGCGCCGCGCGGCCGGCGGCTTGCCCGAAGCCGCGCAGTTGCGCCTGCTCGACGACATGGCCTTCGTGCTCCAGCCGCCCGGCACGAGCCGCTATCGGAAGGCGGCGGGCGCGGCGCGCGCGGGCTACGAGGACATGGTGCGGCTCGCGGCGTCGCTCGAGCGCGTGCCCGTCGAACGCAAGATCGAGGTCGGCGACTGGCTGCTCACGCGCCTGAAAAAGCCTTCGGAGAACGTGCAAAGCTGGTGGGCGGTGGGCCGCATCGGTGCACGCGCGCCCTTCTACGGCAGCGCGCACGGCGTGGTGCCGCCGGATGTCGCCGTCGCCTGGCTCGATGCGATCCTCGCGCTCGACTGGAAGAAGATCGATCCCGCCGCGTTCGCCGCCGTGCAGATCGCGCGCATGACGGGCGATCGCTCGCGCGATCTGCCCGACGACGCGCGCGCCGCCGTCGTGCAGCGGCTGGAGGCGATGGGCGCGGCGCAGGCGTGGATCGCGATGGTCCGCGAGACCGTCGAGCTCGATCGCGCGGACGTCGGCCGCGTGTTCGGCGAAACGCTGCCGGCGGGGCTGAAGCTCATCCACTGAACGCGGGCATCGGCCGAAATGCTTCGCTCTCAGAAGCTTTTTTCGCCGCCGCGTTGCGCGCGGGCCGCACGCGTCTTGCATACCGGCTGAGCGCATCCTATGGTTATCAATGTGTCGATATGGACACACACTGAAGGAGGTCAGCATGCCATCCCCACGCAAGGCTCAAGCGAGCCAACCCGCTGAAACGGAAATGTCGAGCCGCAAGAAAACGGCCGGCAGCAAGGCATCGCCCGCGAAAGCTGCAGGCGCGAAGGAAATGCAGGTCACGAAGCGCACCACCAAGGCCAAACCGAAAAGCTGAGCGGTTCTCGTGCAAGACCGCCCTCGTCATCGTGCGCGGGGCTTTCGATGTGGCTGTCCTTCGAATCGGCGGGCAAACAATCCCGCGCTCGCCGATCGGCTCCCTCCTTCTTCCCCCGCGCCTTTGCCGCAACCGGTCCGCGTCCGCCCGAAAAAGCAATAATTTCCGGTCAGAACGGCCGATTGCTAAAAAAAGGCGTATTTGTATGACCGCGTTGGCCTAAAGTAGATATCCCGATTCCACGAGCGAGCATGAAGATGGCCGTACCGCAACGCGCCGCCGGCTTGCGCAATCCAGGAATTCTTCTCGCGGCCGCCCGTGAGGCTGGCGCGAGTCTGGCGCGCAATCTGTCGATTCCGGCGCCGTTTTCCGATCCCGCGCTGGAAGCACAGTTTCTCGAAGACCACAGCCAGCGCTTTTGCGCGTTCCGGCGTGCGTCGACGCTGCTCGCGCTCGCCATCTGGACATGCTTCCTCTGGTGGGACTTCAGCTTCGCGCGCGGCAATCAGGCGCTCGACTCGCGCCTCTCCAGCATCCTCGCGCTGCGTTTCGCGGGCATCGCGCTGCTGTTCTTCGTCGGCGTACTGGTGCTGCGCCCCTCCTTCCGCTCGCACGCGACAGCGCAGCGCATCATTCTCACGGGCATCTACGGCCTCCTGTGCCTGATCCTCGCGATGGTGGCGATCACGCCCGCGCCCTATAACTACACGCAACATTTCATCGGGCTGTGTCTCGCGCTCTTCTTCCAGTTCAGCTTCTTCTACCTGCGCTCGCGCGTCGCGCTCACCGCCGGCATCATCACGATGGCGTCGATCGTCGTCCTGCAGATCACCATTCATCTGCTCAACACCGAGGATTTCTTCGCCGGGCTGTTCTATATGTTCAACGTCGTGGTCGTGGGGCACGGCGTCTGCACGCACGCGGAGCGCGTGTCGCGCGAGCGCTATAGCTCGGAGCGCGCGCTCGCGTCGCTCAACGACGAGCTGCGCGCCGCGAACGTTTCGCTCGGCCGCAAGAATCGAGAGCTCGAAGTGTCGAAGAAGGACCAGGAGAACAAGACCCACGCACTGCTCGCGCTGCGCGAGCAGCAGATGATCGCCGCGCAGACCGCGAGCCGCGACAAGTCCAACTTCCTCGCCGCCGCGACGCACGACCTGCGCCAGCCGATGCACGCGCTCAATCTGTTCCTGCAGGCCGCCGCCGAAGCCATTCGCAACGGCGAGTTTGATCAGGCAGGACGGCTCATCGACGAATGCGGGCGCTCCTCGGTGATTCTCGCGCGGCTTCTGAATGCGGTGCTCGATCTGTCGCGGCTGGAGTCGGGGCGCGTGGTGCCGCGCTATCACGTGTTCGACGTGCGGCAGATCGTCGGGGAAGCCGCCGAGCAACTGCGTCCGTTCGCGATGAGCCGCGGCGTCGATTTGCGCCTGCGACTGCCGAAGGAAGACGTCGTCTGCGTGCGCAGCGATGCGCACTGGCTCGGCCGCGCCGTCGCCAATCTCGTGTCGAACGGCATCAAGTACGCGGACCAGAACAAGTCGTCGAAGCCGACGGTGATCGTCGGCGTGGTGCGCTCCGCGACGCGCGCGCGCATCGACGTGCTCGATAACGGCATCGGGATTCCGGCCGATTATTTCGACGCGATCTTCCAGCCCTTCTTCCAGGTCGACAATCCCGAGCAGGATCGCGACAAGGGGCTGGGCCTCGGGCTGTCGATCGTCAATGCCGTGATGTCGATGCTCGACCAGCACCGCATCGAACTGAAGTCCACCGAGGGGCGCGGTTCGCGCTTCTCGCTCGAAATGCCGCTGTGCGGGCCGTCGCCGGACAAGCCGTCGGCGCGCGCGCCGGCGCGCTCCGAAGCGGCGGAAATGGCGCAACTCAAGGGGCGTTACGTGTTGCTCGTCGAGGACGACGGTCTCGTGCGCGCGTCCACGGAAGCGCTGCTGTCGCAATGGGGCGTGCTCTACGACTCCGCCGCGAGCTTCGAGGAATTCCAGACGATCCTCGGCGACATCGAGCGCTTCCCCGATCTCATCATCACGGATTTCCGGCTGCGCGATTCCAAGACCGCCCGCGAAGTGGCGATGCTCGGCGCCGCGAAACTCGGCCGGCCCTGCCCGTGTCTCGTCGTGACGGGCGAGCCGGCGGCGAGCATCGTGCCGCTCGCGTGCGACCAGGACGTGCTCTCCAAACCGGTGAGTCCGGCGGATCTGCGGCGCGGGATGCTCGCGCTGATCGCAGGCGAATGCACCGTCGCCGCATGAGCACGCACAAGATCATCTACGACACCGATCCGGGCATCGACGACGCCATCGCGCTCGTGTTTCAGGCGCGGCATCCGGATATCGAACTGGTCGGCATCACGAGCGTGTTCGGCAACTCGGACATCGACACGACGACCGCCAACGCGCTCTATCTGGCGTCGCGCTTCGCGCCGGGCGTGCCGGTCGCGCGCGGCGCGGCGGCGCCGTTGAAGCGCGCGGCGCCCGAGCCGATCCCGCATATCCACGGCCAGGACGCGCTCGGCGATATCGAACGCTCCGGGCGCGTGGATGCGCAAGCGGACGGTCGGGCCGCGCATCGGTTCATCGTCGACACGGTGCGGGCGCATCCCGGCGAAATCACGCTGCTCGCGGTCGGGCCGATGACCAATCTCGCGCTCGCGCTGGCGGACCATCCGGGCATCGCCGCGCTGGTGCGCGAAGTCGTCGTGATGGGCGGCGCGTTCGGCTTCAACGGCACGCTCGGCAATGCGACGCCCGCCGCCGAAGCGAACATGCACGGCGACCCGGACGCGGCCGATATCGTCTTCGGCGCGCCCTGGAACGTGTCGATCGTGGGGCTCGACGTCACGCACGAAACCGTGATGACGACGGCGTTTCTCGCGTCGTTGCGCGACCGCGCGGGGGATGCGGGCCGTTTCGTGTGGGACGTGTCGCGCTTCTACGAGCGCTTCCATGCCGACGACGGCATGTCGCGCGGCATCTACGCGCACGATTATTCGGCGGCGGCGTTCATCGTCGCGCGCGAGTGCTACACGACGCGCCGCGGCCCGGTGCGCGTGCTGACCGAGGGCATCGCGGAGGGCCTCACGATTCAGAAGCCGTCGTCGATGCTCGCGAGCGCACCCGACTGGGACACGCGCCCGCCCTGCGACGTGTGCATCGACGTGGACGCGGATGCCGTGCTCGAACTCTTCGCGAAGACCTTGAGGACCTAGGCCTTCAGCCGCGCGCCGAGCCACGCGCGCAGCGCCTCGACTTCCTCCATGCAGACCGAATGCGGCATCGGATAGGTGTGCCATTCGACGCTGCAACCCTGCGCGCGCACGAATTCGCATGCCTGCTCGCCGAGGCTCACGTTGAGCACGTCGTCGAAATCGCCGTGCGCGGCGAAGATCGAAATCGAGCGATTCGCCTCGGTGAGCGATTCGTCGATCAGCCCTTCGGACGGAATGTAGCCCGACAGCACGATCAGCCCCGCGAGCTTCTCGGGATGCGTGAGGCCGGCGTGATAGGTCATCGCGCCGCCCTGCGAAAAGCCCGCGACGAAGATGCGCTCGCTCGGTATGCCGCGCGCGTTCTGCTGCGCGATGAGCGCGCGCACGCGCTCCACCGAAGCGACGATGCCCGCCTCGTCCACGCGCCGGTTGATGCCCTCGACCGACAGGATGTCGTACCAGGCGCGCATCACGTAACCGTTGTTGGCGGTGACGGCGATCTCCGGCGCGTTCGGAAACACGAAGCGGATGGCGGGCGCATCGGCGAGGCGCAATTCGGGCACGAGCGGCACGAAGTCGTTGGCGTCGGCGCCGAGGCCATGCATCAGGATCACGGCGAATTGCGGATTCGGCGCGGTTTCAATTTCGATGGTCGAAGGCTGGTCGGTCATTTGCCCTTCACTCCTCTCGTCAGATGATGGGAACGAGAATCTGCACGATGCCGACGACCGACACCATCCACACCAGCGAGCGCACGAACGGCACGCCCGCCGCGTAGAGCGGCACGTAGACGAGACGCGCGACGAAATACGCCAGCGCGCCGGCATGCGTGAGCGCATTCTCGCGCCCCGTCACGTGCACGATCAGCACCGCGATGGCGAAGATCGGCAACGTCTCGAACAGATTCGCCTGCGCGCGCATCAGCCGTCCGGATAGTCTGCCGGGCGGCGGCACGGCGGCATCGCGCGGGCCGGCCTGGTATCGGATACCGACTTCGCGATTGCGCACGACTGCCGGGAGCAACACCTGCACCAGCGCGAGCACGAGCGTCCAGGCCAGCATCGTCAGTTCGAAACTCATGGCGTCTCCATGGTTGAAATGGCCGCGACGGACCGCGCCCATGATGCCACCACGCTGCGCGAGCGTGTAGTCTTGAATGCGATCCGGCCCGAGGCTTTCATTCATGCATGCGATGACCTTTCGTCTGTCACCCGGCGAGGACCTGCGCGCCGCGCTCGATCATGCTTTTCGCGCGCGCGGGCTGTCGGCCGCTTTCGTGCTCCAGGGCATCGGCAGCCTGAGCGTGGCCTGTCTGCGCTACGCGGGCCGCGCCGCCGCCGCCGAACTTCGCGGCGACCTCGAAATCCTCACGCTGGCCGGCACGCTCTCCGCGCAAGGTCCGCACCTGCACATGAGCATCGCCGACGCCGCTGGCCGGGTCGTCGGCGGCCACGTCGCGCCGGGGTGCATCGTGCGCACCACGGCCGAGCTCGTCATCGCGAATCTGCCCGGCGAACGTTACACGCGTGAGCACGACGCCGCGACGGGCTTCGCGGAGCTCGTCATCCGGACAGCGTGACGGCGACCGCGGGCTTCGCGCCGTCGAGCGCGAGCTCGTGGCGCGCGATCAATTCGAACACCTCGCTCGTTTCCGAGTAATCCCAGCGTTCGACCGTCGTCGCGCGCGCGCCGTTCTTGCCGCCGCTCGCGTCGTGACGAATCACGTTCACCGAATTGTCGATCGTGCCGCGCGTGCGCCACGACAGCGCCGTGCCCGCCTGCACCGCCCACATGCGGCGCGCGAGTCCCGCGAAGGTATCGTGCAGCGGCAACACATACGGCAAGTGAATATGGCCGCCGAGAATCAGGTCCGCGCCCGCTCGCGCCCAGCGCTGCACCGCGCGCTCGCGTCCGTGCAGCAGATTCCTTTCGTCCTGCGCGCGCGTGACGGCCACCGGCTGATGCGTGACCACGACACGCAATTGCGCCGCGCTCGCCGCCTCCAGCCGGGCGGCGACGCGCCGGATCTGCTGCATCGACACTTCGCCGTCCTTGTGGCGATAGGGACGCGTCGTATTCACGCCGAGCACGAGCAGTCCTGCCGATTCGAACCCCGGCTCGAGATCGGCGCCGAACACGCGCTGATGATTCGCGTACGGATAACACAGCCGCGCGAGCGGATTGAAAAGCGGAATGTCGTGATTGCCGGGGATGACGAGCGTCGGCGTCGGGCCGAGCGCATCGACGAAGGTGCGCGCCGACGCGAACTGCCGCTTGCGGGCGCGCTGCGTGATATCGCCGGATAGCACGACCAGATCGGGCGACAGCGCAGCGCAAAGACGCAGCAGCGCCGCGACGACCGGCGGCCGCTCGGTGCCAAAATGCGTATCGGAAATCTGCAACAGCAAGGTCATGAGCGATTGGCTTCGGCCACCGCCGGCTCGGGCTTGAGCAGGAAAAGCGGCGTGTCGGACACGCGGAATTCTAGCGGCATTTGCAGTTTGGCAATCTCGCCGTCGGTCGCGATCTTGACCAATCTGCGCTTCTTCGACGGATGCGTCACGGTGATGTGCCCGAACGTGAAACTCACGACGTGATCCGAGTCCGACAGACGCCCCGCCGCGCCGTGCAGCGACAGCCACAGATGCATGAGCCGCCCCACCGGCCGCGGCGCAATGGCGACGAGCAAGCCCTGTTCCAGTGCACGCGCTTCGCCGGGCATGCCGATTTGCTCCATCTGCAGCCGGTTGTTGCCGACGAAGAGCGTCGACGAGCGAATCTCGGTCCTGCTCCCCGCGTGATCGATATGCAGACGCAGATGGCGATGCGGCTTCAGCATCGTGTAGAGCGCCGACCACAGCGCCACCAGCCGGCTGCGGCCGAACTGCCGCTTGTAGATTTCGCGATCTTCGAGCAAGCGGGGATAAAGGCCCAGACTCGCGTTGACGAGGAACATGCGCGCGTTCACGAAGCCGACCTGCACCGGATACGCGCGCGCATCGAGCAGAAGTTTGGTCGATCGTTCGAGGTCGGCGGGAATGCCGTGATCGCGGCTGAAGTAATTGAACGTGCCGCGCGGCAGCACCGCGAACGGGCAACCGGCGTCATGGGCCGCGTGCGCGACAGTGCATAGCGTGCCGTCGCCGCCCGCGCCGACGAGCACGCCGTCCTGCGCGCACGCCGCCGCGGCGGCTTCGCGCGCGACGCTCGCGAGACGGCGCGGATCGTCCACGACGCGCAATTCGAAGCGCCGCCCCGCCGCCCCGAGTTCGCGCTCGAGCACGGCGCGCGTCGCGTCGGACTGACGTCGGCCCGAGCCGGCGTTCATCACGATGAAGAACGGCGCGTCGGCCGCGAGCGTCTTTGCTGTTTCGGCGGATGCGGCGGTCGGCGTCATCGGCGGCGCTCCTTCGTTTCTCGCGCGCGGGAGCGCACGACGAGCTTGACTCCCCGCTCGCGCGCGGAGCCTGCCGATTATAACGAAATGCTTACAGCCGGGACGCCTCGGCGGCGCTTACGTATGCTCGCCGCGAATGTAGTACTCGAGCTGCTGGATGGTGAACTGTTGCTCGGAGATGATGTTCTTCACCAGATCCCCGATGGAGATCATGCCGACCAGCTTGCCGTCGTCGATCACCGGCAGGTGGCGCATGCGCTTGTCGGTCATGAGCGCCATGCAGTCGTCGGTGGTTTGATCGGGGCGCACGTAGCGCACCTGCGACGTCATGATGTCGCGCACCGGCGTGTGCTTCGACACGCGATCCATCAGGACCACTTTGCGCGCATAGTCGCGCTCGGTCATGATGCCGACGATTTCGTCGCCCTCGGTGACGATCACCGCGCCGATATGCTTGTCGGCCATCATCTTGATTGCATCGAAGACCGACGCCGTTGCGGCAATCGTATAGACCGTCTGGTCGGGTTTCGAATTCAGTACCTGTGCGACTGTTGCCATCTAACGCCTCCGTTATATGCGGGGAACGTTGTTGCGCCTGGGCGACGGGTTTGTCTTGCGACTCTGTGCAGCGTAAAGCCTCGCGCGCGATGCCTTCATAGGCATTAACCCGACCATTCGAAAAAGTATAGATCAACGATGCCGCCCGCAAGTGCGGCGCGGCTTGCGTTTTGCGCATTGTCGAACGCACGCACTTCATTCTGCATGGCTTCAGTTTCGTCGATTAATGCCGCTAATCAGGCAACCGGTGGAAAGTCATTGCCACAGGCACATACACGACGCAACGCGGCGCGATGCACCGCTTAGAGGGAGAACGAAGTGAGCAGTTCACAACAGGATATCGAGCAGCGCGTGCGGCTCGCGGGCAGCAACATGTTCGAATTGCTTCTGTTCAGGCTCGGCGAGGCGCCGGGCTCGGAACAGCGGGAGCTTTACGGCATCAACGTGTTCAAGGTGCGCGAGATTCTCGCGATGCCGACGATCACCGCCGTGGCCGGATCGAGCGACGAGATTCTCGGCGTCGCGGATATCCGCGGACAGATCATTCCCGTGATCGATCTCGCGCGCATCACGGGCTGCAGGCCGAAGAACGGGCCGAAAATTCTGCTCGTCACCGAGTTCGCGCGCACCACGCAAGGCTTCGCGGTCGAGGAAGTCGACGATATCGTGCGGCTCGAATGGAATCAGGTGCTGTCGGCGGAATCGCACTCGGGCGGCAAGACCGTGACGAGCTTCGCGCGGCTCGACGGCAATGTCGACGGATCGCGGCTCGCGCAGGTGCTCGATGTCGAGCGCATCGTGCGCGACGTGCTGCCTTCGCAGGAGACCGACATCACCGAAGCGAACACCGGACGCCTGCAACTCAAGCCGGGCGCGCGCGTGCTCGCGGCGGACGACTCGGGCGTCGCGCGTGCGCTCATCGAACAGAGCCTCACCGCGATGGGCGTGCCCTTCGTGATGACCAAGACCGGCCAGGAAGCGTGGGACGTGCTGGAAGCGGCGCTCAGAAAGGCGCAGAAGGAAGGCACCGAAGTCGCGGATCACATCGCGCTCGTGCTCACCGATCTGGAAATGCCGGAAATGGACGGCTTCACGCTCACGCGCCGCATCAAGGCGGAAACGGGGCTGATGCACATTCCGGTGGTGATCCACTCGTCGCTGTCGGGATCGGCGAACGAGCAGCATGTGCGCAAGGTGGGCGCGAATGCGTATGTGTCGAAGTTCGAGGCGTCCGAACTCGCGGCCGTGATGCGCGGCGCGCTCGCGGCCTGAAAAAAAAGATCGGCGCCCGGTGAACGCAGACCTTTTGAGTCCGCGTCAGCGAGCGCCGAAGCAGTCCTTCAGCCGTTACGCCCGGCGGATAGGCCGGGCCAGCCGATTCGATTAGTGACCGAAGAAGACCGATTGCGGGTTATTGCCCGATTGCGTCGCACGATTGCCCGATTGAGCCAGCGTGTCGCGCGAGCCGCCGAACGCCGTCGAGTTCGCGCCATTGGCGTTTTCTTCAGCGGCGATCGCTTGTGCGCTCGGGCCTTGTTGCGACGTCGGCGCGCCGACGGCCGGACGGTAAAACGGAGCCGGACCGTAGCCGCTTGCGAAAGCGGGCGCGGCGAGCGTGGCGGAAGCGGCGATCAGAAGGGTAGCGATGAGATTGCGTTTCATGGTGAGCTCCAAAAACGGTTGACGTTCAATCAGAAAGCGCCGCAGCGGTCTTGCGAGAAACTGTCTGCTACGTCGATGAAGCGCAGTGTATACCCCTACTATCGCTTTTTTATCTCCATTAATTTCAATACAGTTTTCGCTCAGCGCCAACAATCGTTGGCCGCACAATCGTTCGAATTCATCTCGGATACCCGCCCGCTAAGGGTTTGACGGCGCCGCAGCGCAACCCGACGGGAAGCTTCTATTAGCAGGGGCAGAACAATTATTTAGCGAACGAGCGTGCGATGCGGAGTGAGGCTTCGTGGTCTCAGTGAAGGAGCCGCCCGATCAGACGGACAAGCTCGGCGGGCGGATTGCCCTTCTGGCAATAGCCGTCGAATCCGGAATGCACGGCCTCGGGCCGCACGATCTCCTCGCCGAGCGCCGTGAACGCGATGATCACCGCGTCGCGCGTTCGGGCGATCCGGCGCAGCACGCGCGCGGTCGCGTAGCCGTCGTGCTCGGGCATCGTGATATCGAGAATGACGACGTGCGGCACCCAAGTGTCGACCGCATGCAGCGCATCGACGCCGGACAGCACGAAGCGGGTGTCGAAGCCGTCCGCATCGAGCGCCGCGGAAAGGGCTTCGGCGCTATAGGCGTTGTCGTCGACGACGAGGATTCGCCACGGATCGCGATTCACGTCGACGCTACGGTTCGTCCACAGCGCGCAATGAGGGGAATGCAAGTGTACGGACATGGGCATTGGACGAAGGCACATGTCGGCGCTACAGCACGTTTCGCGCCTGCCCGTGCCTCTAAGCTCAGGCGTCGCTGTCCTTCTTGCTCTTGCGACGCTTGCCCGACGCACTTTGGCTTTGGCTTTGGCTTTGGCTTTGGCTTTCGCTTTCGCGCAGCCGCGCGTTCGCCTCGACGAGCGATGCCGCATCGCGCTGGCGCAACGCGAGATCGAGCTCGCCGAGCGCGCCGAAGAGCGCGGACTGTTCCGCCTCGTCGAGCGCCGCCGCGCCCTGCGTCGACACGCGCCGCGCTTCCTTGTCGAGCCGCTTCAGGAGCTTCGCGCCGAAGCGGGTGTCGATCGCTCCTTCGCGCGCGAGCCCCGCAACCACCGACGCGAGACGAACGAGCCCGCCCGCCGTCGATTGCGTCGAACCGTCCATGTCGTCAAGGTCTTCCACTGCCTTCTCCCCAAGGTTGGCGCGCGGCGCCGCACGTGCGCCCGTGTTGCGTGGCGCGATGATACGCCGACAATATGACAGTCATATTTGCATGGATCGGCGTGCTTCGGTCCATCGTTTCGCGCGCGTTCGCGCGTGACGAATCGCGATTCGGGGCGCGACCGGTGGCACACTAGCGCGTGGCGGCACGCGTGCCGAAGCGTCGGACCCGCGTCATCAGCAGACAAGCCGACATCCTCCGAATGCAACCGAATGCCCGCATGAATCCCGCTACCCTGAACAGACCGCCCTACGGCTCCGATTTCTCCGGCCTCGTCTGCGGCTTTCGATTTCACGTCGATCATCCGGGCGAGCCGATCGACGCCGAAACCGCGAGCGAGTGGCTCGCCCGCGACGATACGGCCAAGGAATTCGTCTGGCTGCACTTCGATCTCGCGAACAGTTCCTGCGAGCGGTGGATGCGTGGGCGCCTCGGCCTGCCCGACGCATTCTTCGACACGCTCAACGAGGGTTCGCACTCGACCCGCATCGAACACCAGGAGGGCGCGCTGTTCGCCGTCATCAACGACGTGATGTTCAACTTCGAGCTCACGCCCTCTGAGATCGCGACGCTGTGGGTCTACACACATCAGAAGCTGATCGTCACGGCGCGTCTAAAGCCCTTGCGTTCGATCGACTCCCTGCGCGAGTCGGTCAGGCGCGGCGAACTCTTCCGCTCGCCCGCCGAACTGCTCGCGCATCTGCTGCGCGACCAGGCGGATCTGCTCGTGCATATCGTGCGCCGCACGAGCGTCGAGGTCGACGGCATCGAAGACCGTTTTCTTTCGATGCGCGGCGCCGCGACCCGCACCGATCTCGGCGGGCTGAGGCGCGTGCTCGTGAGACTGCAGCGCCTGCTCGCGCCGGAACCCGGCTCCGTGTTTCGTCTGCTCGCGCGGCCGCCGCGCTGGCTGCATTCGCAGGATATTCAGGATCTGCGCGACGCGACCGAAGAGTTTTCGCTCGTGCTCAACGATCTCGCCGGCCTCGTCGAGCGCATCAAGCTCCTGCAGGAAGAGGTCGCGACGCGCATGGACGAGCAAAGCAATCGCACGCTCTTCACGCTGACGCTCGTGACGGTGCTCGCGTTGCCGATCAATATCGTCGCGGGTTTCTTCGGTATGAACGTCGGGGGTATCCCGCTCGCAGAGAATCACCACGGGTTCTGGCTGCTGGTGGTGATCGTCGCGACATTCACCGCGCTCGCCGGATGGTGGGCATTCCGCCGCCGCCGCGACAGCTAGCGACACCGGGCAGGCACGTTCGATGCGGCATCTTTCGACGAGGCCCATGCCTCGCAACCGTCGAAGGACAACATGGACAAGAACCGCATCGAAGGTACGGCTCGCCAGATGAAAGGCATCGTCCGCGAAGCCGTCGGCAAGGCCACCGGCAGCCGCAGCACGCAAATGCGCGGCACCGTCGAAAGGATGGCGGGCAAGATGCAGGCGAAGATCGGCGCCGCAGCCGACGCCGTGCGACGCGTCAAGAAGTAATCAGAAGCCGAGGTCGCTCAGGCCCGGATGATCGTCGGGCCGGCGGCCGAGCGGCCAGTGGTACTTGCGGTCCGCTTCCTTGATCGGCAGATCGTTGATCGATGCGTGACGATGCGTCATCAGTCCCGCCTCGTTGAACTCCCAGTTCTCGTTGCCATAGCTGCGATACCAATTGTTGGCGTCGTCATGCCATTCGTATGCGAAACGCACCGCGATGCGATTTCCCGTGAATGCCCATAGCTCCTTGATCAGGCGATAGTCGAGTTCGCGCGCCCATTTGCGCCTCAGAAATGCAACTACTTCGTCGCGCCCGTTCGCGAACTCCGCGCGATTGCGCCAGCGCGTGTCCACGCTGTACGCGAGCGACACGCGCTCGGGCTCGCGCGTGTTCCAGGCATCTTCGGCAAGCCTCACTTTCAGCCTGGCGGATTCTTGATCGAACGGCGGGAACGGCGGCTTGGATTCCATGGCGAGCCCTCTTTTTCGTGAGCGATGGGGTGAGTAGACAGGTCTGTCTACTCACCGCACTCTAGCGCAGGTAGACTAACCTGTCTACAATCGATTGCATGAATACTTCAGCATCTCCGGCCGATATCGCCGACCTCGCACCGGACGCGCGCATTCTGTACACCGCGCACGATCTCTTCTATCGCGACGGCATTCGTGCGACGGGCATCGATCGCGTGATCGCCGAATCGGGCGTCGCGAAAAAGACCTTCTATCGCTACTTTCCGAGCAAGGACGATCTGATCGTCGCGTTCCTGGATTTTCGTCACGACAACTGGATGGCGTGGTTCCGCGACGCGCTCGCGCGGCACGGCGGCACGCTCAACGCGCTCGTGCCCGCGCTCGCCGAATGGTTCGGCAGCGAGAGCTATCGCGGGTGCGCGTTCATCAATTCGGTCGTCGAAGTCGGCGCGACGCTGCCGCAAGCGGTGGATATTTCGCGCCGTCACAAACGCGACATGACCGCGGCGATCCGTGCGCTCATGCCGGCTTCACGCACCGCGAAAGCGGATGCGCAGGCGCTCGCGCTGGCGGTCGACGGCGCGATCGTCGCCGCACAGTTCGCTCAGTCGCCAGCCGATGCATTGAAGGCGCTCGCGCGCGTGGTCCGGGCGGTCAGGCGCGGCGCGGCAGATCACTAGCGCGAAAAGAAAACACCGGCGCGAGGCCGGTGCGAAAGGTTGAGTCGGGGATTTGACACAACCCGAGAGAACTTCAAGAGTGCGATAGAAAATCGCTCAAGTGAAATCAAGGATTTCAATCGATACGATTGATCTCAAAGGCAGGCCTCATGCCTGAGCGACCTGCACGGGCGTCAGCGCGCGCTCGATGACACCGGCGAGCCGGGCGAAATTGGGCGCGATATCGGCGTTCGGCACGCACGCATAACCGAGCATCAATCCCCGCAGCGCCTTTTCGCGGTTCATGAAGTAGTTGATCAGCGGACGCGTCACCACGCCCGCGGCCAGCGCCTCCGCCGTGACCGCGCGGTCATCGACGAACTGCGGCAGTTCGAGCACGAAGTGCAGGCCGGCTTCGTCGCCGCGCACGGCGAGCGTATCGCCGAAGCGCGCGCGGATGGCGTCGATCAGCAATTCGCGACGCTCGCCGTAGAGCCCGCGCATGCGCCGCACGTGCGAGGTGAGATGGCCGTCGAGGATGAACTCCGTCAGCACCGCCTGCTGCATCAGTTGCCCTTCCCGATACAGCTCCGCCACGCCGATCCTAAACGTGTCGACGAGCTCCTCGGGCACGACCATGTAACCCATCCGCAAGCCGGGATAGAGCATCTTGCCGAGGCTGCCGACGTAGATCACCTGCCCCGCATCGTCGAGCCCTTGCAGCGATGACAGCGGGCGGCTGCCGTAGCGGAACTCGCTGTCGTAGTCGTCCTCGATGATCCACACCTTGTGCTGCCGCGCGAATTCCAGCAGCGCGCGGCGTCGCGCGAGGCTCATCACCATGCCGAGCGGATATTGATGCGACGGCGTCACGAGCGCGATGCGCGGCGGCTCGATCATGTCGCGCGCGGCCGGATTCAGCCCTTCCTCGTCGACGGGAATCGGCACGAGCGTCAACCCCGACGACTGCAGCACGCTGCGCGCACCCCAGTAGCACGGCTCTTCGACCCACGCGCGGTCGCCGAAATCGGTGAGCAGACGCACGGCGAGATCGATCGACTGATGGATGCCCGTCGTGATGATGATCTGGTCCGGCTGACACTTCACCGAGCGCGCGACCCGCAAATAATCCGACAGCGCGCGCCGCAGCGGCCGATAGCCGCCGCCGGGCGCGTAGGTCAGCAGATCGGGGCTCGCGCGCTTCCAGAGACGCGCCTGCAGGCGGCTCCACGTGCGCGCCGGGAACTCGGCGACGTCCGGCACGCCGGGCATGAACGCGCCCCACTGCTTGGGCGACACGCCCGCCTGCGCGATCAACCGCTCGCCGCGGCGCGAAATCGCGCACGGCGTCTTCGTGCTGTCGGCTTTCGCCTTGGTCGCGGCGCCATCGCGCGGCGCGGTGTCGGCGACATAGGTGCCGCTGCCGGTCGCCGAGCTCACGTAGCCTTCCGCCGTGAGCTGATCGTAGACATGCAGCACGGTATTGCGGGCGATGCCGAGATCGTTCGCGAGCGTGCGCGAGCTGGGCAGCTTGGTGCCCGGCGCGAGCTGGCTCGTCAGGATGGCCTGCTGCATCAGTTCGAGCACTTGCCGGTACATCGGCTCGGCGGCCGTGCGGTCCAGCCGTGCGCTCAGCCAGTCCGCCAGGATGATCGTATCCATGATGTCTCGCATCGCGTGGAACCACTCGTCCAGACACGCTCAAGTGGTTCTATTTTGAATATTGAAATGGCTCCACATTGTAGAACCGTGGCAGTCTATAGTTATCGCAGGAAGTGGAAAAAATTTCCGGGCGTCGCAAGGCGTTCGGCGGTGTAAGGGGTTATCCGAAGGAGACACGGAAGATGAAATCCGATCAGGTGATCGTCAGCTTTCGCGGCGTTCGAAAGACGTACGACGGTGAAACGCTCGTCGTCAAATCGCTCGATCTCGATATCTATCAGGGCGAATTTCTCACGCTGCTCGGGCCGTCCGGCTCCGGCAAGACGACCTGCCTCATGATGCTCGCGGGCTTCGAGTTCCCGACCGGCGGCGAAATCTGGCTCGACGGCAAGCTGCTCAACAAGGTGCCGCCGCACAAGCGCGACATCGGCATGGTGTTCCAGAACTACGCGCTCTTTCCGCACCTGTCGGTGCAGCAGAACGTCGAGTATCCGCTCACGGTGCGCAAGATGTCTGCCGAAGAACGCGCGCACCGCGTGAACAACGCGCTCAAGATGGTGCGCATGGAAAGCTTCGCGAAGCGTTATCCGGCGCAGCTTTCCGGCGGCCAGCAGCAGCGCATCGCGCTCGCCCGCGCACTCGTGTTCGAGCCCAAGCTCGTGCTGATGGACGAGCCGCTGGGCGCGCTCGACAAGCAATTGCGCGAGCACATGCAGATCGAGCTCAAGGCGCTGCACGAGAAGCTCGGCGTCACCTTCGTGTACGTCACGCACGATCAGGGCGAGGCGCTCACGATGTCCGACCGCGTCGCGGTGTTCGACAAGGGCATCGTGCAGCAGCTCGACAGCGTCGATCATCTGTATGAAGCGCCGTGCAACGAGTTCGTCGCGAACTTCATCGGCGACAGCAATCGGCTGCGCGGCACCATCGAACAGACGCAGGGCGATTTCTGCGACATCCGTCTCGCCGACGGCACGCGCCTGTCCGGGCTCAATGTCGCGAACGCGAAGCCGGGCGCGCAGGCGATCGCGTGCATCCGCCCCGAGCGCATGAAGCTCACGCAGGGCAATGGCCATGCGAACGGCAACATCAATGCGCTGTCCGGCGAAGCGAAAAGCCTCATCTATTTCGGCGATCACGTGCGCATGCGCTGCGGCGTGCGCGAACAGGACGAATGCTTCGTCAAGGTGCCGCTCGGCACGGCGGCGCTCGACGGCTTCAGTCCCGGCGCGCCCGTCGCGCTGGAATTCGCGCCCGAGCATCTGCGCGTGTTCGCCTGAATACCGCAAAGCGTTGCGCTTCCCACCCGTAGGTCCACTGACAAAACCAAGTCGAAGAAGAGAGGAAACCATCATGAAGAAGTTCGCACTGTGTTCCATGGCGGCGGCGCTCGCATGCGCGTCGGCGATGTCGGGTGCGGCGGAAATCACCGTCGTCAACTTCGGCGGCGCGAACGGCGACGCGCAGAAAGTCGCGTTCAACCAGCCGTTCGAGCAGTCGTCGAAAAACAAGGTCACGGCCGTCGAGTACAACGGCGAACAGGCCAAGGTCAAGGCGATGGTCGAAGCGAAGCACGTCAACTGGGACGTGGTCGAAGTCGAATCCGGCGATCTCGGCCGCGGTTGCGACGAGGGTCTCTATGAAAAGCTCGACTGGTCGAAGATCGGCAAGAAGTCCGACCTCGTGCCCGAGTCGCCGCAAACCTGCGGCGTCGGCTTCTTCGTATGGTCGACGGCGCTCGCCTACAACGGCGACAAGCTGAAGACCGCGCCGGCGGGCTGGGCTGACTTCTGGGACACGAAGAAATTCCCCGGCAAGCGCGGCATGCGCAAGGGCGCGCGCTACAACCTCGAATTCGCGCTGATGGCCGACGGCGTCGCGCCGAAGGACGTCTACAAGGTGCTCGGCACGAAGGCGGGCGCGGACCGCGCGTTCAAGAAGCTCGACGAGCTGAAACCGTCTATTCAGTGGTGGGAGGCAGGCGCGCAGCCGCCGCAGTTCCTCGTCGCGGGCGATGTCGTGATGTCCACCGCGTATAACGGCCGCATCGACGCAGCGCGCAAGGAAGGCAAGAACCTGAAGGTCGTGTGGAACGGCAGCATCTACGACCTCGATTACTGGGCGATTCCGAAGGGCTCGCCGAACAAGGACGTGGCGCAGCAGTTCATCGCGTATTCGGTGTCGCAGAAGCCGCAGGAAGTCTATGCGAAGAACATCGCGTACGGCCCGGTGAACAAGGCCGCGATCTCCGCGCTCGACGCGAAGACCAAGGCCGACATGCCGAATTCGCCGGAAAACGCGAAGAACGCGGTGCTGCAGGACATGGCGTTCTGGACCGATCACGGCGACGAGCTCGAGCAGCGCTTCACCGCGTGGGCGTCGAAGTAAGCCTGATCAGGCGTCGGACGGTCGCGCTTCGTCGCGAGGCGCGACCGCAATGAAGGAGACTCAAGCGTGAACACCATGACGATCCCCGCGGACGAATCGCGCGAATCGAGCGCGCGTCTGAAGCGCGAACTGAAGATCGCCGATGCGAAAAAGCGCGCCATGGCGCTCGCGCTGATCGCGCCGCTCGCCATTTTCCTGTTCCTGATTTTCGTCGTGCCGATCGGCGCGCTGCTCACGCGCGCGATCGAAAATCCCGAAGTGGCGAATGCGCTGCCGCATACCGGCGCCGCCCTGGCGAAATGGGACCGCAAGACGCCGCCATCGGATGAAGCCTACGCCGCGCTCGCGCAGGACCTGACCGCGATCTCGGACGGCGAATCGATGGGCGCCCTCGCCCGCCGGCTGAACACCGAGATTCCGGGCTACCGCTCGCTCGTCGCGAAAACCGCGCGTGCGATGCCGCTCACCGGCGACGACGGCAAACCGCTCCCCGCCGCGCAGATCAAGTCGAAGATCATCGACCTCGACGAGCGCTGGAGCGATCCCGCCTACTGGCAGGCCATCGCGAAGAACGCGGGCCGCTATTCGCCGTTCTATCTCCTCGCGTCGCTGGATCACAAGCAGGACGGCTTCGGCAGTATCGTTCATGCGGACCCGGATCAATCCATCTATCTCAATGTCTTCGGCCGCACCTTCGTGATCGGCGTCGGCGTGACGCTGTTCGCGCTTTTGCTCGGCTATCCGCTCGCCTACTGGATTTCGACGCTGCCCGAGCGCCGCGCGAACCTCGTGATGGTGCTCGTGCTGATTCCGTTCTGGACGTCCGTGCTGGTGCGCGTCGCCGCGTGGATCGTGCTGCTGCAAAGCGAGGGGCTCGTGAACACTGCGCTGATCGGCGCGGGGCTGATCGGCTCGCCGCTCGCGCTGCTGTTCAACCGCGTGGGCGTGTACATCTCGATGACGCACATCCTGCTGCCCTTCATGATCCTGCCGCTGTACAGCGTGATGAAGTCCGTGCCGCCGACCTATCAGCGCGCGGCCGTCTCGCTCGGCAGTCATCCGTTCGCCGCGTTCTGGCGCGTGTACGTGCCGCAGACCTATCCGGGCATCGGCGCGGGCGTGCTGCTCGTGTTCATTCTCGCGATCGGCTACTACATCACGCCGGCGCTGCTCGGCGGCCCGAACGACCAGATGGTCAGCTATTACATCGCCTACTTCACCAACGTGACGATCAACTGGGGCATGGCGTGCGCGCTCGGCGCGCTGCTGCTCGCCGCGACACTGCTGCTCTACGTGGTCTACGGGCGCTTCACGCGCTCGAACGTGAGCCTGGGGTAAAGACTGATGAAACTCGCCAAACCGATGTTCGCGCCGCACACGTCCGCCGTCGAGCGCATCTGGTATTTCGCGCTGCGCATTCTCTGCGTGCTGACGCTGCTGTATCTGATCCTGCCCGTGCTCGCGATCGTGCCGCTGTCGTTCTCGTCGAGCACCTTCCTCGTTTATCCCATCCCAGGCTGGTCGATGCGCTGGTATCACAACCTCGTCATGTCCGACGAGTGGCGCATGGCTGCAAAGAACAGCTTCATCGTTGCGCCGTCGGCCACGCTCGTCGCGACGATCCTCGGCACGCTCGCGGCGGTCGGGCTGACGAAAGCGAACTTCGTCGGCAAGAGCCTGCTGATGGCCGTGCTCATTTCACCGATGATCGTGCCGGTGATCGTCGTCGGCGTGGGCATGTATCTGTTCTTCGCGCCCCTCGGCATCGCCAACACGTATTTCGGGCTGATCCTGGCGCACGCGGCGCTCGGCGTGCCCTTCGTCGTGACGACCGTCGGCGCGACGCTGCAAAACTTCAACTACAACCTCGTGCGCGCGAGTCAGTCGCTCGGCGCGAGCCCGCTCAAGACGTTCTTCCGCGTGACGCTGCCGGTCATCGCGCCGGGCGTGATCTCGGGCGCGCTGTTCGCGTTCGCGACATCGTTCGATGAAGTCGTGGTCACGCTCTTTCTCGCCGGCGCCGATCAGACGACGTTGCCGCGGCAGATGTTTACCGGCATCCGCGAAAATATCAGCCCGACTATTGCCGCGCTCGCCACAATCCTTATCGTGTTCTCGACGAGCCTGTTGCTCGCGCTCGAATGGTTGCGAGGCCGCGCGGCGGCGCGCGCGGTCGCCTGATTCCACCGGTCCGCGCACGAGGCTGCGGACTGGCTGGAACGCCCTGCCGGCGGTCGTTCAGCTTGGACCGCATCGCCGAACGCGTACCCGCGCGACGTGGTCTTGAATGACAAAACGCGCGTGTCTCTAACAAAACCTTGGTGAATCCGGGTGATTGTGGCCGACGATGCGGTTTGGGCCGGTCCGCGAAGCGCCTTACAAATCGCTTGAATGCTTGGCCAGCAAGGCACGAGGAGGGTTCTCGAGCAACCCGGCGCGATTATTCGTAAGAGCGGGATAGTGTATTCACTGATGCAGTATTTATCGGAATATGCTTAATGACGTACGTTCTAGGTCGAGTCAAAGCCTGGAACAATGCCATGACAGCTTTTTCAAAAAGAGCGGACCCGTGGTCACAGACGGTTCACCTGCTCGAGGCGATGCCCACGGACATCGCCCGCACCGCCCCTTCGCAGCGATCCGCGCGCGCCGAAAACGCGTTTCTCGAGCGACTGACCCGCGACTGGAATCGCACGCACCCACACCATTCGGATGATCGGCTGCCGTTTCCGCAAGCCATCGTGCGCGTGATCGAGCGTCCGAGCAGCGCAACGGCGCTCGTGTACTGGTCCGATCCCGGTACGTGTCACTACGGTTATCAGGGCTGGCGCGCGACGACGGCGACGGCCGAAGGCGTCTGCTCGCTCTCGGGGATGCCGATTCATCGCGGCGATCAGGTGTATCGGCCGTCGCAGCGCGATCCGAAGCCGCAGAACGCCTCCGCGATGATTCTCGCCGACGCGATGCCGAAAAACGCCGAGGAAATGGAAGTCGACCTGCACGGCTGAAGGCGCGGCGAAAGAAAACGGCGGCAGAACCGGCATCGACGGACGATGCCGGCTCTGCCGCCGCGCGCATTCAATAGCCGACCGTGATGCGCTGTTTGAGGTGGGCGCCGCGTTCGAATTCGTCGAGAAAAGCGATCGCGTAATCGTCGAACGAAATCCAGCTGCGGCCGCTGCCGTCGACGAGCAGTTCGTCCACGCCCAGCCGGAATTTTTGCGTGCGCGGGCCGGGCACGAATTCAGCCGACGGCGAGACGAAAGTCCAGTCCAGCTCGCGTTCCCGGCGCAGCGCATCGAGAAACACCGCGCCCGCCGTGGCTTCCGGCTTGTAGGCGGCGGGAAAATCGGGCAAATCCAGCACGCGCTGACCCGGCGCCGCGTAGAGGCTGCCCGCGCCGCCCACGACCAGCAAACGCCGGATGCCGGCGCGCTTCACCGGTTCGACGATCGCGCTCTCGGAAACCGTGGCGAAGCGCGTCGCGCTGAAGACGGCGTCATGTCCGGCAAGCGCGGACGCGAGCGCGTCGGCGTCGAGTACATCGACGTCTTGCGCGCCGAGACCGTCGCGCTTCTCCAGCGCGGACGTATCGCGTGCGATCGCCAAGACCGTGTGTCCGCGCCGCAACGCCTCTTCCTGCAGACGGCTGCCCACATTGCCCGTCGCCCCGATGATCGCGATTCTGCTCATTGCCACCTTCTCCTTTCCATTTACTGCGTTCGCACCGGCGTCGTCCAACCGGCCGGTTCATGATAAAGGGAAATAAACCACCGCATGACCGGACGTTTTCGATAGAGTTTGTTTCCGGATAAGACGGAATCGGAGAATCGATTGGCGCACGGTCATTATTAAAAGCATAACTAGCAACGCTATGATCATGCAATTTTCGGGCCGATTCCATTGCGCTGGAGCAATATCGACACACCATTGTCATAATGAAACTGAGCTTCCGCAAACGTTCGCCAACGTTAAACTAGAGGCCCCGCACTCTTTCGAGACGCGCGACAGTGGCGATTACCGGCGCGCCGCGCGCAGCAGTTTCGGAGCGAGTTTCCAAAACGAAGTCGCCAAAATGTCATGACATTGGTTTATATTGCAGTTCCTCGCCGCTCCATTACCGGAAGGAGTTAATCGTGAAGAATCCGCAATTGCAGGGTGCCATCGAAGGACGCGACAATCCGGCAGGCGAATCCGCCTACGAACCGATTCCGGTTCGCGCAGTCCCCAAGGAGTCAGCCGACGAACCCGGCTACTCCGATTCGCTGGACATCCCGCTCAATTACGGCATTGTGATGGACGCAGTCAGGGACGCGGTGCGCGCGAACCCCTGAACGTTCAAGACGTCATGCAAAGCGCCTCATTCGGGGCGCTTTTTTTTTCGTCCGTGCTTCGCGGTGCGACTGTCTCCGACCCGGTTTCATAAGACGAATCGACGTGTTGGCGCGTGTCATGTCCTTGCTGTTCCGACAAAAGTCAATCCGGACGAATCAGAGCGGAAACCGAGATTCATTGCATTAACGAGATGGTACACTGCCGCCTCCGCTGCGGCGGGGGCGCCGTGCATCGAGAAACTCGCCCGCCTGTCGAAATTTCGTCCATCCCCGTGACTGCCGAACGCCTGAATTGAGTCGTTTGCCACGTCCTGTTCGCCCGATTCGACAAAGCAATCCTTGCTAGTCTTTCTACTGGCGAAAAAAACCGCATTGAAGTAAGTTCAGACGTGTAACAGCGCCTGGACAAGCGTCCGGATCAATGCTCGCGGGCTCAAGAGATTCCCGTTGAGGACGTAAACAAGACCGATCAATCACGCGCTGCGGCGCGCGCCCCTGCCGAACAAAACATGGCCGCTATTTTCGATTACCTGTTGGACAGTCAGATTTCCAGGCAATGGCGCGGTCTTCTGGCCGCCCTGGCGGACGAATTCGAAGCGCAGATCGGGCGCAACGAACTCCGTCAGCTGATGCATCGCGTGGGCAGCCGCTTCGCCGAAGCCCGGCCGCTGCCGTCCTGCGATTCGACGTCGGCGCTCGCCGACGCGCTCAACGCGTTGTGGCACGACACCGACTGGGGCTTCGTCGAGCTTTCCGACGAACGCGACTATCTGAGCATCGTGCATTACTGCGCACCGCTGAGCGCCTTCGGTGAGCGCGCGCTCGCGTGGACGCCCGCGTTTCTCGAAGGCGCGTATCAACAGTGGCTCGCCGCGCTCGGCGCGCAGGGACTCGCGATCCGACAGGCGAGCGAGTTCGGCGACGACGCGGCCATCGAATTCAGGCTCGCGCGCGTCGCGGCCTGAAGCATCTCCGGCATTTTCCGACCGCCGCCTCGATGCGGCGGCATCGAGCGCCCCGACGGGCGGCTCAAGACAAGCGGCACTGGCCAGGCATCAAGAATAGGCACGACGAGGAAGCGGCATCATGAATACTTCGCGCGACATCGAGAAGCTGTTCGATCATTTCGGCGGCAATGCAGGCGACTATCAGGAAATCGGCCGGGAGAACGAGGCCAAGACGGCCCGCACCCGCTGGCCGCTGCTCGCCACGCTCGACTTCGCGCAGCCGGCGATTCCCGAAATCGCACCGCGCCGCGACGTGCAACCGAACGCCGCGCGGCCCAATACGGATGAGCCGTCCATCGAGACGCCCGAAAAGCCGACGCCGATTCATCGTGGCAGGCAACCGCTCTTCACGCGGCCGCATCGCCGTGCGATTCCGCCCGTCAATCCGCCTGCGGCCGAGTCGCTGAGCGCATTGCGCTTTTCGGTGCTCGGCGAAGCCGCGTCGAATGAAACCGGAACGATTCCGGATTCGGCGATATCGGCCAAGGCAAGCGTGCCGCCGGTTCACACGCCGGCCCCGCCCGTCGCCCCCAAGGCCGTGGCGAACGACGCGGGTACGGACAAGGCGGAAGCGTCGCGCCCGGCGGCCACGTTCGGATCGAGCTTGCTGGCGCGCCGCGCGCCCGCCCAGGTTGCGCCGGTGACGCCCGCCGCGCAGGCGCCGCGCGCTCCGGAGCCGACGCCCGCCGCGCCGCAATCGATCCTCGGCCAGCTCTTCCAGCGGCAAACGCAGGACGTCCCGAGCGCGCCCGCGGGCTCGCTCGACGCCGTGTTCGAGCGTCTTCGTCACGCCCGTCCGCAAGCCAGTGACTCCACGAACACTCAAACAAGCGCCGGCCAGGCTCGCGCGAACCGCCTCCCACGCTCATGAAAGTCATCACCGTAGTGTCCGCGAAAGGCGGTGTCGGCAAGACGACGCTCGCCGCCAATCTCGCTTCGGTGCTCGCCGCGCGCAGCCGCCGCGTGATCGTGCTCGATCTCGATCCGCAGAACGCGCTGCGCCTGCATTTCGGCATTCCGCTCGACAGCATCGACGGCATTTCGCGCGCGACGCTCGCGGGCGATCCGTGGCAAACCGTGATGTTCGACGGTGTCGACGGCGTGACCGTGCTGCCCTACGGCGCGGTGATCGAAGACGACCGCCGCCGCTTCGAAGCGCTCGTCGACAGCGATCCCGCATGGCTCGCTCATTCGCTCCAGTCGCTCGCGCTCGACGCCAACGACATCGTGATCGTCGACACGCCGCCGGGATCATCCGTCTACACGCGCACCGCGCTGACAGCGGCGAACTTCGCGCTGAACGTCGTGCTGGCCGATGCCGCGTCCTACGCCGCGATCCCCGGCATGGAGCGCATGGTCGACGCCTACGCCGCGCCGCGCGCGGATTTCGCGGGCCAGGGCTATGTCGTGAATCAGGTCGATCAGTCGCGTCAGTTGAGCAAGGACGTGCTGAAGGTGCTGCGCAACATGCTCGGCACGAAGCTCTTCCCGGGCGTGATCCATCAGGATGAGGGCGTCTCCGAATCGCTCGCGTGCGACACGACGCTCATCCATTACGATCCGCTGTCGCAGGCCGCCGCCGATCTGCGCGCATGCGGCGAGTGGCTCCTCGCCGCCGTCGATGCGATGGCCGCTTCGTCGAGGAAACTCGCATGAGTTCCGCCAAGATCCCCTCGCCCGAAACCGAGGTGAGCGTCGCGACCTCGCGCCTCGAACGTTTCGTCGATGCGGGCATCTGGGGCAGCCGGGTCGTCGTGATCCTGCTCACGCTCTTCGCCGCGTTCGCGCTCTACTTTGTGGTCACGGTGCCGCTCGCGTTCGGCCAGCAGCTCGCCTTCGCGACCATCTGCTTCATTTTCGCGCTCGGCTTTCGCCGCCTGCAGGGCCAGTACGCGACGCTCGTGATGATCATGCTGTCGATCGTCGCGTCGGGCCGCTACATGTTCTGGCGCCTCACCGAGACGACCTACTGGGAGCGTCCTCTCGATGCCGCCTGGGGCCTGTTGCTCGTCGCCGCCGAAGTCTACGCGACGCTCGTGCTCATGCTCGGCTACTTCCAGACCGCGTGGCCGCTCAAGCGCAAGCCGCTGCCGCTGCCGGCCGACCGCAGCCAGTGGCCGACCGTCGACGTCTTCATCCCCACCTACAACGAGCCGCTCTCGGTCGTGAAGCCGACGATCTACGCGGCACTTGCGCTCGACTATCCTTCGACGAAGCTCGCGATCCACGTGCTCGACGACGGCCGCCGTCCCGAGTTCAAGGCGTTCTGCGAGGAAGTGGGCGTCAACTGGACGATCCGCACGCACAACCGCCACGCGAAGGCGGGCAACATCAACGAGGCGCTGAAGATCACGAAGGGCGAATTCCTCGCGATCTTCGACTGCGACCACATCCCGACGCGCTCCTTCCTGCAGATCTGCCTCGGCTGGTTCCTGCGCGACAAGCTGCTGTCGATGCTGCAGACCCCGCACCACTTCTTCTCGCCCGATCCGTTCGAGCGCAATCTCGGCACGTTCCGCAAGGTGCCCAACGAAGGCGAACTGTTCTACGGCCTCGTGCAGGACGGCAACGATCTCTGGAACGCGACCTTCTTTTGCGGTTCGTGCGCGGTGCTGCGCCGCTCTATGGTCGAAGAGATCGGCGGCATCGCGGTCGAGACCGTCACGGAAGACGCGCATACGGCGCTCAAGCTGCATCGGCTCGGCTATACGACCGCGTATCTCGCGATTCCGCAGGCGGCGGGCCTCGCGACCGAAAGCCTCTCGGGGCACATCGGGCAACGCATCCGCTGGGCGCGCGGCATGACGCAGATCTTCCGCATCGACAATCCACTCACCGGCCGCGGCCTCAAGATCGGCCAGCGGCTGTGCTATCTCAACGGCATGCTGCACTTCTTCTACGGCGTGCCGCGTCTCGTGTTCCTCACCGCGCCGCTGTCGTACCTGTTCTTCGGCGCGCACGTGATCGAAGCGGCGGCGAGCACCATCGCGATCTTCGCGCTGCCGCACATGATGCACGCGAGCATCACGAACTCGCGCATGCAGCGCAGCTTCCGCCACTCGTTCTGGGCCGAAGTGTATGAATCGGTGCTCGCGTCGTACATCACCGCGCCGACGCTGCTCGCCGTCATCAACCCCAAGCTCGGCAAGTTCAACGTGACGGCCAAGGGCGGACAGATCGCGAAGGACTATTTCGACTGGTACATCTCGCGGCCGTATCTGTTCCTGCTGCTCCTGAACCTGCTCGGGTTCGTCGCGGGCATCGTGCATATCGTCATTTACTGGCATATCCGCAGCGAAGTGAACACGACCCTCCTCAACCTCTGCTGGACGGTCTACAACATGCTGATTCTGGGCGCGTCGGTGGCGGCGGCGAGCGAGCGCAAGCAGGTGCGCGCGACGCATCGCGTGACGATGAAGATGCCCGTGATGCTCAAGTTCTCGACCGGCCGCACGCTCGCATGCGAGACCATCGACTATTCGGAAGGCGGCGTCGGCGTCGCGCTGCCGAGCAAGATCGAAGTGCCGATGCACGAGCGCGTGACGGTCTCGCTCTTTCGCGGCGACGAGGAATACGCGTTTCCGGCGACCGTCGGTTATACCGAGCCGGGCCGTGTCGGCCTGCGCTTCTCGCAGCTGACGCGCGAGCAGGAGTACGACTTCGTCAAGACGACGTTCGCGCGTGCGGACGCCTGGACCGGATGGTCGGAAGGACGCCGTCCGGATACGCCGCTGCGCGGCCTGTCGCACGTGCTGCTCGTGGGCACGCGCGGCATCGCGGGATTATTCGAGCACTTGTACAGCGACCTTCGTACCTGGATGAACAAGCGCCCAGTCGATGTGAAGAAGCTGAAAACCAAAGACCAATAATGGGCATGGGTATGTCGAAGTTGCGCGTTGAAAAAGAAACGGGCGAGCGCGCGCCGCGTTTTCACGAAAGACCGCTGGGCCGCGCGCTGGCCGTTTTCATGGCCTTGCAGACGGCGTTCGCCGCACCGCTCGCCAGCGCGGCGACCGCGGTTGCGGCGGCGGCGAGCGCGCCCGCAGGCGGCGCGCAGCAGGCGACCGGCGTCGGCGCCGTGCCCGCTCCGAGTCCGGCCGTCGTCTACAACCCGGTCGCGGTCCAGCAACCGGCGCTCGCGATGCCCGTGCCGGCGTTTTCCGGCAAGCCCGAGAAACCGCTCACCTCGCGCATTCCGACCACCGCCGATCCCGGCACGCTGGTGCCCGGCGGGCGCCGCCAGACACTGACCTTCGCGGATTACGGCGCGCTCGATCCGCTGCAACTGCGCGGCACCGACGGCCAGAACGGCATCGCGTTCTCGGTGCGCGGCGACGAAGTCGTGACCGGCGCGATCCTGCATCTGATCTACAGCTATTCGCCATCGCTTCTGCCGTCGATTTCGCAACTGAAGGTGCTGATCAACGGCGAAGTGGCCGCGACGCTGCCCGTGCCGCGCGATCAGGCCGGTGTGCTCGTCGCGCGCGATGTCGCCATCGATCCGCGCTTCATCACCGAGTTCAACCACCTCAACGTGCAGTTGATCGGCCACTACACGCAGCAATGCGAGGACCCGTCGAACTCGACGCTCTGGGCGACGGTCAGCAACGCGAGCTCGCTCGATCTCACGTATGCGTCGATCGCGAGCAAGCCCGATCTCGCCGCGCTGCCGCAGCCGTTCTTCGACCGCCGCGACGTGCGCCGCCTCGAACTGCCGTTCGTGTTCGCGGGCAAGCCGGGGCTGCCGACGCTCGAAGCGGCCGGCATGGTCGCGTCGTACTTCGGCTCGCTCGCGGGCTATCGCGGCGCGATCTTCCCGGCGCAGACCGACAACGTGCCGCTGTCGGGCAATGCCGTCGTGTTCGCCGTCGGCGATGCGAAAGTCGCAGGCGTCGACATTCCGCCGGTCTCCGGCCCGACGATCGCGCTCGTCGAACGTGACGCCAACGCGCGCGGCCGACTGCTGCTCGTGCTCGGCCGCGACGAGAACGAGCTGAAGACCGCCGCGAAGGCGCTGGGCGTCGGCCAGAACACGCTGTCCGGCACGAGCGCGACGATCACGCAGTTCAACGACCTGCAGCCGCGCCGCCCGTACGATGCGCCGAACTGGCTGCCGACCGACCGTCCGGTGCGTTTCGGCGAGCTCGCGGAAGCGCGCGATCTGACCGCCTACGGCTACGACGCCGACGCCGTGCGCGTGAACCTGCGCGTCCCGCCCGATCTCTTCATGTGGCAGACGAAGGGCGTGCCGGTCGACCTCGGCTATCGCTACACGGTGCGTCCCGCGCCGGACCGCTCGTCGCTCAACATCAGCGTGAACAACGGCTTCGTGCAGTCGCTGCGCATTCCGGCGGTGTCGACGTCGACCTTCGATCTCGGTCACTACTTCAGCCGCGTGCTGCCGGACAAGACCGTCGCCGCGCGCCGCGAGATCTATCTGCCGCCGCTGCTCATCACGCCGCGCGCGCAACTGCGCCTGCACTTCTACTACGACATCCCGAAGACCGGAGAATGTCAGGGCCGCGTGCTGGACAACGTCGTCGGCGCGGTGGATCCGAATTCGACCATCGATCTGTCGGGCTTCCCGCACTACATGGCGCTGCCCGACCTCGCCGCGTTCGCGAACGGCGGCTTTCCGTTCACGCGCATGGCCGATCTCTCGCAGACCGCCGTCGTGCTGCCCAGCGAGCCGAACTCGGCCGACTACAGCCTGTATCTGCTGGAAATGGGCCGCATGGGCGCATCGACGGGATATCCGGTGACGGGCGTGACGGTCACGAGCGCGAACGATGTCGACCGCTTCGCCGACAAGGACCTGCTGATCCTCGGCTCGCCGGGCCGCCAGCCGCTCCTGCAGCGCTGGGCGAAGAACATGCCCTTCTCCGGCGACGGCGACGCGCGCACCTTCCAGCTCTCCGACGTCGCGTTCAAGCTCGTCGACTGGTGGCATGGCGAGCAAGGCCCCGAACGCTCGCCCGCGCGCGCGGACCTGTCGCTCGTCAGCTCGAACGGCGATGCGCTCCTCACCGGCTTCGAATCGCCGCTGAAGAGCGGACGCAGCGCGGTGGCGCTGATCAGCGCGGCCGGCCAGTCCGACGCCGATCTCTCCGCCGCCCTGCTCGACAACGACCTGCTGCCCTCCATCCAGGGCGCGATGGCCGTGATCCACGGCCGCACCGTGACGGTCACGTCGAACGGCGAGGCGTACTACGTCGGCCATCTGTCGCCGATGCATTACATGCGCTGGGCGCTCTCGTCGCATCCGCTTCTGCTGGTGTTCGCCGGCGTGTTCGCCGCGCTCATCATCGCGGCCCTGTTCTACCGTACGCTGCGCTCGATCGCCGCGCGGCGCCTGAGGGATTGATATGCGGGTACCCACCGCCAAGTTTTTCGCTGGTGCAATGATCGCCGCGTCCGCGGCAAGCGCGCAGGCGGCGCAGCAATGCGACTGGCCCGCCTGGCGCCTGTTCGTCGAGCGTATCGTGCAGGCCGACGGCCGCGTGATCGACCGCTCGACCGACGCGCAGCAAACGACCTCCGAGGGCCAGTCCTACGCGATGTTCTTCGCGCTCGTCGCGAACGACCGCGCGACCTTCGACCGGCTGCTCAACTGGACGCGGACGAATCTGTCGGCCAATCAGTTCGATGCGAGCAACCTGCGCCTGCCCGCGTGGCAATGGGGCAAGAAGCCGGATGGCTCGTTCGGCGTGATGGATCCGAACTCGGCGTCGGACTCGGATCTGTGGATCGCCTATGACCTCTTCCAGGCCGGCCGGCTATGGAAGGAGCCGATGTACACGAAGCTCGCCTACGCGCTCGCGACGCAGATCGTGAAGCAGGAAATCGTCGATCTGCCGGGCCTGGGGCCGATGCTTCTGCCGGGTCCGCAAGGCTTTCGCTCAGGCGACGCGACGCGGCTGAATCCGAGCTATCTGCCGTTGCCGCTCCTGCGCGGCCTCGCGCACGAAATGCCCGACGGCCCGTGGACGAAGCTCGCGCAGAACGCCGCGAAGATGATCAAAGTGACGTCGCCGCGCGGCTATGCGCCGGACTGGGCCGCCTATCAAAACGGGCAGTTCGTCGTCGATCCGAAGAACGGCGATGTCGGCAGCTACGACGCGATCCGCGTGTATCTGTGGGCCGGCATGGCATCGGCCAGCGATCCGCTCGCGCGCGCGTGGCTCGATGCGCTCGGCGGCATGCGCCAGAGCGTCGCGCAGACGGGTTTCCCGCCGGAGAAAGTGTCGACCCTCAGCGGCGCGGCGAGCGGCGAAGGTCCGCTTTCCTACTGGGGCGCGCTCGCACCGTACTTCAAGGCGCTGAACGACGAACGCGGCCTAGGCCTCGCGCGCGCGCATCTCGAAGCGCTGGTCGCGCCGCCGGGCGCGGGACGCGAGCCGGTCTACTACGACCGCGTGCTCGGACTCTTCGGCGGCGGCTTCGTCGACGGGCGCTATCGCTTCGATGAGAACGGCCGGCTCGTCGCGAACTGGAGAAGCGCATGCTGATCCGGACCAGAAAACGCGTGATCGCGGCGCTGATTTGCGCCGCGCCCGTCATGGCGTTCGCGCAGAGCGCCGCCGATCCGCTGACCGTGCTCATCGATCAGGGCAAGTACTGGCAGGCGCACAAGCGCGGCGACCTCGCGGAGCAGGCGTGGCAGAAGGTGCTGCGCATCAATCCGAAGCAGCCCGATGCGCTCTTCGGCATGGGCATGGTGCTCGCCGATCGCAAGGACGGCAGCGGCGCGCAGCAGTATCTCGCGCAGTTGCGTCAGGTCGCGCCGAACTATCCGAACATCGACGAACTGGGCCGCCGGCTCGGCGAAACCAGCTCGCGCGATCAGACCGTGAACGACGCGCGGCGTCTCGCGCAAAGCGGACAAAGCGCGTCGGCGGTGCAGGAGTACAAGCGCGCGATCGAAGGCAAGCCCGCGACGCCAGGGCTTCAGCTCGAGTATTACCAGGCGCTCGCCGCCACGCCGCAAGGCTGGGACGAAGCGCGCCGCGGCCTCGAACAACTGGCGCGCGAGAATCCCGACGATCCGCGCTATCAGCTCGCCTATGCGCAGCACCTGACTTATCGCGACACGACCCGCCGCGACGGCATCGCGCGGCTCGCGAGGCTGTCGGGCGACAGTTCCGTCGGCGCGGACGCGAAAAAGAGCTGGCGGCAGGCGCTGTTGTGGCTCGGCGCGCGCGCGTCGGATGCGCCGCTCTATCAGGCATATCTGCAAGTCTCGCCGGACGATGCCGCCGTGAAGGCGCGCTTCGATTCGATGGTGCAGCAGGACAAGTCCGCCCGCGAGCGCGCGCAGGCCGACGCCGTCGTCGACGCGCGCGGGCGCACCGTCGCGGAAGGCTTCACCGCGCTTGATCGCGGCGATCTCGTGACGGCGCGGGCGCGTTTCTCGTCGGTGCTCGCGAGCAATCCGAACGATGCCGATGCGCTCGGCGGGCTCGGCGTCGCGGCATTGAAGCAGGAGCGTTTCGCGGAAGCGCGCACGTATCTCGAACGCGCGTCGCGGGCCGGCAATCCGGCGCGCTGGAAAGACGCGCTCACGAGCGCGACGTACTGGACCTACACGAGCGATGCGATCGGCGCGCGCAGCAACGGCCAGATCGCGCAGGCGAAGGCGCTGTTCGAGCGCGCGATCGCCACCGATCCGTCCGATGTCACCGCGCAGGTGCTGCTCGGCGAAATGCTGCTCGCGAACGGCGATCCGCGCGGCGCGGAGCAGGCGTATCGCATGGCGCTGCGCCGTCAGGCCGACAATCCCGATGCGATCCGCGGACTCGTCGGCGCACTGGCCGCGCAGGGACGCGGCGACGAAGCGCTCGAATTCGCCAATCGCCTGAACACGGAGCAGCAGGCGAAGGCCGGCGGCATCAACAAGCTGCGCGGCGAAGCGCAAGCGGCACAGGCGCGCGCAGCGGAGGCGCGCGGCGATCTGGGCGCGGCGCGCAGTCTCTTCGAAGATGCGCTGCTCAACAATCCCGACGATCCGTGGCTGCGGCTCGATCTCGCGCGCATCTACGTGCGCCAGGGCGCGGTCGGCAATGCGCGCAGCATGATGGACGGCCTGCTCGCCACGCATCCCGACATGACCGATGCGCTCTACGCGAGCGCGCTGCTCTCCGCCGAAACGCAGGACTGGTCGGCGGGCCTCGCGCAACTCGAACGCATTCCGGCCGCGCAGCGCACGCCGGCGATGACCGCCCTGCAGCATCGCCTCTGGGTGCGGCAGCAGGCCGAGCTGGCGACGCGCACCGCCGCCGCCGGCCAGCGTCAGCAGGCGTTTGCGATCCTGCGCCGGGCCGAGCCGGTCGCGGCGGGCAATGCGGAACTGACGGGCGCGGTCGCGTCGGCGTATGTGAAGGCGGGCGATCCCGGGCGGGCGTTGTCGCTCGTGCGCGGCGCGATCGCCAATGCGCCGAACGACACCGGTCTTCTGCTGCAATACGCGGGGATTCTGTCGGCGACGCAGCAGGAAGCCGAACTCGGCTCCGTGATGCGCCGCCTGCAATCGATGCCGCTCACCACGCAGCAGCGCGCGGACTTCAATAATCTGAACGTGGGGATCGTCGTCGCGCGCGCGGATGTCGTGCGCCGTCAGGGCGATCTCGCCGCCGCCTACGACGTGATCGCGCCGTGGCTCGCCGCGATGCCCGACAACGCCGATCTGCAGGCGGCGCTCGGCCGCATGTACACATCGGCGGGAGACGATCGCAACGCGCTGACCTGCTATCAGAATGCGCTGTCGCGCCGCCCGGACGATATCGGCCTGCAGACGGCCGCCATGTCCGCCGCGAGCGGCGTGCGCGATTTCAAGCTGGCCGAAACCTACGCGAATCAGGCGTATGAAGCCGCACCGAACGATCCCGGCGTGCTCGCCGCGATCGGCCGGATGTATCGCGCGCAAGGCAAGCTCGATCTCGCCGCGCAGTTCCTGCAGCGCTCGCTTCTCGCAGCCAATACGCCCGTGCCGGCGGGGTCCGCTCAGGGTCGCGGCAATGTCCCGCCCGGCTGGGAAACCGCGATGAGCCGCATCGGCTCGAATCCGCTGCCCGGCACCAATCCGTTCGAAGGCAAGACGGCCGTCGATACGGCGTCGAACCCGGCGCTCGCATCGGGCGCGTCTTATCGCCAGGCCCTTCCTCAGAGTTATTCGCAGCCCGTGCCGAACTATCTGCCGCCTCCCCAGCCCGCGCCTTACACGACGCCCTATGTGGCGCCTTCCTCCGCTCCGGCGACGATGCGCAATGCCGTGCCGCGTTCGGCTCCGAGCGGCGGATACGGCCCCGACATGGGCGGGTCGGGGCAATCGGGTGCGCCGTTGCAGCCGTATCCGGGACAGGACGGCGGTTATCAGCAGGCGCCGGCGTATCAGCCGTATCAGCAGCAGCAGGCTTATCCGCAGCAGCCGGCTTATCCGCAGCAACAGCCGGGTTATCCGCAGCAGGCGCCCTACGCCGCGCAGGACCCGTATGCAGCGCCCTGGCCGATGTCGCCCGGCGCGCGCGATGCGCAAGCGAATGCGTACGCGCCGCCGCCGGCCGCCAGCGCGAAGAGCACGAAGAAGCAGGCGTCGTCGCGCAAGGCCACCGCGACGCGTCCCGCCGATCCCTACGCCTACGGCGCGCCGCCGCAGCAGCCATATGCGCAATCGCCGTATGGCCAGCAGCCCTATTATCCGCAGCCGCAACAGTACGCACCGCCGCAGTACGCGCAGCAACCGTATATTCCGCAGCCGCCCGCGGGCTATGCGCAGCCCTACTATCCGTCGCAGGCGCAGCCCGCGCAGCGCGCCGCCGCGGCCGCGACGATGAGCACGGGCGGCGTCCCCGTCGCGGTGGCGAATTCGCAAACGGCCGGCGTCGCGGAAGAACTCGCGCAGATCAATCGCGAGCAGGCGAGCACGGTCTCGGGCGGCCTCATCTTCCGCAGCCGCGACGGCGAGGACGGCCTCTCGAACCTGACCGATATCGAAGCGCCCATCGAAGGCCGCATCAAGGCGGGCAACGGCCATGTGATCGTGCGCGCGACGCCCGTCACGCTCGACGCCGGCACCGCGAGCAGCGAGGCCAACACGCTCGCGCGCTTCGGCTCCGGCCTGGGCGCGACCGCCACGCCGCCGACCAACAACTACGGCTCGCAGACGGCGACCGGCGTCGGCCTCTCGATCGGTTACGAGAACCGCAACTTCAAGGGCGATGTCGGCACGACGCCGCTCGGCTTCCGTGAAACCAATGTCGTCGGCGGCCTGCAGTATCAGAACGCGATCACCGACAAGGTGTCGTATTCGCTCGCCGTCGCGCGCCGCGCCGTGACCGACAGCCTGCTCTCCTATGCCGGCGCGCGCGATGAGGGCGCGAATCTCGAATGGGGCGGCGTGACCTCGACGGGCGCGCGCGCCGACCTCGCGTGGGACGACGGCACGAGCGGCGTCTACCTGAACGCGGCGTATCAGTTCCTCGACGGCAATCAGGTCGCGACCAACAACGCGGTGAAGGGCGGCGGCGGCATCTACACGCGTCTCTTCAAGGATGCGGACCAGACGCTGACCGTCGGCGCGAACACCACGCTGATGCACTACGACAAGAACCTGTCGTACTTCACCTATGGGCAAGGCGGCTACTTCAGCCCGCAGCAGTACGTGATCCTGAACTTCCCGGTCGAGTACATGGGCCGCACGGGACTCTTTACGTACGACCTGAAGGGCTCGATCGGCGTGCAGCACTATCGCGAGGACGCATCGAACTATTTCCCGACGAACGCGACGTATCAGGCGCGGGCCGCGAGCTCCGGAGCGACGCCGGATGCGGGCGCGGTGTATCCGGGCCAGAGCAAGACCGGTGTGTCGTACTCGCTCAGCGCAACGGGCGAATATCAGCTCGCGCCGCAGCTCGCTTTCGGCGCGACGGCCTCGTTCGGCAATGCGTATCAGTATCGCGAGTGGCTCGCCGCCGTGTACGTGCGCTATAGCTTCACGCGTCAGGGCGGCATGCAGCCCGTGTTCCCGCCGCAGGCGTTCAGCTCGCCGTATCTGTCGCTGTCGAACTGATGTTCTTGCGCGCGTGCATCGCTTGCGGCTAGGCTTGAGGCCACTGCCGCAAGCGGGCGCATCAGCACGATCCGTCGAATGAAAACGCAAAGCGCGCTCGTCGCGAACAACGACCAATTCCTGCGCGACTTGCAGTTGTTCTGCATCGTCGCGCGGCGTTCGAGCTTCATCGCCGCCGCCACTGAAACCGGCATCTCGCCGGCCCACGTGAGCAAGCGCATCGCGATGCTGGAGACGAGTCTCGGTGTCAAGCTCTTCACGCGCACGACGCGCCGCGTCTCGATCACGAGCGACGGCGAAGCAGCCTTTCAGTGGGCGCAAAAGATTCTCGACGACGTGCAGGGCATGGCCGATGCCTTCGCGGGCCTCGACGACCCGCGCGGCCTGCTGCGCATCGGCACGAGTCTGCGGCTCGGGCGCGAGCACGTCTCGCCCGCGCTCACCTTGCTCAGACGCCGTCACCCGGGCCTCGAAATCTGGCTCGAACTGCTCGACCGCCGCGTCGATCTCGTCGGGGAGAACTTCGATATCGACATTCGCGTCGGCGAGGTGCTGGAGCCGCATCTGATCGCGCACAAGATCGTCGAGAGCTTTCGCGTGCTCGCCGCCGCGCCCGCGTATCTCGAACGGCGCGGCGCGCCGAAAACGCTCGCCGAGCTCGCGCACCACGACTGCCTGCTCTTTCGCGGACGCGATCAGCGCTTCGGCGTCTGGCGCCTCGAAGGCCCCAATGGCGAGGAAAGCGTGAAGGTGACGGGGCCGATCGCGTCGAACCACAGCGACATCGTGCGGCAATGGGCCGAGGAAGGCTTCGGCATCGTGATGTGCTCGATCTGGGACGCCGCCGGCAGCCTGCAGAACGGCACGCTCGTGCCCGTGTTGCCCGCGTACCGGCAACGCGCGGACGTGTGGGCGGTGACGTCGGCGCGCTCGTCCCATTCGGCGAAAATCCGTGTGTGCATCGAGTTTCTCAGGCAGCAACTGACGAGCGGTCCCCATGCGCTCGTCACGTTGAACGTAGCCGGTTATTGACGCTGCCTCACCCACCTTTTTTTCGGCGGTAGCCGGTAAAAAAGCCATCCGGCACTTTTGTCCGCAATCGCCCTGCACCTCTTCCCCGATGCGCCGGCCAAGCGGCCACGCGGCGCCGATCCCTGTCCCATAAGCCATACGACGATCGTCTCGACGATGACGGCGACAAACCTTACAGAATCTTACGTTGCGCGGACGTCACAGAAACGGAATAAAGACCCGACCCCGAACTAGGAAATTTCCAAATGTTTCTGAGACATGTAATGATACTGATTCGCATTTAACCTGATCGCGACGATAGGCTGACTCAATGAAGCCTGCCGCGACCAGCGCGCGCTTTCAGGGCGCCGCCGCCGGTTCCTTCTCGACGACGTCGCCCGCTCCGCTTTGATCCCATTCGATCAACTTCGGCAGACGAAACCCGCTTCGCTGCCGATCCGGAATTCACTAACAAGCATCGGGGAAACGACATGTTGAGAAAGACGCCGCTTGCCGCGGCATTGGTGACTATTGCCGCCGTGCCCATGGCCGCGCCGCTTTATGCGCAGACCGCGCCGCAGTCCGCACAACCGGCGTTGCAAGTCGCGCAGCAAGCAGCGCCCGCCCAAGGCGCATCCACCGCCAGCGCCCCCGAAACCGCCGCCCTGCCCGCCGTCAAGGTGACGGGACAGGCCGACGCGCCCGACTTCCAGCCGGACATGTCGAGCGTCGGCGCGAAGGTGCCGACCGCGTTGCGCGACATTCCGCAGGCCGTGGTCGTGGTGCCGAAGGCGGTGCTGCAATCGCAGGCGGTGAGTTCGTTCTCCGATGCGCTGCGCAACGTGCCCGGGGTCACGCTCGGCGCGGCCGAAGGCGGTCAGATCGGCAACAACATCAACCTGCGCGGCTTCTCGGCGCGCACGGACATCTATCTCGACGGCTTCCGCGATCGCGGCCAGTACTATCGCGATACGTTCAACCTCGAATCGATCGACGTGCTGTACGGTCCGTCGTCGCTGTACTTCGGGCGCGGCTCGACGGGCGGCGTCATCAACCAGGTCAGCAAGCAGCCGACCTTGAAGCCGCGCGCCGATGTCTCGCTGCAGGCCGGCACGCACGACCGCTATCGCACGACGGTCGATATCGATCAGCCGATGACCGATACCTCCGCGTTCCGCATCAACGCGTTCGGCCAGTCGCTCGGCTCGACGCGCGACGAAATGATCAACAAGGACTACGGCGTCGCGCCCGAAGTGAAGTTCGGCATCGGCACGCCGACGCAGGTGACCTTGTCCGCGCTGATCCAGCACAACCGCGATCAGCCCGACTACGGCATTCCGCCGTTGAACGGCCACCCCGCGCCCGTCGACACGAAGACGTTCTACGGCTTCACCGACGACCGCACGATCCAGGATGTGCAGACGGTCAATGCGCGCATCGAGCATCGCTTCGACAACATGTTCACCCTGCGCAACCAGACGCAGTTCAGCCACTACAGCACCGAAGCGCGCGCCACCAACGCCGCGGCCGTGCTGACCGGGCCGCTCGGCACGTCGCCGGCGCTGTCGAACGGCAACTACACCACGCTGCCGCTGTCGTCGCTCTTCGTGCGTCTGCAAGGCAAGGACCGCAACATCAACGATCACTCCGTCTACAACACGACGGATCTGCAAGGCAAGTTCGCGACCGGCTTCCTGAAGCACGACATGCTCGCGGGCGTCGATCTGAGCCACGAAACGTACAGCAACCAGACCTTCACCGCGACCACGCCGGGCCTGCCGTCGAATACGCTCGCGATCGTGCCGCTCGTCGATCCGGCCTATGTGCCGCGTCCGGCGAACTATCGCGAAGTGGCGACCAATCTCGCGGAATCGAGCGCGAACGGCATCGGCGTGTACTTGAACGACACGATCTCGATCGGCGAGCACTGGAAGTGGATCGGCGGCGTGCGCTGGGACCGCTACGAGGCCTCGATCAACAACTCGATCAACGCGCCCGGCTATGCGACGCAGACGAACTACTTCACGAGCGTGCGCACCGGCGTCGTGTGGCAGCCGGCGGAATGGCAGTCGTACTACGTCTCGTACGGCACGTCGTTCGATCCGTCGCTCGAAGCGCTCACGCTCACGAACGGCCAGCAGAACCTGCCGCCCGAGCACAACAAGTCGTATGAGATCGGCTCGAAGTGGGATCTGCTGAACGGCGGCCTGTCGATCACGCAATCGCTCTTCAACATCGAGAAGACCAACGCGCGGACGCTCTCCTCGGACGGCAGCTACTCGCTCGATGGCGACGTCCGCGTGCGCGGCTATCAACTGGGCGTGGCGGGCCACATCACGAAGCAATGGCAGATGTTCGGCGGCTACACCTACATGGACGGCACGATCCTGAAGGCCTTCGACGGCACGCAAGGCAACACGCCCGCCAATACGCCGAAGCACATGCTCACGCTGTGGACGACCTACGACTTCACGCCCGCATGGCAGATCGGCGGCGGACCCTCGTATGTGTCGTCGCGTTATGCGGCGAACAACAATCTGGTCGAAGTGGGCGGCTACGTGCGCTGGGACGCGATGGCCGCGTATCATCAGAAGCGCTACGATATCCAGTTCAACGTGCAGAACCTGTTCGACAAGAAGTACTACGACGCCCTGATTCCATCGGATGGCGGGCGCGCGGTGCCGGGTCTCGGCCGCACGTTCATCGCGACGTTGAATTACCGCTTCCGTTGATGTGATGTGAATGCGCGCGCCGTGCAAAACGCGGCGCGCGTTCGCGAAGGCAATAACAATGATCCTCTCGATACCGAACGTGCTGAGCCCCGAAGATGCCGCCGCGATGCGCGCCCGGCTGGAGTCAAGCGACGCATGGGTCGATGGCCGCGCGACCGCGGGCTATCAGGGCGCGCCGGTCAAGCGCAACATGCAGATCGCGGAAGGCTCGCCGATCGCGCTCGAATTGGGCGATGCGATCGTCGGCGTTCTGGAACGGCATCCGCTTTTCATCAGCGCGGTGTTGCCCAATCGCGTGTATCCGCCGCTCTTCAATCGCTACGAGGGCGGCATGCAGTTCGGCAGTCATGTCGATGGCGCGATCCGCATCGTGCCCGGTCATGGCGCGCGCGTGCGCACTGATGTGTCCGTCACGCTGTTTCTCACGCCGCCCGAGGACTATGACGGCGGCGAGCTCATCATCGAGGATACCTACGGCGTGCAGGAGGTGAAGCTGCCCGCCGGGCATGCGATCGTCTATCCCGCGACGAGTCTGCATCAGGTGCGGCCCGTCACGCGCGGCGCGCGCGTGTCGAGCTTCTTCTGGGCGCAGAGCCTCGTGCGCGACGACGCGCAACGTGCGCTGCTCTTCGACCTCGACAACTCCATTCAGCGCCTGAACGCGACCAACGGCGATGAAGCCGCCAAGCGCTCGCTCGTCGGCTGCTATCACAACCTGCTGCGCATGTGGAGCGATACCTGATCTACGCGGCGCGCAGCACGTTCGAAGGCGACTGCGTGACTTGCGCGAGCAGCGCTTCGTCGCGCGCGATCACGCCGGGCAAATGCTCGCGCAGAAACTCGACCCACGTGCGCGTCTTCGCATCGACGAACTTGCGCGACGCGTAGAGTGCGTAGAGATTCGTGCGCTGCAGCGTATGACGCGGCAGCACGCGCACGAGCGAGCCGTTGCGCAAGCCTTCGATCGCCGCATAGAGCGGCAACATGCCGATGCCCATGCCTTCGCGGATCGCCACGACGAGCGACTCGGCGATATTCACCTGCACCGTGCCGCTGATCTGCAAGGTCTCGCGGCCCTCGGGCCCTTCGAGCGTCCATTCGCGCGCGGGAAACGCGGGCGTCTGCAAGGTGAGGCAATCGTGCTGCGCGAGGTCGACGGGCTCCGCGGGCGCGCCGCGCGAGCGGATATATTCCGGCGATGCGCACAGAATGCTGAAGGTCGCGCCCAGTTTGTGCGAGATGACTTCCGAATCCGACAACGCACTCGCCGACACCACGGCCACGTCGCTGCTGCCCTCGAAAAGATCGGGCATGCGCTGCGACAAGGTCAGCTCGACTTTCACATCGGGATATAGCGCGCGATAACGTGCGATGGCCGGCAGGATGTAATGCTGTCCGACGCTCGCGAAGCTGGACATGCGCAAGGTGCCCGACGGATGTTCGTGTGCACAGCTCGCCTCTTCTTCCGCGCCGTCGATGTCGGCGAGAATCTGCCGCACGCGCTTCAGATAGCGCTCGCCCGCGGATGTCAGCGCGAGACGCCGTGTCGAGCGGTTCATCAGGCGCGTGCGCAAATGCGCTTCGAGTTCGGAGACGGCGCGCGACATCGCGCCGGTCGTCGAGTTCATCGACTGTGCCGCAGCCGTGAAGCTGCCGGCTTCGATCACGCGGGTGAAGACCCGCATGTTCTGTAGGGTATCCATCAAACTGTCACGATCGCTTCGGAAGCGCTATTGTCCGCCTTTGCGCGCGATCGATTGTTGTTGAATCAGGAAAGAATGTTCCCGGATTCCCACATTAATCCGGAAAGACGGCTTGCCTACAATCAGCGCCTTCATGACGAGAGGGTGATCGGCGGACCGCATGTCGTTCCTGGAAGCACGCCTGTCGATGCGCGACTGGGTCGCCACCGATGGCCACGTCTGGCTGCATCTCGCGAAGACGCTCTTCGCCGCGTTCATCGCGATGAGCATCGCGATGCGCCTGGAATTGCCGCAGCCGCGCGTCGCAATGACGACCACCTTCGTGCTGATGCAGCCCCTTTCCGGCATGGTGCTCGCAAAAAGCGTCTATCGCTTCGCGGGCACGGCGCTCGGCATGCTGGCCGCGCTCGTGCTCGGCGCCGTGTTCGTGCAACAGGCCGAGCTGTATGTGCTCGCGCTGACGACATGGGTTGCCGCCTGCACCGCGCTCGCGGTGCGTTATCGTCAGTTCCGCTGGTATGGTTTCGTGCTCGCGGGATATACGGCCGCGCTGATCGGCATTCCCGCCGTCAACGATCCGAACAGCCTGCTCATCGCAACGCTCACGCGCGGCGCCGAAGTGATGCTCGGCATCGTATGCTCCAGCGTGGTGAGCGCGCTGGTTTTTCCGCGTCATGCGAGCGCGACGCTCGCGCAGGCGCTCGATGCGCGTCAGGCACGGTTCGCCGCGTTCGCCGCCGATGTCTTGCGTGGCCGTCTTTCGCGCATCGCGCGTGAACGACGTTTCGCCGATTTCGTCGATGAGATCGTCGGCTTCGAAGCGACGCGCGGCTTCGCTGCATACGAGTCGCCCGCAATGCGACGGGGCAATGGCACACTCGCGCGACTGAACAGCGCGTTCATGGACGCCTGCGCACGCCTGCACGCGCTCGATCAGTCGATGAAGCGCCTGCGCATGAACGGCGATGCCCGCTCCGCACACGAAGCACTCATGCCGTTCCTCGACGAACTCGCTTGCATCTTCGAGCGCGAATCGCTGAAGGTGCATCTGGAACGCTGCAAGGCGACGTTGCCCCGGCGCCTGCGCAACGCGCAACGCGGGCTCGCTCACGCCGATCACGCGACGCAGCTCGATTTCACGACATCGGCGGAACTGCTCTATCGCTTCATCGCCGATACGATCCGCTATGTATCGATTCCGGTCGATGCGCCTTCGGGCGACCGCGCCTCCGCGCGCTACGAAGCGAAAACGAGCCGCTTCGTTCTCGTGGCGACCTTCGTACGCACGGCCATCGTCATCGGCGCGACCGCGTGGTTCTGGATCGTGACGGCGTGGCCGAGCGGCGGCTATGCGGTGATCGGCGCGACACTCGCGTGCGCGCTGTCGTCGGCATCGGCGCGGCCGTCGAAATTCATCGCGCAGATGGCCGCCGGCGCCGCGCTCGCGGTCGTCGTCGGCTATACGTATCTGTGTCACGTGTACCCGATCATCGACGGCATCGCGCTGCTGTGCGCGATGCTCGCGCCACCGCTCGCGGCCGGCGCGTTCCTGGCGATGCGCCCCGCGCGCGCGGGCTACGGCATCGGCTTTTGCGTGTTCTTCTGCCTGCTCGCCGCGCCCGATAACCGTATCGTCTACGATCCCGGCCTGCTGCTGAACAACGGCGTAGCCGTGCTCGTCGCGATGCTCGGCGCGGCCATCGCCTGCGCGGTCATCGTGCCGCCGCACACGTCATGGCTCGTCAGCAAGACGCTCGGCGAATTGCGCGCGCAAGCCGCGCTCGCGTGCGAAGGCAGGCTCGCGGGTCTCGGCGAGCGCTTTCATTCAGGCGCGCACGATTTGATGTCGCAACTGCGCGGCTTGCTCACGCGACGTTCGCGCGAACATCGTCATGCGCTTTCGTGGATGCTCGTCACGCTCGAAGTGGGACAGGCGATGATCGACCTGCGCCACGAAGCGCGCGCGCTGCATACACAGTGCTATCCCGATGCTTTGCGCATCGCATGGAGCACGGCGCTCGCGCGCGTACTGCGCGATGTCGCCGTGCTGTTTCGCGCGCCGGATAGCGAGACGCTGCGCCGCGCGATCGGTTCGGTCGTGGGTTCGATCCTGATCGCGCAGGACATGCTCGCGCTGGCGCGCGGCGAGCGCGATGCGCTGCACGACATGCAACGCGTGCTCGCGTGCCTGCACTTCGTCCGCACCGCGCTCGTCGATACCGATGCGCCGTTCGACGCACACGACTGAACGCATCCTTGCTTCGACTGGAAGGATCCCTTCCCGTTGCGGCGATTAATTCATGGCGACGCGCGCCTTATAGTGGATTCGCTTCATCGCCGGCGCGCTCTTTTGCCGCAGCTTCATGGCGAGCGGCAACGCTCGTATGCGCATCGAATTGGACGAATCGCAATGTCGCACGGCATTGGAACAATGTCTTTCAACGTTGCGATTTCGACGGCAAACCGCGCTACCTATAATCGCCTTCGGTTAAACGAAGCTCTTGAAGATAGACGTCGATGTACGAAGACCGTATTCGCTGTGCCGCGTTGCGCGGAAAAATCACCTCGGCCGCCGAAGCGGCTCAACTCGTGCGCGACGGAATGATCGTCGGCGCAAGCGGCTTCACGCGTGCAGGCGACGCGAAGGCCGTGCCGATGGAAATCGCGCGCCGCGCCCGCGAGGAAAACGATCCGTTGCGCATCACGCTCATGACGGGCGCATCGCTCGGGCATGACACCGACCGCATCCTGACCGAAGCCGGCGCGATCGCGCGGCGCCTGCCGTTTCAGGTCGATACGACCTTGCGCCGCGCGATCAATCGCGGCGACGTGATGTTCGTCGACCAGCACCTGTCCGAAACGGTGGAACTGCTGCGCGCGAATCGCCTCGGCAAGCTCGATCTCGCGATCATCGAGGCCGCCGCGATCACCGAGACGGGCGGCATCGTGCCGACGACATCGGTCGGCAATTCCGCGAGCTTCGCGATCCTCGCCGAACGTGTGATCGTCGAAATCAATCTGGCGCAGTCGGCCGCGCTCGAAGGCCTGCACGACATCTGGATTCCCGAGCGGCGCCCCACTCGCGAACCGCTTCCGATCGTGCGCCCGCACGACCGGATCGGCGCCGCGGCCATCGAGATTCCGGTCGAGAAGATCGCCGCGATCGTCATCACCGATACGCCGGACAGCGCATCCACCGTATTGCCTGCCGACGAAGACACGGCGTTGATCGCCGGCCATCTGATCGAATTTTTCCAGCATGAAGTTTCGCGCGGCCGTCTGCCGAAGCAGTTGCCGCCGTTGCAGGCGGGCATCGGCACGATTGCGAATGCGGTGCTGTCGGGATTCGCCGCGTCGCCGTTCGAAGCGCTGACGATCTATTCCGAAGTGCTGCAGGACTCGACCTTCGATCTGCTCGATTCCGGCAAGGCGACGTTCGCATCGGGTGCGTCTATTACGCTGTCGGCGCAACGGCAGGAGAAGGTGTTCAACGAGATCGAACGCTATCGCGACCGGCTCGTCTTGCGGCCGCAGGAAGTGAGCAACCATCCCGAAGTGATTCGCCGTCTCGGTCTCATCGCGATCAACACGGCGCTCGAAGCCGACATCTACGGCAACGTGAATTCGACGCACGTCGGCGGCACGCACATGATGAACGGCATCGGCGGCTCGGGCGATTTCGCGCGCAATGCGGCGTATGCGGTGTTCGCCACGAAATCCGTCGCGAAGGACGGCCGCATTTCCAGCATTGTGCCGATGGTGCCCCATTGCGATCACAACGAGCACGATGTCGATATTGTCGTGACCGAGCGCGGCCTCGCCAATCTCACCGGCCTCGCGCCACGCGAACGCGCGATGAGCGTGATTCGGCACTGCGCGCATCCGTCGTACCGCGATCTTTTGCGCGACTATTACCGCGATGCAGCAGCGCACGGCGGGCACACACCGCATCGTCTCGATCAGGCGTTCTCGTTCCACACGCGCTTTGCGGCGAGCGGCTCGATGCTGCCCTGAAGCGTATTCGCGCGTGTCATGCTGCGCCGCGAAAGCGAATCCGGCGCGAGAACAAGGCCGTTATCCGGCGATTAGGCGCACAATGGCGGGAGCCTGCTTGGGCTGGCGAACAGGAGGAGCACCATGACCGCCATCACCTGGGTTCTTGCCGCCGACGGCAGCCGCGCCCGGATCTTCGAGACGCAAGGACTGAAGCTGGATCTGCGGCAGGTCGAGGACTTCAGGAATCCGGCGCCGCGCACGGCGGAAACGGCGGAGAAAGATCGTGAGAGGTTCGCGCGGACCGTCGCCGATTTTCTCGAACGAAGCCGCTTGCATCAACGATTCGATCGCTTGCGCCTCGCGGTCGAACCCAGGTTTCTGGGCCTGTTGCGCGAACATCTGAGCAGCGAGACGCGCAAGCTGGTCTATGAGGAAGTCGACCGCGACGTGTCGAACATGGACGCGCGCGATATCGGCCGTCATCTGGACCGGCCTTGAACAACGTTACAGGCGCACCGTGTTCGAGCACGATACACGGCGCGCCGCGCCTCACGCCGCGGGCGTGATGTTCTGATTACTGCGGAACAGGTTGTCCGGATCGTAACGCCGCTTCACTTCGGCGAGCCGCTCGTAGTTCGGGCCATACGCCGCCCTCACGCGATCGCCTTCCTCACCCGTCATGAAGTTCACGTAGACGCTGCCGATTGCATGGGGCGTCATCGCGGCGAACATGTCGCGTGCCCACTTCGTGCATTTCTCGTCGTCCGCGGCTTCGCTCCATCGACCGTGAATGTTGATCGTGTAGATCGAATCGCGATTCGCGTAGGCAGTGGCATCGACGGGTACGCGGTTCGTCTGCCCGCCCATCGCGCCGATGAAGACCTCGCATTGCGTCGATGGAAGCGACTTCACTGCATTAGTCAGGATATCGAACGTTTCGTCGTTCAGGCTCGCGAAGTTGTGCGACTTCCAGTAGTTGCGCTCGCCCGGCGTGAGCAGCGGATCGAATGCCTTCTGCCATGCGGCGAAGGGCATCGGCCCGAGATGCTCGCCGTAAGGCGTGCCGAAACTCCGCACCGGCGCGATCGCTCTTTCACCGTTTTCGACGGGCCCGACATAGCAGCTCGCCAGTACCACGACCGGCTTGCCGTGCGCATCTTCGGGCAGAAACGGCAGCGGCGGCGCAAGGCGCAGCACGGCCCACACGGTGAGATCATCGGGGCTTTGCGCGACGAATTCGCGATACTTCGGCAGCACCTGGTCCGCCTGTTCGAGCGGGTAGACGACGAGGCCGCCGTAGATCTGCGGACCGACGTCGTGCAACCGATACTCGAACAGCGTCACGACGCCGAAGTTGCCGCCGCCGCCGCGCAATGCCCAGAAGAGTTCGGGCTCGCTGTCGGCGCTCACGCGGCGCCACGTGCCGTCCGCCGTGACGATCTCCGCCGCGACGAGATTGTCGACCGTCACGCCGAACTTGCGGCTGATCCAGCCGAAACCGCCGCCGAGCGTGAGACCGGCGACGCCCGTCGTCGAGTTGATGCCGAGCGGCGTCGCGAGACCGAATGCCTGCGCTTCGTGGTCGAAGTCCGAGAGCAGCGCGCCGGGCTCGACATAGGCGCGCTTCGCTTGCGGATCGATGCGCACGGACTTCAGCGCGGAGAGATCGATCATCAGGGCGTCGTCGCTGACTGCGCTGCCCGCGATGTTATGCGAGCCGCCGCGAATGGAAACGAGCACGCCGTGCTTGCGCGCGAACGCGAGCGCCGCGATCACGTCAGCCGCGCCCGCGCAACGCAAGATGAGCGCCGGACGCCTGTCGATGGTCGCGTTCCAGACCTTGCGTGCTTCGTCGTAGTCGGCATCCGACGGTGAGATGATCCTGCCTCTCACCGACGCCTTGAGAGTGTCGATCGCTTCGCCTGAGATATTCATCATTGTGAGACCTCGCTGCCAATTAAAGCGCTGCGACGTTTCCGACCCTGCCAGTTGGTACGCGAAAGCGCAAGGAACCCGCCATCGGATCGTGCGTGGCATGTCGATCGAATGCGCACCGGAGAGACCACGAGAACGGGAATGAAATGCGACGCGCGGAGGCTCCGCTCCGCCTCTTGATTTAATGCCTTGGATTACGCGATGTAAAGTGCCCGACCAGTTAAATCGTGCATGTGATCTAGCATGTATCGGACAAAGTTGCCGATGTGAATGGGGAGCGAATTCAGTGCTTCATGAGTTTCTTGTGTATTCCTTAATTAATGATGATCTATTAAAGAAGCGACGGCTTAACAGCACTAAAAAAAAGCGCGCCGATGATTCGGCGCGCTCACGCGTCTTGCGATCGTTACCGCTCAATCCGTTCCGAATTTAGGCGAGTGCGGACCATAGAGAAGACCGTTCGGTCCGCCGGTCGCCAGCAACCGTTGACTGGTCAGTCCCGCAACGGCCCAGGACTTGTCGCGGGTGACGTCGACAACATGCTGCGCGGCCGTTTGCACGAGTGCGCCGATGAGTCCCGAACCGACGCTGAAGTTAGCGCCTACTTCGTTGCCGTTCGCTGTTGCCGTCCCGCTCCACAGCGTCTCACCCGAGCGCAGATCGACGAGCTTCGCTTCCGCTGCCACGGTCGTCTTACTCGCGATGACCCGATACGAAGAGCCGTACTCTTTGATTTTGGTGTACAGCGCCGCGTCCGCGCCGAAGATGCTACGAAGCTTTTCGGCCGAAACGTTCTGGATGTCGTTGGCCGTCGTCAGTCCGTTGTACCGGAAGGTCTCTTCCATCTCGGCGACCGGCACCACGTAGTAGCCGGCTTCGGCGATCGGCATCGTCATCTGCGACAGCATGCCGTATGTAGCGCCAACTTCGTTCGTGTCGTTTGTCGGCGGCAGGACAAGAATCGAGCGTGGCTTGCTGTTGCGAAACGCCGTGTAGTCCATCTGGCTCGGCGAGCGCGAGGCGCATGCCGTCAACGACAGGAGAATCGACAACGCCGCGATGAGTTTGCGAGAGATAGTGAAGTTCATGGTCGGCTCTTACTGAAGCTTGCTCAACAAAAAGTCCATATAGGCGGAGGACTCGGGAAAACGCTCCTTCTCTTCCGTCAATTGCTGGCGAGCCTCGGCGCCCTTTCCGACGCTTGCGTACAAGATGCCCAGATGAGCCCGGAAGCCCGGCGGCAGCGTCTTGTCGTTCGCATAGACTTTCTCGCGCGCCGCTTCGAGCGCCGCGATTTGCCCGGGCACGCCCTCTTGCCCCTTGAAATACTCGTAGACCTGCGGCTGATAGCCGTCCCATTGATAGAGCGATGCGGTTTTCGTCGCACACCCCGTCAGCAGCGCGCACGCGACCGCGCCCGGCAGCGCGAGGCCGGCCAGCTTCTGAATCTTCATGATCATGTTGTTCGAATGAAACCGAGTGGAGTTACTTTTTTGCCTGCAACGCGCCCGCGTCGACTTGTTCGGCCAGGTGGTTGACCGCTTCACTGATCGCGAGATCGAGAACCTTGCCGTTGAGCGTGGAGTCGTAGCTCGACGTTCCGCCGAAGCCGATCACCTCCCGGTTCGACAAGCTATATTCGCCCGCGCCCTGGCTCGACGTCACGACTTCGGACGTGGCTGTGTCCACGATGTTCAGGCTGACCTTCGCATAGGCCACCTGGGTCTTTCCGCGCCCGAGAATGCCGAACAACTGGTGGTCACCGACTTCCTTGCGGCCGAACTCCGTCACGTCGCCGGTGATCACATAATTCGCGCCCCGGATCGACTGGGCCTTGTTCGCGAAGCCGGCCTCCTGTTTGGTTTCGCCGAGATTGTCGCGATCCAGCACGGTGAAACGCTGACTCTGCTGCAGCGCCGTCATGAGAATCGTCTTGGCCTGAGTGCCGACGCGATCGACACCATCCGAAAACACGCCGCGCATGTAACTCGAACGATTATCGAACTTGCCGATGGCCACCGGCACGGGTTTGCCGGCAAACGGCTTTTCAGCGCTGGCGACCGCTGGGACCGCCAATGTACGCGACGCTTCGGTCGCGCACCCGCTGAGCAGTGCCAACGATGCGACGACGATCGTCGCACGCCTTTTAGTAACGTTCATTGATTGCCTCCTATCCATCGATGTCCCGAAATCAACTGTCTTTGATCAGATGATTTCAGAAAACCGACGATTATTTGGCAATTCCGAACTTTCGAAAAGAAAGATAATTCCTAAAAGCGGGCTGGCGATGACCGGACCGTAGCGCCCGCGCCATCGCCATCGGGAGCCGCGAAGTCAGGCCCGCTCCAGCACCGCCATCTCCCTCACCACCACCAGCAGCATCGACAAACTCGCCCCGCCGCTCGCCCGCAGCTCCGCCAGCAGCCTCGTATAGCGATCCAGCGCGTCCTGGCGCTTCGCGCGCCAGCTCTCGACGATCACATCCGGCGCATCGATGCCGCGCGATTGCTCGAGCGCGCTCACCGTCAGCGCACGCTTCAGTCGCGCGAGTTCTTCCAGTGCCGCGGCGCGCGCAAGCAGATCCCAATGCGTCGTGATCGGCAGGGCCATCGCCCGTTCGGCGATGCCGCGATAGTCGAGCAAGGTGCCGATGCCAAAGTACACGCCCGCGACGAGTTCCAGACTGCGCCCCGAGCACGCCGCCACCTCCGCGCTATCGAGCACGGCAGTCGCGATCTCGCCGCTCGCGACGCGCGCCGCGAGACTGCTTTCGACGCCCGCATCCTCGAACTCGCGCCGGCGCGCGTACCACGCGTCGAGCTGCGTCGCGGGAAGCAACGCCGGCAATTGCGGCGCGAGACGCTGCGCGGCCTCGCGGCAACGCGCGAGCACGCCCCGCGCCTCTTGCGCGCCGGTGCCGTTGTGCTTCAGATGACGCAGGAACCAGAGCGACGTGTCGTCGAGCAGACGCACGACATCGACGAACATGCGCGCCTGCACCTCATCCGCGACGATATTGTCGAGACCGTCGATGCTGCGCCACAGATCGTCGAGATCGAAGACATCGCGCGACATCAGCGCCGCGCGCACGATGTCGCTCGGGCGTGCATCGGTCTCCTCCATCAGCCGATGCACGAACGTGCAGCCCACGCGATTCACAAGTGCATTCGTCAGATGCGTGGCGAGAATTTCACGCTTCAGCGGATGACGCTGCATCGTCTCGCTATAGCGCTGCTGCAAGGGCTTCGGGAAATACTCGGGCAGCAGGTCCGCGACGAGCGCGTCTTCCGGCACGTCCGATTCGAGCAGCTCGTCGTAGAGCCACATCTTGCCGTACGCGAGCAGCACCGCGCGCTCCGGCGAGGTCAGCCCCGACTTCGCCGCGGCGCGCTCGGTGATCTCGTCATCGTTCGGCAGGAACTCGATCCTTCGCTTCAGGCGCCCCGCGCGTTCGAGAAAGCGCATCATGCGCGCTTCGGCGTCGAGGGTCTCGGCTTCATGGCGCTTCGCGATCGACAGCGCCTGCGTCTGCGCATAATTGTCCTTCAGCACGAGCAGGCCGACTTCATCCGTCATTTCGGCGAGCAGCGCATTGCGTTGCTTCTCGGTCATCTCGCCATCCGCGACGACGAGGCCGAGCAGAATCTTGATGTTGACCTCGTGGTCCGAGCAATCGACGCCCGCGGAGTTATCGATCGCATCGGTATTGATGCGCCCGCCCTTCTGCGCGAACTCGATGCGCCCCAGTTGCGTCAGCCCGAGATTGCCGCCTTCCGCGACGACCTTCACGCGCAGTTCCGCGCCGTTCACGCGCACGGCGTCATTGGTGCGATCGCCGACCTGCTGATGCGTCTCCACGCTCGATTTCACATACGTGCCCACGCCGCCGTTATAGAGCAGGTCCGCTTCGGCAAGCAGGATCGCGCGAATCAGTTCGTTCGGTGCGAGCACCGATGCGCCGATGCCGAGCGCCGCCTGCACCTGCGGCGAAATCGGAATCGACTTCGCCGTGCGCGGATATATGCCGCCGCCCGTCGAGATCAGCGCGGCATCGTAGTCGGCCCAACTGGAACGCGGCAGCGCGAACAGGCGCGCGCGTTCCTCGAAGCTTGTCGCCGAATCGGGCGTCGGATCGAGAAACACATGCCGATGATCGAACGCCGCGATCAGCCGGATATGGCGCGACAGCAGCATGCCGTTGCCGAACACGTCGCCCGACATGTCGCCGATGCCGACGACGGTGAAATCGGTCGTCTGCGTATCGAAGTTCATCTCGCGAAAATGACGCTTCACCGATTCCCATGCGCCGCGCGCGGTGATGCCCATCTTCTTGTGGTCGTAGCCGACCGAGCCGCCGGACGCGAAGGCGTCGTCGAGCCAGAATCCGTACTCGTGCGCGATCGCGTTCGCGTAGTCGGAGAACGTCGCGGTGCCCTTGTCCGCCGCGACGACGAGGTACGGATCGTCGGGATCGTGGCGCACGACATCGGGCGGCGGCACGATGCCGTCGGGCGTGCGGTTGTCGGTCACGTCGAGCAGTCCGCGCAGGAACATCTGATAGCACGCGACGCCTTCGTTGAGGAACGCTTCCCGATCGGATATCGGCGGCGGATTCTTCACGACGAAACCGCCCTTCGATCCCACCGGCACGATCACCGTGTTCTTCACCATCTGCGCTTTCATCAGGCCTAGCACTTCGGTGCGGAAATCCTCGCGTCTGTCCGACCAGCGCAGCCCGCCTCGCGCGACGCGCCCGCCGCGCAAATGCACGCCCTCGACGCGCGGCGCATAGACCCAGATTTCGAACATCGGCTTCGGCTCGGGCAGTCCCGGCACCTTCGACGGATCGAGCTTGAACGACACATACGGGCGCGGCTGGCCTTGCGCATCGCGATGAAAATGATTCGTGCGCACCGTCGCCGTGATGACGCCGAGGAACTGGCGCAGAATGCGGTCTTCGTCGAGGTTGGGCACTTTGTCGAGCGCCGCTTCGATATCGGCGAGCACGCGTTCGGCAGCCTTGTCGCGATCTTCCGCCGATCCGCCGCGCGCCGGATCGAAGCGCACCATGAAAAGCTGCAGCAGCTTCTTCGCGATCAGCGGATTGCCGATCAGCGCACGCTCGACATACGCATCGCTGAAGGTCGATCCGACCTGTCGCAGATATTTCGCATAGGCGCGCATGATCGTCACGTCGCGCGCGGCGAACTCCGCGCGCAGCACGAGGCGGTTGTAGTCGTCGTTCTCGATCTCGCCCGACCACACGCTCGCGAACGCATTCTCGAAGAGCGGCTTCACGCGGTCGATATCGAATTCGACATCGTCCTGCAATTCGAGGCCGAAATCGTGAATCCACGCATTCGGCGCGCCGGTCGGCTCGATCAGGTACGGACGCTCTTCATCGACGCGCACGCCGAGATGTTCCAGCATCGGCAGGCTGTGGGACAGCGCGATCGGATCGCCGACGCGATACACCTTGAAGCGAAACGCGCGGCGTCCGGCTTCGATCGGCCGGTACAGGCTCATCGACAGACCGCCCGAGCGCGTATGCGTCGCCTCGATCAACTCGATGTCGCGCACCGCCGTGCGCGCCGGATAGTCCTCGCGATAACCGGCGGGGAACGAATCGGCGTAACGTTGCAGCAGACGATTGCCCGCTTCCTCGCCGTGACTGTCGATGAGCGCATCGGCGAGGTCGTCCTGCCAGCGGCGCGCGACCTGCACGATGCGCGCTTCGAGCTCGCGCGTATCGACTTCGGGCATCGCGCCCCGGTCGGCGCGCACGACGATATGAATCCGCGCAAGCGGCGATTCGGAAAGCAGCGGCGTGAACTCGATGCTCCTGCCGTTGAACGCCTCCATCAGCACCTTGCTGATGCGGCGGCGCAGGTCGGTGTTGAACTTGTCGCGCGGCACGAACACGAGACACGACACGAAGCGGTCGAAGCGGTCGCGCCGCACGAACAGGCGCGTGCGCTGATGTTCCTGCAGGCGCAGCACGCCGATCGCGATATCGAAGAGCACGTCTTCGTCGGCCTGAAACAGCTCGTCGCGCGGATACTGCTCCAGCACCGTGATGAGCGACTTCGCCAGATGCCCTTTCGCCAGAAAGCCCGCGCGCCGCACGATGTTCGCGCACTTGCGGCGCACGATCGGAATCTCGGAGGTGGGCACGAGATACGCCGTCGATGTATAGAGGCCGAGAAAGCGCCGCTCGCCGGTCACCTTGCCATCGGGCGACGTGCGCTTCACGCCGACATAGTCGAGATAGCCGGGACGATGCACGGTCGCGCGCGAATTCGCCTTGGTCAGAAAGATCGGCGCCGCGCCTTCGATGATCGCGGCCGCGCCCGGCGGCAGCGGCGTCACATCGCCCGCAGACGGCGCGCGCAAGGTTTCGCGCAGAATGCCCAGGCCTGAGCCCGGCACGCCGCGCAACGCGAAGCCTCCTTCGTGCTCGACCAGTTCGTAATCGCGGCAGCCGAGGAAGGTGAAATGATCCGCGACCATCCATTCGAGGAACGCACGGGACTCGATGCCGTCGGGCGTCGTGTCGCGCGCCTTCAGATCGCCGATCGCGACGCGGGCCGCCTCGGTGACCTTCGGCCAGTCCTCGACCGCCGCGCGCACGTCGCCGAGCACGCGCGCGATGTTGTCGCGCACTTCTTCCAGACGCTCGCCGTCGCCGCAGCGGTCCACTTCGAAATGAATGAACGATTCGAGCTCGGAATTGCCGTCGCCCGCTTCGGCATGACCTTGACCGATGCGTTCGATCTCGCCCTTGCCGCCGAGCCAGACGCGAAACACCGGATGAATCGCCGAATGCAGCGCGAGGCCGAGACGATTCAGCTCCATCGTCACCGAGTCGACGAGAAACGGCATGTCGTCGTTGACGATCTCGACGATCGTGTGATCCGAGTGCCAGCCGTGCTGCTCCAGATTCGGGTTGTAGACGCGCAGCACTTCGCGCCCGGGCACGAACTTCTGCGCCGTCTGCCAGTGCGCCATCGCGGCGCCGTAGAGATCGGCGACATCGCGGCTCGCGATATCCTCGACATCGACCTGCTCGTAGTAATAGCGAAGAAACGGCTCGATGATCTTGAAGGTGGGTTCCGGCAGTCGTCCTCTCGCGAACTCGAGAAGATCGTTGATGAGGTGTTCGACCCGCGCTTCGTTCTTGACCAGCATGGTGTCCTCCCGAGGCTTTCGGTTGCGGTGCGGTTGCGGCACGCTCTTCGAATCAAGGAGATTATGCGCCGGCCCGGGCCTTTGCTCGTCGGTCGGGCATGTGCGGTTGCACAAAGACGGTGCGCATGTCGGCTACGTTAGCCGCGCCGCGTGACCTTTGCGCGACACCGGCTTTCGGCTATTGTCGATAGCGGCGCATCGGCCGACGGAGGAATCGCCATGCAGGACATCACGCAGGAGTCTTCGCAGCAGACGGTTGTCACGGTGCGGCCTCGGGAGAAGCTCGCGTCGGTGCAGCATCTGCCCTATTTCATCGGGCTCTCGGCGGCGACGGCGGGCACGCGCGGCCTCGCGATGCATCTCGTCGTCGTACCGCCGGGCGGGCATGGCGAGCCGCACGTGCATGTCGGCTACGAGACGGGCATCTACATACTGGAAGGGCGCATCGAGACGCGCTACGGGCCGGGGCTGGCGGAATCGGTCATCAACGAGCCGGGCGACTTCGTGTTCATTCCGCCCGGCGTGCCGCATCAGCCGGTCAATCTGAGCGCGACCGAACCGGCTCGCGCGGTAATCGCCCGCAACGACGCCAACGAGGCGGATCGCGTCGTGCCCTACGATCCGAACGAAGCGCGCGCACCCTAGTCGCCGGAAGCGCCCAGTCCCGGAAGATCGACGTAGCCGCTGTCGCTGAAGCGCGCGCCGCCGAACGCGCCGCCCGCGAGCTTGCCGCGCGCGGTGTACGAGACCTTGCTGACGGTGTTGCCGCTCGCGAAGCCGAACGCCTGACGCGCGACGGAGAACGCCGACACCGTCACCGGCACGGACACCACCGTCTCGCCGAAACGCGGCACCGTCCCGCGCTGGTCGCTCACGCCGCTCGCGAATGCGCGGCCGTTGAGGTCGAGATCGAGCGCGACGCCGTCGAAGTCGACAGGCGCGTCGTTCGGATTCTGCACGCGCAGCTTCACGGCGAAGCGCATTTCCAGCCCCTGCCCTTCGAGCGGCTCGATGCCCGCGACGCTCACGCGCATCGCATCGCGGTTGAAGACCGCGCAGCCGCCGAGCGCGAGCATCGCGAAGCAAGTGACGAAGAAGAGGACGAGGCGATTGTGCATGTGGTTCGTTTGCATGAGAGAACGTGACTCCTTGCGATGTCGTCAGATGCGCAGCGCATTCAGCAGCATGCGGCCATAGGCATGATGAAACCAGACATCGTCGACGACGAAAAGCGCCGCGGCCCACGCAGCCGCCACGATGATCAGATCGCAATGCCCGCTCGTCCAAAGATTGAGTGAGTGGCGCGCGGCGATCCACGGCACGCCGAGCGGATTCGGCCAGTCCGCGAAGAGATGCATGAGACCGCCGCACGCGAAGCCGAACGCGACGGGCGCCGCCGGATGCCGCCCGAGAAAATGATACGAAAGCGCGAGCAGCGCGGCCCAGCCGATGCCCCAGTGCGTGAGCGTGCGATGCGTGATCCAGAGCCTGCGCGCGCGCGTCCACCACGCGACTTCGAGCCAGTCGGGCGCGGTCGCGCCGGCCACGCCCGCGAGCAGCGCGAGCACGCCGGAAAGCATGTTCGCGCTTCCCGCCGTTGCAGGGTGCGCCACGACCGCCGCCGCGATGATGCCTGCCGCCCACCCTGTCGCATGATGAGCCCTGCTCGATGCCATGAAGAAACCCGCTTTGTCGCCCTTGCCCGGAAAGCGCGCATGTTCGCACGGCGTCCGGGGCAGCAACCGGTCTGAAACATAAACTTACGCAATTGCGCACGGCGAAACACGCCTGTGCTCACTGTAGCGGCGAGGCGGCGCTGCGTTGACTAAAATGATTCGTAGAACGCGCACTCCACGCTGCGGACGCCGACCGATGCGCCCCACGCCCGCCTGCGCATACAGGCATCGAACATATTTATTTGAATCCGGCCGTCATGCAACACCTGAAATACCTGAGCGCCTACCCGAACGTGCTACAGGACAAGGTACGCCGACTGATCGCCCAGCAACAACTGGGTTCTTATCTCGACGCGCGCTATCCGAACAAGCACGCCGTCCAGTCGGACCGCGCGCTTTATGCATATTGCTCAGATCTGAAGCAGGAATTCCTGCGCGTCGCACCCGCGATCGACAAGGTCTTCTACGACAGCAAACTCGATGTGCTGCGTCACGCGCTCGGCCTGCACACGGCGATCTCGCGTGTGCAGGGCGCGAAGCTCAAGGCGAAGAAGGAAATCCGCATCGCGTCGCTCTTCAGGGACACCGCGCCCGAGTTTCTGCGGATGATCGTCGTGCACGAACTCGCGCATCTGAAGGAGAGCGATCACAACAAGGCGTTCTATCGGCTGTGCGAGTTGATGCAACCGGGCTACCACCAGATCGAATTCGACCTGCGGCTTTATCTCACCCAGCGCGACCTGCTGCGCACGAAGGTCGCCTGAACCTCGCTGCAATGCATCAATATGACCAGGCGAGCGCGGCAGCGTAGTCCCGAGGCGCGGTGAGCGAAACCGCGTCGAACTCGCCGGCGTTGCGCGTGACCGCATAGCGTGCGCCCTCGCGCGGAAGAACCGCGAAGCCGTGCATCGGAATCGCCGTGCTGCCGATGCCGTCGCCATGTGCTTTCAAGACAGCCTCTTTCGCGGTCCAGCAGTCGAAGAACGCGTGGCTTCTCGCCGTATCGTCGGGCAATGCCTCGATTGCGCGGAGTTCGCTGTCCGTGAGCACGGCGGGCGCCAGATCGCGCCACTGAAACGTCGCGCGCGCTTCCTCGATATCGACGCCCACGCGCCTCTCGCGCGATAGTGCGATCAATCCATACGCGCCCGAATGCGACACGTTGAAATCCGGCGCGTCGGGATGCACGAGAAACGGCCGGCCCCGCTCGCCGGCATCGAACGCGAGACGCGCGGGATCGTCGGCCGTTTCGGCGGCCAGCAGATAACGCAGCGCGCAACGCACGGCGGCGAAGCGCGCGGCGTCCGCATGACGCAGAAAGCGCGCGGCGCGGGCGCGCTCGCTCGCGATCATCACGCCGTAGATGGCGCTGTCGAGCGGCGCCGAAAAGTCGATATGGAGCAGCCACACGCGCACGTCGGCCGGCGCGTTGTCCGGAAGCAGCGTCGGCCGGATATCGAACGGAATCGTTGCTGCGGTCATTTGGGTGCGTACTGCGCCTCGCCGTTGCCGAAGGACCAGTTCTCCTTCTTCACTTCGACGAGACTGATGAACACGTCCTCGCGCCGCAGCTTCAGCCTTTCGTGCAGACCTTCGGCGACGGCCTTGTAGAACGCGCTTTTCTTCGCGAGGTCGCGGCCTTCGTTGAGCGTGACCTGAATCACGACGCAATCGTCGGTGCGGCTGATGCCGAGATAGGTGCGATCGACGATGAAATCCGTCGCGCCATGCTCCGCGACGATCTGAAAGCGATCGTTCTCGGGCACGTCGAGCGTCGAGCGCATCGCGTCGTACACGACATCGCCGATGGCCGTGCGATACGCGCTGTCCTTGCCCTTCTGCAGATCGATGCGAACGAGCGGCATGAGTTTCTCCTTGTGAATGATTTCAGCAATGGTCCGGATGCAGGAGCAAGCGCGGCACGCCCGCACGATCGACGTGCACGACGGCGTTCTGTTCGAACTCAATCATCAGCGCATCGGCGGTTTCGCGCGTCGCGCCGAGCACGAAGAGGCTCGCTTCGGCCACCCAGCCGTTCATCGGATCGATGCCCTCGCCCGGCAGCGCGCGCAAGCCCATCTGCCCGACATGCTCGACCAGCGCGCGCTGGCGAACCGCGTTCTCCTCGCGCGTGAGCACACGGCCGAACGGGTTGAACGCCGTGACGAACACCGCGCTTTCGACGCCGTGCTTATCGAGCAAGGACACGGCATCGGGATTCGCGACGCCGATCTTCATGGCGACATCCGGCTGCGCATCGATGCGATAGATCGCCGCGCGATACGCGTCGAGCGTTGCGGCGGCCAACGTCTGCGCGCGTTTCAGGACGATCGGCTGGCCATGCGGCGTGACGCGCGCAGCCTCGTCCCATTCGACGCGCCGGCGCGCGAGCAGCGCCGCGCTCACGCAACCTTTCTCGGCCGCGACGCGCTCCAGCGCGCTCAGCCAGTGGGCGTAGTAGGTATCGCCGTGATCGGGATCGCCCGCTGCCTGCGCGTCCTTGATCGCGACGCTCAACGCGTGTGCCCACTCCCTCCACGTGAACACGCCGCGCTCGTACAACGCGAGCGTCATCGCGAATGCCTGCGCTTCCCAGGGTGCGCGAAACACCGGACCGTCGTCGTCGAAAGGCAACTCGGGCAATGCGGCTCGCAGTTCATGCAGCTTCGGTTTCTGATCGTTCGATGTCATGTCATGCGCTTGCTGCATCGAGATAAGGCTCCCAGCAATCGACACACACCGACGACGCGGTCGTGTCCGATCCCCACAGTTCCTTCGCATCGAAACGCACGGTGTAGAGCCATTGCGGATGCTCGCCGCGGCCGAGCGCGTTTTCATCCGGAAACACATGCGTGCCGCGCACGGCGACGATGCGCCCGGGCTTGCCCCGGCAATAGCGCGGCAGACGCGTGTGCGTCGGCGGATTCATCAGCTTCGTGCGCACTTCGTCGCCGACGGCAAAGCGCGCCGCCGACGTCGCCGGCCGATCGACCGGCGCGCCGCGCAGAAGCGCCGCGCTCACGTCCGCCGCCTTCAGCACGCGCACGTTCGGCTTCGCGGCGGCTTGCGAACGGCCGCTCGCGATTTCCTCGGCGTTCGCGAGCCCTTTGGCCATCAGCAGCTTCTTCAAGCCTTCGAACCAGATTTCGTAATAGCTGCTGCCGAGATATCGCGCGGGCGGCAGGCTTTCGCGCGCCGCGCGCGACGTGTCGATGTTCCATTGGCCGGTCGCGCCCATCGCGAGCGTGACGGCCAGCACGCGGCGCTCCCATTGCGCATGAAAGGGCGATGCACCCGGCGCGTCGCAGGCGTCGATTTCGATGGGGCCGAAGGCCTGCATGCCGCCCATGTCGTGCGCCGCGTTCATGCCGTTGCTCCCGCCGTCTGCGATGGCGCCAGCGCGACACCCGTGCCGATCATCGAATCGCGCGTGACGAGGTCGGCGAGCGCGTCTTCGTCGAGATGATCCGTGCCGGCGGGACGCATCGGCACGACGAGATAGCGCACTTCGGCGGTCGAATCCCACACGCGCAAGTCGACATGTTGCGGCAACTCGACGCCGAACTCCTGCAGCACGCCGCGCGGATCGATCACCGCGCGCGAACGGTACGGCGCCGACTTGTACCAGACAGGCGGCAGCCCGAGCACCGACCACGGATAGCACGAGCACAGCGTGCAGACGACCATGTTATGTACGTCCTCCGTGTTCTCGAGCGCGACCATGTGCTCGCCTTGCCGCCCGGTGAAGCCGAGCGATGCGATGGCGGCGGTGGCGTCGTCGAAGAGCCACTTGCGAAACACCGGGTCGCGCCAGGCCTTCGCGACGACGCGCGCGCCGTTGCGCGGGCCGACCTTGTGCTCGTAGGTCTGAACGAAGACATCGAGCGCTTGCGGATCGATATAGCCTTTTTCGACCAGCAGCGATTCCAGCGCGCGCACGCGCAGGTCCATTTCCGGCAACGCGCCGCCGGCGTGATCGTGGTCGTGGTCGTGGTCGTGGTCGTGATGATCTGAATGATCGTGGCTCATGAGCGGGCTCGCGAGTGGCGCAGAGGTCACACGTTACCGGAGTGAGCGCGCGCGTGCAAACGACGCCCCGGCCACGCGGCGCGCCGCCTATACTGGAATGAGGGTCTCATGCAAGGAGGATGTCATGACACGCAAGTACATCGATTGCCGCGAGTGCCCGAGCGACGTGAAATGCAGCGTCGCCTTGTCCGCCGATACCGAGGACGAACTGATGGAAGCGGCCGTCCAGCACGCCGTCGCCGTTCATCAGCACACGGACTCGCCCGAGTTGCGCTCGCAACTGAAGACCTTCTTCCACGACGGGACGCCGCCCGCCTGATCGAGTCTTCCGGCCTTCAGCCGAGCTCGAAGGTCGTCACGCCGAATACCTTCGCGAGCGGCACGTCCGGCGCCGCCCGCGTGTACATGCGCGCCGTTTCGAATACGCTCTGCATGTCGTGCTCGACGGCGAGCGCGAGCGCCGCCGCGTTGCTTTCCGGCACGTCCAGAAACACGGTCTCGCCCGGCAGGACCGACACGAGTGCGCGATAGAGCGCCCGCGCGGTGGCCAGATCGTCGGCGAAGAGCGGACCGATCTTGTGGCCCGTGCCGCAACGGCGGATGACGGCGAGGCCGCGCACCGCGTCGCCATCGAGCGCGGCGAGTGCGCGTGCATGCGGCCGCGGCTGTGACAACCATGCACGCAGGAACGCGGCGCGCTCGCAGGCGAAGATGCGGCTGTCGTAGTCGAGGAGGCGATCGAAGGGAACGTTGATCGCATCGGTGACGGTGACGCCATCGACACTATCCCCGCCCGCCGATGCGACGCCCTCATAGCGCACGTTGCGATACGCGAGCACGAAGCCGGATTTCCGATAGTTGGGCTGCTGCGCGAGCACGCCGTCGAGCCCGATGTTGCGCGCGCCGAGATACGCCATGGCTTCGTTCCACAGACGCATGCCGAAGCCCTTGCCGCGCCACTCCGGACACACGATATAGAGGCCGATGAAACCGAACGCATCGCCGTATGCGACCGCGGAGATGCAGCCGACCGGCGCGCCGTCCCACGCGCCGACAAAAAATCCTTGTTCGTCGGCGGCGAAGAACGAACGGGCATCGTCGAGGCCCGGGTTCCATCCTTCGGTCGCGGCCCAGTCTAGCGCCAGGCCGACGTCGCGCTGCGTCATGCGGCGTATCGTGAAACGGGGATCGTCGGGCGTTGCGTGAGGCGGACAGGGAACGGGCGACATGGGGCGCGCCTTGTCGAAATGCAGGGATGTCCAGTGTCGCGCGTTTTCGGTGCAGGGGAAAGATACAGCGAGGAGTGGGTACGACCGGGAGATGAAAAGAACCGCTGGACTACATCGAGGCGAACCTGCGTCGCCCCGATCAGGAATACCCCTGGCGCCGCTCGCTGCGGCTGAAGCTTTGGCGCGAGCGCCAGTCCTCGGAGCGCAGGACATGCTCGCCGTCCTCGCGCGCCTCTTCCTCGGAACCGAAGCCTTCGTCGCTATACGCGACGACCTTCATTCCGCCTCCCGCTGCTCGCTCGACGGTGATGCCCCAATGCCACGCGCCTTCCTGATTGAAGATGTGAAGCGTCGGTTTCGACGATGTGGTCAGTTCCATATGTGCGGCTCCCTCAAGCGGACACCCTTAATGCTCATCGGCCCGCCCGATGAAACGCTCTGTGCTTGCCGGCGTTTGATTATTCGTGTCGATACTGTTCGATGCATGAAACGGCAGCCTCTACGGCCTGCGAGAAACAGCATACGCAATGCGATGCTGCGTTGCAACACGAGGTTTCCCTAGGCGTGGTGCGAACGGCACGGGATTAACAAGAATTAACAGGAAAGTCGTAACTGTTACGCGCAATAACCGGCGAGATGTCAACGACGATGGATTTTCGTCATCTTTGCGCCCGCTTCATTCGCCGTCCCAGTACCCCAGGGAATCGCTGGCGCGAAACACGGCGCGAAGCCCTTTCACGCCGGGTTCGTCGGCGACGAGCACGGCCTGGCGGCCCGTATCGGGGTACTCCACCACTTCGGGCGATTGCATCGTGCTGATCGCGAGATAGCGCAAGGCCTGCATCCCCGTGTTGACGATCTGATGCGCCGTGCCGGAATCGCCAGGCGGACACGCGATGACATCCCCCGCGCGAATCGCATGCTTTTCCTGGCCGATACGCACCTCGCCCTCGCCTTCGACGACGAAGAACATCTCCTCGTTCACGCGATGATGATGAAACGGAAACGCGCGCTTGCCCGGATCGAGCACGATCAGGCTATAGCCGAGCTTTTTTGCGCCGACAAGGCCGCCGATACGCGCGATCCGCGGCGCGTAGCGTTCCGCGGCGGCGCCCGTCGGGGCGAATTCGGGCGGCAGCGGTTGCGGATCGAGTGTATCGAGATTGACGATGGGCGGTTTCATGTTGCCTTCGAATGTGGATGTCACGGGTTTGCCACGCGAATGTCACGCGTGCGTTCATGTGCGTCGAGCCATGCAGCGATGGCTTCGCACGTCCAGTTTGCATCGTCGTGCGGCAAATCGTGGCCCGCCCACGGATGCACCGAATGCGACGCGCGCCACTGCTTCGCGATGCGCGTGGAGCATGCCGGATCGACCAGCCGATCGGCCGCCGACGATAGCAGCAAAACGGGACAGCGCGGCGCGTCGCGGCCCGCGCGAAAGCGTGCCGCAGCCGCGAGTTGCCGCAGCGCGTTCGCCGCGCTCGCGCCGTGCGTGCGCCGTAGATCCGCCCAGTGCGCGATGTCCGCATCGCGCGTGTCGTCGCGATTGCACGTGAGCGTGTGGATCAGCGCTTCGCATCGGTCGGGTCGCGTCCATCCCGTCGCGATGCGCGCGAGCATCGGCCATGCCGCGGGACGCAGGCGCTCGGTCACGCGTGCGAACGGACGCATGCTGGTGTTGATCAACACGAGCCGCTCGATCTCGTCGGGATGACGTTCGGCCCACGCGGTGGCGACCATCGCGCCGAGCGACATCGCGAGCACGCGGCACGGCATGCGCACGTTCAGCGACATGGCGCGTTCGCGCACGAAGTCCATCATCTCGATGACCGAAAGCGGCGCGGCATGCGCATGTTCGACGCCATTGCCCGGCAGATCGATGCACGCCGCGCGCTCGCCCGCGCCGACGAGCCCGTGCGCGACGAGCGCCGCATCGAATGCGCCCCAGTGGCGCGCTTCCCGCGTGAGTCCGCGCAACAGGATCCACTGGCTCATTACATGCCCGCGCGTTGCCAGTGTTCGCGCGCGCGCCGCAACACGTCCTCGCGGAATTCGCCGCTCGGCAGCCAGCGGCGCGACGAGAACGCGGCGCGCGTGAGGAAATCGAAAAAGTTCGGATGACGCCGAAGCACGCGTCGCGTGCGGTGCGCCTTGATCGGATTGAAGATGCCGAGGCGCGAGAACAGTTGCATCGGATTCTTTCGGATCCAGCGCCACGAGCCGAGTTCGAGTGTCATCGGCAAGAAGATGTTCGGCGCGCGCGAGCGGTCATACGCGAAATCCCACAGGTCGCCATGCAGGAGATATTGATGACTCTGCGGCTCGAACGCGTAGCCGTGATGCGGATACGACTCCTCGAACATGGTCTTCAACAGATACATTTCCGGCAGATGCGCCATCTGCCGCTCGGTGCACGCATATGGAAACCAGATGCTGTCGTCCCAGCCGAAGCCCGAATGACAATCGAGCGCGAAGCTGAGCGGCCGCGACATCAACTGTTCTTCGACGACCGACAGCAGCGCCGCGCTCTCCACTTCCATGCGGCCATCCACAGGCCCGCGATACCACGGCAGCCATGGCCCGATGCGCTGTCCGCCGGCGAGGAACGGCACGCGTCCCTCGGCGCTTTGCGGCGCGTTGCGCATCAGATCGACGCCGTTCGGATTCGCGCGGGTGCGCGCGAACATGCCGCCGGGATTGACGATCGGCATGAAGATGAGCCGGATCGCGCGCAATTGCTGATGCAGCGTGTCGTCCCATTCGAGCCGGTGCAACAGTGCGCGCATATATTCGAGCACGAGTTGCGTGCCGATGCATTCGAGCCCATGCACGCCGCCGAAAAAGCCGATGGCGGGCGCGTGCGGATCGTCCGATCCGATCGACGCGGTCAGGATCGGAAACGAATGCTGGCGCGCACGCACCTCTCCGATGGTGCGCCACGCGAAACGCTCGCCGCCCGCGACGCGAATCGCCTTCAGCTCGTCCATCTCCGGAAAACTGCTGGTGACGGCTACGCTCGACATGCTCATGACTGCGGCCTGTTTGTCGTATTTTCGTTGGCTCAGGCTGTGGCTCGGTGCTGCGCCGGAATTCCCCGCCCGAAACGATCGAGTATAGGGCGATTGGTCGATACACGGCATATCGAATATCACGCGGCGCGCATGGAATGCGATGCGGAAGTACGCGCAAACGTCTTCTGCGCGTTTGCGTTCTGTCACCTAGAATGAAATGACCGTGCTGCACGGTATGAGGCAACCGTCATGACATCCATCCCCCGCATCATTCTCGGCGCGCTCGCTCTTTGCTGCGCAGCGTCCGCGCTCGCGCAACCGCAGGCGCAAACCAGCGACCCGAACGCGCCGAAAACGCGCGCACAGGTCAAGCAGGAGTTCCTGCTATGGCGCTCGGTCGGCTACGATCCCAACGACTGGCTGAACTATCCCGACAACGCGATGCGCGCGAGCCGCATCATCGCGCAACGGCAGGCTCGTGGCGAAATCACCGTGCAGTGAAACGGCATTCGTCATGCAGGTTCGGCGCGCGGTTTCGGCCCGCGCAGAATGCGGCGCGCAATGCTCCAGCGATGCACTTCCGACGGACCGTCGTAGATCCGGAACGCGCGCATGTCCGCGAAAATCCGCGCGACGACGGTTTCATGCGTGACGCCCTGGCCGCCCAGCACCTGCACCGAGCGATCGACGACGCGCCATAGCGCCTCCGATGACACCACCTTCGCGACGCTCGATTCGTGCTTGCCGAGCACGCCCTGATCGAGCACCCATGCGCAGTGCCAGATGGCAAGGCGCGTCACGTGCAGATCCATTTCGTTGTCAGCGAGCATGAAGCCGACGCCTTCGTGCTCGCCCAGCGCACGGCCGAACGCCTGACGTTCACGCGCGTGCGCCGTCGCGACATCGTGCGCGCGCCGTGCGGCGCCGAGCCAGCGCATGCAGTGCGTGAGACGCGCCGGCGACAGCCGCACCTGCGCATAGCGAAAGCCTTCGCCCGGCTCGCCCAGCACGTTCTCCTTCGGCACGCGCAAACCTTCGAAGCGCACGACGCCGTGACCGCCCGGAAAGCACGTGTCGAGAGAATCCATCGCGCGTTCGATCACGATGCCGGAGCTCGACATGTCGGCGAGGAACATCGTCGCGGGGCCGTCGGCGAGCTTCGCCATGATGATCGCGACCGACGCGCCCTCCGCGCCCGTGATGAACCACTTGCGCCCATCGATCACGTATTCGTCGCCGTCCGGCACGGCGATGGTCTGCAGCATCGCCGGGTCCGCGCCCGCACCCGGCGGCGGCTCGGTCATGCAAAAGCACGAGCGGATCTCGCCCGCCGCGAGCGGACGCAGCCAGCGCTCCTTCTGCTGCGGCGTCGCGATGGCTTCGAGCATATGCATGTTCCCTTCGTCGGGCGCGGCAATGTTCAGCGCAACGGGACCGAGCGGCGAATAGCCCGCCTCTTCGAACAGAATGGCCTTGGCGACATGGTTCAGGCCGAGGCCGCCGAACTCGGGCGATACGTGACTCGACAACAACCGCGCCTCGCGCCCCTTCGCGATCAGTTCGGCGCGCAGCGCCTCGTTCGGGCCATGCGGCGTGCAACGCGGATCGCGCTCGAAGGGCATGATTTCTTCTGCAATGAAAGCACGCACGCGCGCCTGCAGATCGGTCAACTCCGGAGAAAGCGAAAAGTCCATCGGCAATCCTCTAAGGGAACGGGCTGAACGCCAAGCTTAACCGCGCGGGCGCATCGTGCGCCAGTGGCTTTCCCGCGTGGGCTCATTCGTCGTATTCGGTGTACTTGCGCGCGTCGCCCTTGACTCTGTGCGCCGGATATTTCGACCGGTTCAGCGCCATCTTCTCGATCAGCGCGCGATGCAGATCGACGTCGAGCGAATCGGCCAGCATCACGAGATACGCGAGCACGTCGGCCATCTCGTGCCGGATCGCTCGCAGGCGCGCTTCATCCAGTTCGTTCTTGTCGCCGGTGGCAAGCCACGTGAACGGTTCGAGCAACTCGCTTGCCTCGACGGACAGCGCCGCGGCCAGATTCTTCGGCGAATGAAACCGGCTCCAGTCCCGCTCCCGGACGAACTCGCGCAGCATGTCGCGCATTTGAACGAGTTCGCTCGGGCTTCCCTGCTGATTCGTTTGCTCCATGGACTTCCTCTGATGTTTCGTTGCGTGCAGTGCGTAGCTTAACGCGACCGCCTTTTTCTGATCCATACATCGTAACTACGACTTTATCAATCTCAGATTCGCATTTCGATGTCCGAAAGTCGCATCGATCCGGGCCGTTTAAGCTAGTTCAAGACAATCTGTGTCATGTCACGTAATTTTCTTGCCCAATTTAACTACGACTCATAGAATCGCAGTTATGCAATCAACACGACGCCTGTTCGCCGGGCGGCCTCAAAGTCGAATTTCAAGGAGCATCGAAATGTCAAAGCGCATTCTGGTAGTCGGAGCCGGCTTTGCCGGCATGTGGAGCGCCCTGTCCGCGGCGCGTCTCATCGATCAGCACGGCAGGACCGATATCGAAGTCGCGCTGATCGCGCCCGAGCCGCATCTGCACGTCCGTCCGCGCCTGTATGAAGAAAACGCCGCGGGCATGAAGGCGCCGCTGCTGGACATCTTCGCGTCCACGGGCGTGAGGTTCATTCAGGGCACGGTGGAACGCATTCATGTCGAACGCAACGAGGTCGAGATGCTCGGCGCGGACGGCACGCCGTCCACGCTGAACTACGACCGTCTCGTTCTGGCGACCGGCAGCCGCCTGTTCCGCCCGCAAATCCAGGGTCTCGCGGAACACACGTTCAGCGTCGATCAGGTCGATGAAGCCGCCGCGCTCGAAGCGCATATCGGCAAGCTCGCGACGCAGCCCGATACCCTTGCGCGCAACACGGTGGTCGTCGCGGGCGGCGGATTCACGGGCATCGAAACGGCGGCGGAGATGCCGGCGCGTCTGCGCGCGGCCTTGGGAGAGAACGCGGATGTGCGCGTCGTCATTGTCGAGCGCAACAAGGAGATCGGGCCGGACCTCGGCGCGGGTCCGCGTCCGGTCATCATCGAAGCGCTCGAATCGCTCGGCGTGCAATGGCGGCTCGGCGCGGCGGTGACCTCCGTCGATGCGAACGGACTCACCACGTCCGACGGCGAGCGCATCGAAGCGAGCACCGTAATCTGGACCGCCGGCGTGCGCGCGAGCGCGCTGACCGCGCAGATTCCCGCCGAGCGCGACGCATTCGGCCGCCTGCATGTGGATCGCAATCTGCGCGTGGCGGGCGTCGACACGGTCTATGCAACCGGCGACGTCGCCTACGCCGCCACCGACGACGAGGGCAACCACGCAATGATGTCCTGCCAGCACGCGATGAACCTGGGCCGCTCGGCGGGCCACAATGTCGCGGCGGACTTGCTGGGCGATGCGCCCATTCCGTATAGCCAGCCGAAATACGTGACGTGTCTCGATCTCGGCCCTTGGGGCGCGGTCTATACGGAAGGCTGGGAGCGCGAGGTGAAGATGTCGGGCGCGCAGGCGAAGGCCCTGAAGACGCGCATCAACACCGAATGGATTTATCCGCCGGGCGCGGAGCGGGCCGAGGCGTTCGCGGCCGCGGACCCGCTGCGTATTGTTGTGGCGTGATGCAGGTTCATGCCGCCGGATAAAGCCCCAGTGTTCGCGCGTGCAGGCGCGCGAGTCCGAGCAAGGCATCGGTGAACGGCGTCGGCACGCCGGTCATCGTGCCCAGTTCGCGCACCGACGCGACGAGCGCATCGAGCTCGACCGCCTTGCCCGCCTGCACGTCCTGCAACATCGACGTTTTCATCGCACCGAGCTTGAGCGTGACGGCATGGCGGTCTTCGGGTTCCTGTTCGATAGGGATGCCGAAGCGCGCGCCGATTTCCTTCGCTTCGAGCATCACGTTCGTAACGAAGCCGCGCACGAGATCGTCGCTCAGAATGCGGTCGGTGGTCGCGCCGGTGATCGCGCTGATGGGGTTCATCGTCATGTTGCCCCACAGCTTGAACCAGACGTCGCGTTGAATCTGCCGGGAGAGCGTGGCGTCGAAGCCCGCCTTCGAGAACAGCGATACCAGCGCTTCGGTGCGGGCGGTCGGCGCGCCCGTCGCCTCGCCGAGAATCAGGCCCTTGCCCTGATGATGCCGGATGAGGCCCGGCGTGTCGACGAAGCAGCTCGCATGCACGACGCAGCCGACCGTCTGCGCGCCCGCAATCGCAGCGGCGATGTTGCCGTACGGATCGACGGACGAAAGGCGCTTGCCCGTGAACGGCTCGCCCAGGCCATCGCAGAACCACCAGGGCACGCCGTTCATCGCGGTCAGCACGACGGTTTCATTCGACAGCAGCGGCGCGACATGCGCGGCGACCGATTCCATCGCGGGCGCCTTCACCGCCACGACGACGAGATCCTGCACACCGAGATCGGCGGGTTCGGCGCTCGCCGCGACCTTCACGGCATGTGTCGCATCTTTTTCGACGAGCCGCAGCCCATCCTTCTTCAGTGCATCGAGCGTCGCGCCGCGCGCGACCACGCTGACATCGCAGCCCGCCTGCGCGAGCTTCACGCCGATCCATCCGCCGATAGCGCCCGCGCCATATACGCATACTTTCATCGTCCCGGTCCTCGTTCGTGGCAATCATTCGGTCACCATTGTAAGAGCGAGAGGCCGCGCGCGCCGGCAAGCATCACGCGATAACCGGCAACGACGGGCGCAAATAGGAGCGCTTCGACGCCTTTCAAGAGTCGCCGAACAAAAATAAATCGCACTGGAAAGATAGCGCTCCGGTATTGAAACGATAGCCTTCGCACCTACCTTGGATGCAAGGGCAGCGACGCACAACCCGCGCTGCCGATTCAACTTCCTGCTGCCGGCCTAGTCGGGCCGCACTATCGGAGACTGGACCATGAGTGACTTTTATTTTGGCGGCGATGTTTTCTCGGACCTGGACCGCATGCAACGGCAGATGTCCTCGCTCTTCGGCAATCTTCCTTCGAGCATTCGTTCGAGCCGCGCGGATGCCTTCCCTCGCCTGAACATCGGCAGCACTGATGATGCGATTCAAATCGTCGCGTTCGCGCCGGGCGTCGAGCCCGCTTCGCTCGACGTGACCGTCGACAAGGGCACGCTCACGATCAGCGGCGAGCGCAAGGCGCAAGCGCCGGTCGAAGGCGCGCGCACGTATGCGAAAGAGCGCTTCACAGGGAGCTTCCGCCGTGTCATCGAACTGCCGCAGAACGCGGACACGGACAAGGTCGAAGCGCGCTATGAGAACGGCACGCTGTCCATCACCATCGGCAAGCGCGAAGCGTCGAAGCCGCGCGCGATCAACATTCAGTAAGAGGAAGCACATCATGACCGAGAACACGCAAGTCTCCGCGCAAAACACGAACGAAGTGGCGCGCAAGAACGAAGACACCGTGCGTCGCGCGACGGTGACGCCCGCTGTCGATATCGTCGAGGATAGCCACGGCATCACGCTGTGGGCCGATCTGCCCGGCGTGTCGCGCGAGAAGCTCGACGTGAAGGTGCACGATGCGCGCCTCACCATCGAAGCCGAAGCGGAACTGCCGGTGCAAGGCGCGGTGCGCGTGCATCACGCCGAATTGCGCGCGCCGCGTTTCGCACGCGCCTTCACGGTGAGCGACGACTTCGACACCGCGAAGATCGACGCCAATCTGAGCAACGGCGTGCTCAAGCTCACGATTCCGCGTCGCGAGGAAGCGCGTCCGCGCCGCGTCGAAGTGCGTGCGGGCTGAGCACCGGCGACATCGACAGCAGGTACGCCCGGAACGGCCGCGATTTTTCGCGGCCGTTTTCCTTTTTGCGCCGCGCGCACGCCTCTATAATCTTCAACGGCGGCTTAAATCGCCTACACTCAAACTCATGGAATGAAGGGACTATCGTGAAGAGGCTGTTGACGGTGTTATTGGGTTCGATGCTGGCCGTATCGATCGGAGCGCATGCAAAAGAGTGGTCGACTATCCGCTTCGGTGTCGATGCGAGTTATCCGCCTTTCGAATCGAAGGCACCCGATGGCACGCTCGTCGGCTTCGACATCGATGTCGGCAATGAACTGTGCCGGCGTCTCAATGCGAAGTGCGTGTGGGTCGAGAACGCATTCGACGGCATGATTCCGGGCCTCAAATCGCGCAAGTTCGACGGCGTGCTTTCCACGATGTCGATGACGCCCGCGCGCGTCAAGCAGATCGCATTCTCCAGCAAGCTCTTTCACGTGCCCACGCGCCTCGTCGCCAAGCGCGATTCGAACATCCAGCCGACCGCCGAATCGCTCGCGGGCAAGACGGTCGGCGTCGAGCAAGGCTCGATGCAAGAGACCTATGCGAAGGCGCATTGGGGCGCGAAGGGCGTAAAGGTCGTGTCCTACGCGGATCAGGATCAGGTTTATCAGGATCTGCTCGCCGGACGTCTCGACGCGTCGCTGCAAAATGCCGTGCAGGCCGAGCGCGGCTTTCTCGAAACGCCGCGCGGCAAGCCTTACGGCTTCGCGGGCGGCGCGCTCGAAGACAGCGCGATCTTCGGGCCGGGCACGGCAATCGGCTTGCGCAAGGAAGACACCGACCTGAAGGACAAGCTCGACGGCGCCATCGCCGCGATGATCAAGGACGGCACTTACAAGCGTATCGAACAGAAGTATTTCGATTTCGATATCTACGGCGAGTAAGAGCCATGGCGCAGCCCGCGAACTTCGATCCAAGGCAGATCGCTAAGTGCGCGGGCGGCCCGATCATCCGTCGAAGCGATGAAGCCGATGCGTTCGCCGCGCTCGTCGCGATCACGCAATGAGCATCGATGCGCAATGGCAAAGTAGAATGAACGCGGCCGACATCGACAGAGGCCGCGCACGATTGGAGATGTGATCCGCACGATATAGTGCTTTCCCGCGAGGAGAGTCCATGAAAGTGCTCGCCGTTCACCCCAGCGGCCTGATGTATGCCCGCGTAGTTCTCCGACATCCGCAGATCGAAACGCATCCGCCCGCGCCGGATGCTTCGGCGAACGCCAAGGCCGTCTATGTGCATGGACCCGCGGGACGCGAGTCGCGCCGAACCGACGATGCAAGCAAGAAATTCGTCGACGAAACGAGAATGGGCGCCGATTAGCGCCTTCACCAGAACGCAAACCGACAAGAAAGGAGACGGCGATGGCAACGCTCAAGCAGATGCAGGCAAAGCTGAAGAAGCTTCAGGCGCAGACCGAGCAGTTGATCGCGAAGCGTGCGCAAGCCGTGCTCGACGACATTCGCGCGCTGATGGAAAGGCACGGCCTCACGAGCGCGGATATCGACCGGCACGGCAAGAAGGTCAGACGCGCGGCAAAACCACAAGTCACCCTCCCCGCGCCGGCCGGTCGCCATGAAGCGATGGCCAAGCTCGCGAAAAAGGGCAAGCTGCCCGCGAAGTATCGCAATCCGAAGACGGGTGAAACGTGGAGCGGTTGGGCGCGGCCGCCCGCGTGGATCGCCAACGTCAAGGATCGAAGCAAGTTTCTGATCGACGCGGAAGCCGCGGAAAAGCCGAAGGCGCCGGCCAAAAAAGCCGCCGCCAGGAAGACTCCCGCGAAGAAGGCCAAAGCAACGCCGACGAGCGCGCCGGCGGCAAAGAAGAAAGCGACGGAGGCGGCCGCAAAAAAGAAGGCGGCGGCGCCTGCGGCAAAGAAAGCGGCAGCGGCCAAGCCGGCGGCGAAGCGCAGTGCGCCGCGCCAGCGCACCGCGAAGACCGAATCGGGCGCGACCGCCGCGCCTCGACAAGACGAAGCAGGTGCGCCGAACGTACCGCCATCGGTGCCGACGGGCGATGTATCCGCGTGACGCGTGCGTCGCTTCGCTTTAGCGTTTTTGCAGGCAAGCGCGGAAAAAATCGACGTGGGGTGCATGGCGAACGCCATGCTTCCGCGCGGCTCGTTGGCATCGGCATGTTGTTTGCATGAGGGTGATGCACCTGTCGAGCTTGCCGAGGGCATCATGCATCATTCGATCGAACCGCACGAGTTGACCAGAATCGATCTGGCGCGCTTTCAGATCGTGCAGGTTTCCGATGGCACCTTCACCGTTGTGCTGTGGGAAGCGCCTGAACGCGATACCGACGATCCGCCCGCGACGCATATGGAGATGTCCACGCTCACGATTCGTCTGTGCGATCCGCTCAATCCGGTACGCAGAAAAGATGTCTGCGAGCATTTACGGGCGCATCTGGCGGCATCGCGCATGAGGCGCATAAGAAGTGAAGCCATCGCGTGATCCCATTGTTTGAGATCGGCGAAAACTCAATTGGCTTTTCGTGCGATTAAAAAACGTTTCAGTCCTTCTACACTGCGTTCACATGTCGGGGGCGATTCGTTACTTTGCAACAAACAAACGAATCGCTCTTCCGACTGCGGTTGCTACTCCCTGCCAAACCGCATCTCCTCAATTCCTCGTCGGAGCATTTTCGTGAACAAGCGACTCGTAGTGGGCTTTGCTATTGCATTGAGTTCTCTTTTCGCCAGTTCGGCATTTGCGAGCGGCTATGGTCCGGCGCCGCATTATCGTCCCGATACCGGAGCGCCCGCCTCGCAACATGGCGTCAGCGCACAAACCTTCGCGGCGGAAGAAGCCGCGCAAGGACGCGGTGATTTCGGCAATACGGAACGCACCGCGCAGGTTCAGCGCGGACAGGTTTCGGCTTCCGCTTCTTCTCAGGTCGCGCAATAAAATAAATATCCACTGCAGGACACGATGATTCGACTCATCGTGTCCGCTTTAAAACCCCTTGATCGTTCTTTCGAGAAAAGTCCAAAGCGCATCGTCCGCTGAATAGGGGACGTTGAATCGGAAGCAGGCGCTTTCTGCATCGTTCGGCCGAAAATACGAACCGGGCGCGAGCCATATGCCGTGCTGCAATGCGCGCGTCGCGACCGCGCTTCCATCGGCCGGATCGACAGGCAGCGCGCCCCACAGGAACAATCCCGCGCGCGGACGACGAAACAGCTCGATGCCCAGCGCGTCCATGCGCTCTTCGACGAGCGCATGCGCGTCCTTCAGCTTCTCCACGACGAATTCGACATGCCGCGCGTAGCGCCCTTCCGTCAGCACTTTCTCGACGATGCGCTCGGTCGCCTCCGACGACGTCAATCCGACAGCCATCTTCGTGCGCGCCAGTTCACGCAACACATCGCGCTCCGCGACGACATAGCCGCAACGCAGCGCGGGCGTGATCGTCTTCGCGAAGCCGCCGACGTACAGCACGCGGTTAAGCCCCTCCATCGATGCGAGCAAGGGCGCGCCCGGCGCGGCGAGCTCGCGGTTCACATCGTCCTCGACGACCCACAGGCCGTGACGCTCGGCGATCTGCATCAGACGAAACGCCGACGCCATGCCGAAAGTCGCGCCGGTCGGATTCTGCAAGGTCGTGTTGAGAAACACCGCCTTCGGCCGATGCTCGATGACGATGCGCTCGAACACATCCGTATCGATGCCCGCGGCGGTGCGCGGCACGCCATGCACCTGGAGTCCGGCGAGCCGCAGAATCTGCAGCAGATTGCAGTAGCCCGGATCTTCGACGACGACCGCATCGCCGGGGCGCAGCAAGGTGCGCACGACGAGATCGAGCGCCTGCGTGGCGCCCGCCGTCAACAGCACGTTCGATGCGGCGTCGACCGGCAAGCCGTGACGATCCATCTGCTCCGCGATCCGCTCGCGCAGCGGCGCGAAGCCATACGGATGCCCGTAGTCCGCGATGCGCGCCGCCGGCACGCGGCTCACCGCGCGCAGCGCGTGTTGCAGCCCGCTCTCGTTAACCCATTCGTTCGGCAACCAGCCGCAGCCCGATTTGATCGGCACCGAATGATCGGCGAATACGTCGGACAGAAGCCAGGTCGCGGTGAGGCTCGGCGGCTGCCATTCGACCGCGCGCGCGCGCTCGCTGCGCCCGCGCACGGCCACGCGATAACCCGAGCCGCGCCGCGCGGTGACGAGGCCCATCGAAACGAGCCGGCCATAGGCTTCCGTCACCGTGAACGTGCTGAGACCTTCCGCCTCGGCGAGACGCCGCACCGAAGGCAGCAGCGCGCCCGCGCGCAGCGTCTGCTCCTCGATCGCCGTGGAGAACGCGCGGACCAGTTGTTCGACGAGCGTCGGCGCCTGCCGCGTGCCGCGCTCCAGCTTGAGTTCGATCATGGATTCGAGAATAGCGCGGCGAGCACGCATCAACCAATACAGTTTGCAGGATTTTGCCACTACAGTTAGCAGCGCAGTGAAGCAACTGTCTATGCCGTGCAATTTTGCCGAGGAATACAGTGGCCGTACTTCTTCAGGAGACCCGTTATGAATGCTCGCCCCGTGATCGAAGATCTCTCGTCGTTCTGGATGCCGTTCACCGCCAATCGCCAGTTCAAGGCCGCGCCCCGCATGCTGGAGAGCGCCAAAGGCATGTACTACCGCTCGACCGATGGCCGTGAAGTGCTCGACGGCACCGCCGGTCTCTGGTGCGTGAACGCAGGCCATTGCCGGGACGAGATCGTCGACGCGGTGCAGAAGGCGCTTTCGACGCTCGATTTCGCGCCGACCTTCCAGATGGGGCATCCGCTCGCGTTCGAAGCCGCGACCAAGGTCGCCAACCTGATGCCGGAAGGCCTCGACCGCATCTTCTTCACGAACTCGGGCTCGGAGTCGGTCGATACCGCGCTGAAGATCGCGCTCGCCTATCATCGCGCACGGGGCGAAGGCCAGCGCACGCGTCTCATCGGCCGCGAGCGCGGCTATCACGGCGTCGGCTTCGGCGGTATCTCGGTCGGCGGCATCGCGCCGAATCGCAAGACGTTTTCGGGCGCGCTGCTGCCGTCGGTCGATCACCTGCCGCATACGCACGATCTCGGGCACAACGCGTTCACGAAGGGCCAGCCCGCGTGGGGCGATCATCTCGCCGATGATCTCGAGCGCATCGTCGCGCTGCACGATCCGTCGACGATCGCCGCCGTGATCGTCGAGCCGCTCGCCGGTTCCACGGGCGTGCTCGTGCCGCCGCAAGGCTATCTGCAGAAGCTGCGCGAGATCTGCACGAAGTACGGCATTCTTCTGATTTTCGATGAGGTCATCACCGGCTTCGGGCGTCTGGGCAAAGCGACGGCGAGCGAGTACTTCGGCGTGACGCCCGACCTCATCACGATGGCCAAGGCGATCAACAACGCGACCATCCCGATGGGCGCCGTCGCCGCGCATCGCAACGTGCACGACACGGTCGTCAACGCGGGCGCGGCCAACGCGATCGAGCTGTTCCACGGCTATACGTATTCGGCTCACCCGGTCGCGGCCGCCGCCACCATCGCAACGCTCGATCTGTATCGGCGCGACAAGCTCTTCGAGCGCGCCGCGTCGAAGGCCGAGAAGTTCGAAAGCGCCGCGCACGCGCTGCGCGATGCGCCTTTCGTGAAGGACATCCGCAATCTCGGGCTCGTGGCCGGCATCGAGCTCGATTCGCGCGACGGCGCGCCGGGCGCACGTGCGTACGAAGTGTTCGTGAAGTGCTTCGAAGCAGGCGTGCTCGTGCGTTACACCGGCGATATCCTCGCGTTCTCGCCGCCGCTCATCATCGAAGACGATCAGATCGATCAGATCTTCGGCACGGTGAGGAAGGCGCTCGAAAGCGTGAAATAAGCGGCTTCGAAGCGCCATCCGGTCGCCCGGTTCCCGCGCAAGGAACCGGGTCTTTCAACGCTCCATGACGAGCAACGTCGATGTTGCCGATGCGAACAATCGGCCGCTCGCATCCTTGAGCGTCGCTTCGGCGAATGCGGCGCGACGTCCGATCGACAGCACGCGCCCCTCTGCGCGCAAGAATCCCGAATCGCGCGTGAGCGCCTTGTGATACGCGACTTTCAGTTCGAGCGTCGTATAGGCCTGCGTCGCCGTCAGGCATGAATGGACCGAGCAGCCGCACGCCGAATCGAGCAGCGTCGCCGCATAGCCGCCGTGCACGGTGCCGATCGGGTTGTAGGCGTGATCGCCGGGTATGCCCGCGAACACCGCCCTGCCCGCTTCCACTTCGATGAACTCGAAATCCAGCGATACCAGAATGCCCGGCTTGCGCCCGCTCGCGATCAGCTTGCGCAGTTGCGCGAGACCATCGAGGCCGGCGGCCGTTTCTTCGATCAGGCTCATTTCGTCGTCTCCGTTTTATCGCTGGCGGTCTTGATCACGTCCGCATCGCTGCTCACGCTCCAGCCGCCGCCGAGCGAACGATAAAGCGCCACCGCCGCGAGCGCGTGTTCGCGCTTCGATTGATTCAGCGCATCGGCGTCGCGCAGATAGGATTGCTGCGCGTCGAGCACATCGAGAAAGCTTGCGGCGCCGCCCTTGTACAACTGCGTCGACAGCGTGAGCGATTGGCCGGACGCAGAGAGCGCATCGGTCAGGCGCGCGGTCGACTCGGTCGTGCTGACGAGATCGCTGCGCGTGTCCTCGACATCCTTCAGCGCTTCGAGCATCGTCTGTCGCAGACGCAGTTCCGACTCGCGCATCTTGCTCTCGTTCTGCTCGATCTCCGCCGTGATGCGCCCCGCGTTGAAGATCGGGCTCGTCGCGTTGAGTGCTGCGGAGAAGAGATTGTCGGTGAGCGTCGGCAGGCCGAGATACGACGACGCCAGCAAGCCGTCCGACAATCGCAGCGAAAACTTCGGATAGCGCTCCGCGCGCGCAACGCCCACTTCCGCCGCGCGCTGCTGCACGGTCGCATAGGCAACGAGCACGTCGGGGCGGCGCAACAAGGCGTCGGACGGCAGCATCTGCGGCGCGCCGTTCGCGGGCACGGGAATCGCGGGCGCGTCACCCGGGTTGGCCAGCATCAGCTTGTCGATGGATTCCGGCGTGCGGCCCGAATACACTGCGATCAGACTCAACTGATGCTGAATCGTCGACTGTGTGCGCGGAATGCGCGATTGCAGATCGCTCAGCTGATTCTGCGCACGCGCGACATCGAGCTTCGTCGACAGGCCGTATTGCAGACGTCGTTGCGTCAGCCTCAATGCGCGTTCGCGAATTTCTTCGTTATCCTTAAGTATTTTCAATTCGGCTTGCGCCCAGCGCAGATCGACATATGCGCCGGCCGTATCGGCGGCGAGCGCGAGCCTGATCTGATCGGCCGCATGCTCGCGCCCGACGAGCTGCGCCTGCGCCGCCAGCAATTCCAGCCGCTCGCCGCCGAACACGTCCGGCGTCCAGCTCAACGCAAGGCCGAAGCCCGCCTGCTTCACATAGCCGAGCGGCGGCGGTGTGTTCTGACGCGTATAGGCGCCTCCCGCGTTCGCATCCAGTTGAGGCAGCAAGGCCGCGCGACGTTGCGTCGTGAGCGCCTGAGCCTGCTTCACGCGCTCGACGGCCGCCTGAACATCGAGGTTGTCGTTCAGCACTGAAGCGACCAGTTCATGCATCACCGGGTCGTTGAACTGACTCCACCATAGAGCGGGATCGACGGCCTCTTTCGGCACATCGACGCTCCAGTCCGCGGGCGCGGTCGCGTTGACCGTCGCCGGAAGTTCGGCGTGCGTCGCGGGCTGCACCGCACACGCGGCGAGCGTGAGACCTGTCACGCCCGCAAGTATTGCCACGAGAAGTTTCTTCATGATCGAAGTATCCGGATAAGGCTCGGTTCAATGCGCATCGGACGAAGGCGGCGCGGTCGTAATCGGCTTGGCGAAGAGCACCGTCGTCAGGCCGACGAGGAAGCACAGCGCGAGCACGTAGAAGCAATCGGCGAAAGTGAGCACGAGCGCTTCGCGCATCACGAGCGCATGCAGCGATGCAAGCCCCGCCTGCGACGCGTTCAACGCATCGCCCGCGACCGACGCGAGATGCGCCGAGTTGCGCGCGATCACGTCGTCGATGACCGGCCGGCCGATCGTCACGTTCTCGTTCAGATGCAGATAGTGCAGATTGAGTCGATCGTTGAGCATCGTCGCGCTCACCGCGATGCCGATCGCGCCGCCCAGATTGCGCATCAAATTGAAGAGCCCGCTCGCCGATTTCAGCCGCGACGGAGGCAGCGAGCCGAGCGCCATCGTCACGATCGGCGGCACCGCGAATTGCTGACCGATGCCGCGCAATGCTTGCGGCAACAGGAACTGCTGCCAGCCCCAGTCGTGCGTCAGGGGCGTGTAGAAGTAACAGCCCGCGCCGAAGCAGATCAGACCGAACGCGAGCAGAACGCGCATGTCGATGAAGCGCGACGCGAAGCCGTACACGCCGATGGAAAGCAACTGGAAACAGCCGACGGAAAGCAGCGCGAGACCCGTATGCAACGAATCGAAGCCGCGCACGCGAGCGAGGAACACCGGCGTCAGAAACACCGACACGAAGATCCCGATGCCCGTCACGAACGACAGCAGACTGCCGATCGCGAAGTTGCGCACCGCGAGCGCGCGCAGATCGACGACCGGGTCCTTCGCCGTGAACGCATGCACGAGGAACAGGAAGCCGCAAATCCCCGAAATCCACGCACACGCGATGATCACGTCGTCGCCGAACCAGTTCTTGCGCGGTCCTTCTTCGAGCACGTATTCCAGACAGCCGAGAAAGCCCGACATCAACGCGATGCCGATGTAATCGCCTTTTTTCAGCAGCGGCAGATTGGGCTCGTCCACATGCACGTATTTCGGCACGAGCAGCGCGACGACCAGACCCGGCACCACGTTCAGATAAAAGAGCCAGTGCCATGACCATTGATCGGTGATCCACCCGCCGATCACCGGCCCGACCGCGGGCGCGAGCGACGCCAGCGCGCCGATCGTCGTCGATGCAATCAATCGCTGCTTGCCGGGGAACAGCACGAAGGCGGTCGTGAACACGGTCGGGATCATCGCGGCGCCGAGCGCGCCTTGCAGGCCACGAAACAGGATCATCGAATTGATGTCCCATGCCATGCCGCAAAGCATGCTCGTGATCGTGAAACCCACCGCCGATGCGACGAAGAGCCAGCGTGTCGAAAACACTTTGGAAAGCCAGCCCGACATTGGAATGACGAGAATCTCGGCGATCAGATACGAGGTCTGCACCCAGGACAACTCATCCTGGCTCGCGGACAATCCGCCGCCGATATCCTTCAGCGACGATGCGACGATCTGGATATCGAGCGTCGCCATGAAGAAGCCGAGGCACATCAGCGCGAACGCGAACACGCGCTGCCTGATCGGCTGGCTCGCGGGATCGGAAGGAACGGTATGAGTCATCGCCGCGCTCCTCAACCGTTCGCGTGTCTGGCGAGGTGCACCTTGACCGTCGCGGACAGGCCCGGACGCAGCACCGATTCCATGCCCTTCGGCACATCGAGCCGAATGCGCACGGGCACGCGCTGCACGATCTTCGTGAAGTTGCCGGTCGCGTTCTCGGCGGGCAGCACGCTGAAGGTCGCGCCGGTCGCGGGCGCGAGACTGTCGACGTGGCCGGTGAGCGGCACGCTCGATGCATCGAGCTCGACATCGGCTTCGTCGCCCGCGCGCATCTTCTTCAGTTGATCTTCCTTGAAGTTCGCGTCGACCCAAAGTCCCGTCGACGGAACGATGGTCAGCAACGACGTGCCCACGTTCGCAAGCACGCCCACCCGCGCCGTGCGGTTGCCGACATAGCCATCGACGGGCGAGCGGATCGTCGTGTACTCGACGTTCAGCTCCGCGACGCGGCGCGCCGCCGCGGCCGTCGCGACCCGCGCCTGCGCATCCGCGATCTGCGCTTCGATCACGCCCAATTGACGCTTCGCCGCGATGAGCGACGCGCCGCTGCGATCCACCGCCGCCTGCGCCTTCGTGTAGTCGGCGTCGGCGCGCTCGACGATCTGGTTCGACACCGCGTCGTCCTTCACCAGCTCGCGATAGCGCGAACGGTCTTGCCCGGTGCGCGTCAGCTCCGCCGACGATGCGCGCACTTCTGCCTGCTGCTGATTGATGACGGCCGCCTGCAGCGCGTCTTTCGCCTGCAGCTCGACCACCGCCGCGCGCGCGCCCGACAATTCGGCGTCGGCCTGTGCGAGGCGTGCATCGTAGTCGCGCGAATCGAGGCGAATCAGCACCTGCCCCGCCTTCACGCGCTGATTGTCCCGCACGAGCACATCGGTGACGAAACCGTTGACCTTCGGCGCGAGCACCGTGACGTCGCCGCCGACATAGGCATCGTCGGTCGTCTGAATGAACCGCAGCACCAGCGCCCAGTATGTTGCCGCGGCGACCAGCACGAGCCCGACCAGTCCGAGCGCCAGCAGCATCCAGGGAATCCTGCGCGCCGGCCGCGCGAGAGCCGGCGCCGCGACCGATGGAATATTTGTCGTAGGTGTCGTCATTTGCGATTATAGTGCATATGCACAATTAAGGTTGAGAGAAGGGGCGCATCCTCTGCCCGTCATAGGCCGGAAGACTAGTTGTGCATATGCACCAAGTCAACCGTCACGGCGCGCATGAATCAATACCGTTCGCGGAAAGAATCGCTCCGAGCCTTGCACTACAAGGCTCGGAGCCGGCCAGGCATGCCGGGCAGCGTGGCTTCATCGGCGCAAAAGCGCACCGCATGCTCGACGAACGCGCGCACCTTGGCCGGCAAAAGCGCGCGCGTGCTGTACGCGATACGGATTTCGATCGCGGAGTCGACGCGCTCGTAGGCGTCGAGCAGCGTGACGAGCCGCCCCGCCGCGACCTCGTCCGCGACGAGCGCCGTCGGCAAAACGCCGATGCCGAAGCCCTGCAGCGCCATGTCCCGATTGAACACCGCGCTGTTCGACGCGATGTCGTAATTGAGCGGCACGCGCAGTTCCTCGCCGCCAATGCGAAACGTGAGCGCCGGCTTGCGGATCGACGGAGACATCGGCACGAACACATGATCGACGAGTTCGGACGGATGGCGTGGCGCGGGCCGTTGCGCGAGATACGCGGGGCTCGCGACCAGCACGAGCGGAATGGTTTCGAGCAGGCGCGTGACGGCCGTGTCGGTAGACAGCATGAAAGGCAGCACGATCGCGAGATCGTAGCCTTCGCCGACGAGATCGACGGGCCGCTCGGTCAGCGTCACATCGAGGCGCACATGTGGATGCGCGCGCCTGAAGCTCGCGACGAGCGGCGCATAGCGGCTCGTCATCACGGTCGTGTGCGAGACGAGCCGCAACAGGCCGGTCGCTTCGCTCGCGCGGTTCGACACGCGCTCTTCCATCGCCTGCAGTTCGTCGAGCAGACGCGAGCAGTCGGCGAAGAAGCGCTCGGCGGTTTCGGTCAGCGAGATCTGCCGTGTCGTGCGATTGAAGAGGCGGCTGCCGAGGCGCTCTTCCAGCCCCGCGATCGCACGCGAAACGACGGGCGGCGACAAGCCGAGTATGTCGGCCGCACGCGCGAAGCTCTTCGCTTCGACGACCGTGCAAAACACCTTCAGGCTCGTCAGATAGTCCATGTGCGGGTTCGTGATGCGTGCGCGGAGCTTCGATCATGGCACGAAGCCGATGCATTCGCACGATGAGACGATCGCGCGGTTTTACGAGCCGCGCGAGCATTCACGCGAACGACGCACGCGCCTAAAGTTCAACCCATGCCATCCACATGGCCAACCACCGAACGAAGGAGCACACCATGTCACGTCTTTCCCAAATCAATGTCAACGAAGCCACGGGCGCAACCGCCGATCTTTTCGCCGCGATCAAGAAGGCCGCGGGCAAGGTGCCGAATGCGTATGCGACCATCGGCACGCACAGCCCCGCCGCACTCGGCGCAACGCTCAACGGCGACGCCATTCTCGCGAAAAGCAGCCTCGACAAGGCCGACGTCGAAGCGATCAAGCTCGCTGTCAGTGAACTCGTGGGGTGTGACTACTGTGCGGCCGCGCATACCTTGGTCGGCAAGATGGTCGGACTGTCGCAAAAGGAAACGCAGCAGATCCGCGCGGGCGAAGCGACCGGCAACGCGAAGCGCGACGCGCTCGTGCGCTTCGTGCGGCATGTCGCCAGCTCCACGGGCACGGTCGATGCGGCGCGTCTGAGCGAAGTGCGCGAAGCGGGCTATTCGGAGGCGCAAGTCATCGACACGCTGTTCGCGATGAGCGTCATCAACTTCACGAACCTCGTGAATCGCGTGAACGACACGACGCTCGATTTCCCCGCGCTCGTCTAACTGTGCGTTGAGCCCTTGGTGAACCGGTCGATGACGGCACTCACGATATCGACCGGCACCGGGAACACGATCGTCGAATTCTTGTCCCCGGCGATCGACGTCAGCGTTTGCAGATAACGCAGTTGCATTGCCTGCGGTTGCTGCGCGAGCATCTGCGCCGCCTGCAACAGCTTCTCCGATGCCTGCAACTCGCCTTCCGCATGAATGATCTTCGCGCGTCGCTCGCGCTCGGCTTCGGCCTGCCGGGCGATGGCGCGGATCATCGTCTCGTTGATATCGACGTCCTTGATCTCGACGTTCGATACCTTGATGCCCCACGCGTCCGTCTGCGAATCGAGCACGCGCTGGATGTCGGTGTTGAGGCGTTCCCGCTCCGACAGAAGTTCATCCAGTTCGTGCTTGCCGAGGATCGCGCGCAACGTGGTTTGTGCGAGCTGGCTCGTCGCTTCGAGAAAGCGCGCGACCTGGATCACCGCCTTCTCCGGATCGACGACACGAAAGTACACGACCGCATTCACCTTCACCGACACGTTGTCGCGCGTGATGACGTCCTGCGGCGGCACGTCGAACACCACCGTGCGCAAGTCCATGCGCACGACTTGCTGAACGACCGGAATGATCAGCACGAGCCCCGGTCCCTTCACTTTCCAGAAGCGCCCGAGCATGAACACGACGCCGCGTTCGTACTCGCGGAAAATGCGCACCGCGGACGCGACGAGGAAGATGACGAGCGCGATCAGAATGCCGCTGAAACCGAAAGTGAGCCCCATTTTTTCAAGCCTCGTTGTCGATGTGTTCAGGAATGGCCCGTCTCGCGTTCGCCTTCGAGCGGCTCGACCGTCAGCGTGAGACCGTGACGCGAGACCACACGCACGCGCGCGCCTTCGGCGGGCAATGCTTCCGGCGCCGTCGATCGCACGCGCCAGCGTTCGCCCCGCACGCGCGCCCAGCCGCTGCCGGCATCGGGCGCGGCGCCGTCGCCCGTCAACATCACGCCGATGCTGCCGAGCATCGCTTCGCTCCCGCTCACGACAGGACGCCTGCGCGCCTTCAGTGCGACGCCCGACACGGTGAACACGAACAGCGCCGTGAAGAGCGCGAGCCCGACGACGACACCGACGGGAATGCCGAAGCCAGGCACATCGGTATCGATCAACATGAGCGCGCCGATCGCAAACGCAATGATCCCGCCGATGCCGAGCGAGCCGAACGTCGGCAGGAACATTTCCCCGACCAGAAAGCCCATGCCGAGCACGATCAGTCCCAGTCCGACGAAATTGATCGGCAATAGTTGCAGAGCAAACAATCCGACCAGCAGGCAGATCGCGCCGGCGACGCCCGGCAGCACCATGCCGGGATTCGCGAATTCGAAGAAGAGCCCGTACATGCCGATCATCATCAGGATCAGCGCGACGCTCGGGTCCGTGATCGTCGCGAGGAAACGGCTGCGCCAGTCCGGTTGCAGCACGACGAGCGGCGCCTGTTTCGTCGCGAGCACGTGATCGCCGCTCGCGGTCTTGATATGCCTTCCGTCAAGTCTTGCGAGCAGATCGGGCACATCGCCGGCGATCAGGTCGATGACTTTCTGCTCCAGCGCTTCCGTCGCCGATAGCGCGACCGCCTCGCGCACCGCGCGCTCCGCCCATTGCACGTTGCGTCCGCGCAGTTGCGCGAGGCCGCGTATGTAGGCGGCGGCGTCCTGCATCTGCTTGCGCGTTTCGGTCGATTGCTCCGCGGGCTCACCGCGCGCGCCCGATGCGGCCTTGCCCGAATCCGACGGCTCGCGCTCCCGTCCGCCCAGGCCGAGTTGCACCGGCGAAGCCGCGCCGAGATTGGTGCCGGGCGCCATCGCCGCGACATGGCTCGCGTAGGTGATGTAGGTGCCCGCGCTCGCGGCGCGCGCACCGCTCGGCGCGATGAATGCGGCCACCGGCACCGGCGAAGCGAGAATCGCCTGGATGATCGAGCGCATCGAGAGATCGAGGCCGCCGGGCGTATCGAGTTCGAGCACGGCGAGTTGCGCGTGTTCGTCGGCGGCACGGGCGAGCGAACGCACGACGAAATCGGCGCTCGCCGGGCCGATCGCGCCCTTCAGCGGGATCACGACGACGGGCGCGGCCGACGCGCTTATCGGCATGAGCGCGCACGCGATCAGCAGAAGCGTGTCGCGCACGCGCCTCCACAGCCAGTCAGCGAGATTCGTTCTCATCGGCGAAAACCGTGCGCGCGGGCGCGGGCCGGTTCCTCGTGTTCGGTCTCTCTTTTAGCTTAGGTCAATTGCAAGATCACGGCCGACGCGTCGTGCGGTCGATGACCTTTTCGACATCCGCCGTCTCGCCGAGTGCCGAAACGAAGCGCGCCTTGTCGAAATCGCGCGACACGCAGCCGTCGAGATAGATGAAGCGGCGCTGCAGCGTGAGCCACAGGCTGGTTTTCTCGCGCCATTGCAGCGACGCGTTCAACGAGTTCAGACGTCGCGTCACGCTCTCCGCGATCTCCTTGTCGTAAGCGTAGCTATTCGACAGCCGGCAGCGGCCCGCGATCCAGCAGCTATTGCCGCGTTCGATGCGGTAATGCGCTTCGTCGAGCCATTCCTGATCCGTTTCGAGCGGGCCGTGCGGCACGGCGCAATCCGCGATGGCGCTCGATACGTGCAGGAAGGGATCGTTGCCGTGGTTTTCCCGCTTTTCGTCGGCGCGTGTCATGTGGGGAGCCGCGGCGAGCACCGCCGCGAGCGCCAGCATTGCGTGTGCGGCGTTTCCTGTCATCGTGCGAGCCCTTCTTCTAGCGGTCGTCCAGACAGCATAGTCCATCGCATCGGAACGAATCGGTGCGCGGGAAGCCGGTAAACTCAAGATGTGGCGCACCGCCCATTCCTCGCACCGAGACCGACATGAAACAGGCACTCCACCATCTGACGGTCGCGACAGGCTCGCGCGGCCTGCACGAAGTCACCCGCGACATCGATCACTGGATCGATCTTCAGGACATCCGCACCGGTTTGCTCACGCTGTTTTGCCGGCATACGTCGGCGTCGCTGTTGATTCAGGAAAACGCCGATCCCGACGTGCGCACGGACCTCGAACGATATTTCGAAGCGGTGGCGCCGGAAGCGCCCGGCCGCTACGTGCACGACACCGAAGGCCCCGACGACATGCCCGCGCATCTGCGCACCGCGCTCACCACGGTGCAGCTTTCGATTCCCGTCGAAGCCGGCCGCATGGTGCTCGGCACCTGGCAAGGCATCTACGTTTTCGAGCACCGGACGGCGCAGCATCAGCGCGAACTCGTCTTGCATCTGATCGGCGAGTGACCTAATATACGCACCGCGTATATTCCGGGAGCGATGACGGTGACTCAAGAACTTCAGCAGCAGACAATACTTCGCGACGCCATGCGGCGTCTGAACATGACGCGCGATTCCTTCGCATCGCGCATCGGTGTGTCGCGGCGGGCATTGGATACCTGGCTGCTGCCGGACGAATCGCCGGAATCGCGCGCGATGCCGGAAATCGCCGCGCGCTACGTCGGCGAAATTCTGGGCGGCATGCCGGAAACCGGCGCATATACGCAAAGCGCATATTCAACAATCGAATTCGAGGGCAGGCCGCAACTGCTCTCGATCGACCAGTTCTCGCGCGAATCGGCGGAAGCGTTGTTCCGCACCGCCGACATGATGCAGCCCATCGCACGTCGCAAGAAGATCACGCGCGTGCTCGAAGGCGCGGTGCTCGCGAATCTGTTTTTCGAGGCGAGCACGCGCACGCGCGTGAGCTTCGGCGCAGCGTTCGCGCGGCTCGGCGGCTCGGTCTGCGACACGACTGGCTTTACGTTTTCGTCGATGGCGAAGGGCGAGTCGATTTACGACACGAGCCGCGTCATCAGCGGTTATGCCGATGCGATCGTCGTGCGGCATCCGGAGCAAGGCTCGGTCGCGGAATTCGCGCGCGCGACGAACATTCCCGTCATCAATGCGGGCGACGGCCCCGGCGAGCATCCGAGTCAGGCGTTGCTCGACCTCTACACGATCCAGCGCGAATTCTCGCGTCTCGGGAAAATCGTCGATGGCGCGCATATCGCGATGGTCGGCGACCTCAAGTACGGCCGCACCGTGCACTCGCTCGCCAAGCTGCTATCGCTTTACAAAGGACTGAAGTTCACGCTCGTGTCGCCGCGCTCGCTGGAGATGCCGGCGCATATCATCGAGCGCATCGCGCGCGGCGATCATGTGATCGAGCAGACCAGCGACCTGCGCGCGGGTCTCGCGGGCGCGGACGTCGTGTATGCGACGCGCATTCAGAAGGAGCGTTTCGCGGACGAGTCCATCGAAGGCTACACGCCGGATTTCCAGATCAACCAGGCGCTCGTCGACGATGTGTGCGGACGCGACACGCTCATCATGCATCCGCTGCCGCGCGACAGCCGCCCCGGCGCGAACGATCTCGCCACCGATCTGAACCATGACTCGCGCCTCGCGATCTTCCGACAGACCGACAACGGCATCGCGGTGCGCATGGCGATTTTCGCGGTGCTCCTCGGCGTCGAGCACCAGGTGCGCCATTCGATGCGCGACGCGGCGTGGAAATCGCCCGCTTCCATCGGTCCGGACGATGCCGTTTTCCAGGGCTTCGATTGATACGTTTTTTACATGTCGCGCATGCATCTTTGCGCGACGTTGACGCATGGCGGCCTATGCTTCTACATAAGGAAAACGTGATGGAGCAATGGTCATGGATATGTCGCTTGCGTGGGTGGCCAGCCGCAAGACCTTACGCGATGAAGGCTTCGGAGCATGTCAGCGCGTGCGCATTGTGGCGCTCGCGCATTTCACGGATGGTGACGCGTCGCGGGCACGCATACGCGCACTGTTTCATTCGCCGCTCGGCATTTATGTGAGTCAGGCACAGCGCGAAGGCTGTGAATTGCGGCTCGAATTCGATACAGCCAGCGAAGACCTTGCGTTCACCTTGCGAACGTTGAAGCGGGTGCTGCCGGAAGCGCGTGTGGAGGGCATTGCGCCGCGCGTGTTTGCACATAGAGCAAGCATGCGCGGCGTGAGCTGACAACTCATTTTTTCGACGGCTCGATCAGATCCGGATGATGTTCACGCATGAATTCGGCGTACGGTTTCATCCGGGCGATCTCTTCGTCGGAAAGCTCCCATGTGTCCGGATCCAACGCTATTCCTCGGTTGATCTCAGCATCCTCCTCAGGCGTGGGAAGAATGAGTCCTTTGAATGTTCTTTGCATATTGATCTGATCTCTCTGTGGTTTGCGCGGCGCAGACTGATGATGCGCCGCGTCTCGTTTCTCCACGTGAACACCACGCAGAAAGTACGTCCGCGAATAGGCGTATAGCCCACTAGACGGACCTCTCCATAATCGCGACGGTCGTCTGTCTCGAACACAGCGCCGTCCCAGTCGATCTCCTTTGCAAGATCGAGCGACACGCCGTGCTGAAGCCGATTGATCGCGTCCTTCAACGGGTCAAACGTAATGTCGAAGTGCATTCATTGTGGTTTCCAAAAGTAGAAGTGACAAGGCACGAAACTTCTGATTTGCGGATTGCGTTTAATCCGAAGTCCGAACGATTTCCGTCACTTCATTCTTCTGAAAACCTCACGGCTTTTCTATAGACCGATCGGCCAGCGAGCACGTGTGATCCTGAAGCTCTTCCGACGATGCCCAGTTGCCAGGCTGGACATGATCGTTGAGGAGAAAGAATGCCGGCGCGCCGTCGCTGCGCACGGCGCCCGCCAGCAGGAGCGTCTGTTCGCCCATCGTCTGACCGCGGCGCGCGGCGTAAGGCGCGAGGAGCTTGAAGGGATCGGTATGCGCGAGATCCGCGTCGTCGATGCGCATCGCGCTGTACACATGACCGCGCAACTTCACCGGCAGCGCCTTCCACTCCGTGCCGATGTCCGGCCCCACTTCGCGCAGCGCCTGCGCGACATCGGACGCGAGGCAATCGATATGAATGTGCAACTGATTCTGCGTGCGCCCGCTCGCCGAATTGATCGCGAGCGACACTTCATCGCGCGGCAACGTTCGACGCAACGCGCGATTCACATAGCCACGCGCATTCCACGCATCGCGAAAGTAGTTCGGCGCATCGGGGTCGAGCAGCGCCGGACTCTCGATGCCGCTCACGCGTGCGGTCGGAATCAGCAGATATTGCGCGACGCCGACGATATCCTTCAGGACGGCATAGCCGCCCGGAAGATTCACGTCGGCGCACTTCTGCCGAACGTGCGCGCCCTCGGCGGCTGGCTCGCAGTAGTCGTGGACGATCTCCCACAGCGCGTTCGGATTGGCCGCGCACGCAAGCGGCAGACATAGAATGCCGAGCGCGGCGAGGCGGCGAAGTTTCTTCGAAATTTTCATCGGCATGATCCGGCAGCGCAAAAAATAGACAGCCTGACGGATTATGCTTGCAAGCGCGTGACGAGATCGCAAAACGCGACCGAACCCCGCGTCGCGCGGACGCGGGGCTCGGTCATCGACGGCATCGAGGGCGAATCAGGCCGCTTCCGCGCGATTCACCGGATGCGGTTCTTTCAGCTTGTTCGCGACGCGCGCCGCCTCGAAGTACGACGCGTTCGGCGGACGCTTCAGATACTGGCCCGCGCCCCGTTCCGCGCGCAGATCGCCGTTCGCCCACGCGAGCGCACCGCGCGTCAGCGTATGCGTCGCGACGCCCTTCACCTCCATGCCTTCGAAGACGTTGAAATCGACCTTCTGATGATGCGTCTTCACCGAGATCGTGCGCGTCGCTTCCGGATCCCACACGACGATGTCCGCATCCGCGCCCACCTGCACCGCGCCCTTTCGCGGATAGAGATTGAAGATCTGCGCCGCGTTCGTCGACGTCACGCGCACGAACTCGTTCGGCGTGAGACGTCCCATGTTGACGCCGTGATGCCACAGCACCGACATGCGATCCTCGACGCCGCCGCAACCGTTCGGGATCCGGGTGAAGTCCTCGCGGCCCATCGCCTTTTGCGACGCGCAGAACACGCAGTGATCGGTCGCCGTCGTGTGAAGCTGGCCCGATTGCAGGCCGCGCCACAGCGCCTCGCGATGCTCGCTCGTGCGAAACGGCGGGCTCATCACGTGCGCGGCGGCGCGCGTCCAGTCGGGATCGCGATACACCGATTCATCGATCACGAGATGGCCTGGCAGCACCTCGCCGAACACGCGCAATCCTTCGTTGCGCGCCTTCGCGATCACGTCGACGGCATCTTTCGCCGACACGTGCACGATGTACAGCGGCACGCCGAGCACCTGCGCAATGCGGATCGCGCGATTGGCCGCCTCGCCTTCGACCTCGGGCGGCCGCGACAACGGATGCGCCTCCGGTCCCCTGAAGCCTTTCGCGAGCAGTTGCTTCTGCAACTGAAAGACGAGCTCGCCGTTCTCCGCGTGCACGGTCGGCAGCGCGCCGAGTTCGAGCGAGCGCGTGAAGCTGTTCACGAGCACTTCGTCGTCGGCCATGATCGCGTTCTTGTAGGCCATGAAGTGCTTGAAGCTCGACACGCCGTGCTCGTGCACGAGCAATCCCATGTCGCGATGCACGGACTCGTCCCACCACGTCACCGCGACGTGAAAGCCGTAGTCCGCCGATGCCTTCTCGGCCCAGCCGCGCCACTCCCTGAACGCCTCCATGAGCGGCTGCTTCGGGCTCGGGATCACGAAGTCGATGATGCTCGTCGTGCCGCCCGATAATCCCGCCGCGGTGCCGGTGTAGAAGTCGTCGCTCGCGGTCGTGCCCATGAAGGGCAGCTCCATGTGCGTATGCGGATCGATGCCGCCCGGCATCACGTACTGTCCGCCGGCGTCGACGATTTGCGTATCGGCGGGTACGTCGAGATCGGTGCCGATGGCGAGTATCGTTCCGCCCGCTTGCGGGTCGGCGCATAGCACGTCGGCGCGATAAGTGCGGTCCGCGTCGATGACGGTGCCGCCGCGAATCAGGATAGGCATGAGTCGTCCTCCATGTGTTCAGTCATGTTCGAATCAGGCGCTCAGCACGCCGGCGCGCGGGCTGCCGCGCAGCTTCATCCACGATCCGTAGACGATCGCGGCGAGCACGAGGCCCACGAACCATGCGTACGTGTAGAGCGTATTGAAGAAAGCCGGCACGTCCGGGAACGATGCGGGAAACGCCGTGTGCAGGAAGCCCGGCAGGTTCGGCAGCACGCCGACCAGGAGCGCGACGACCGCCGCCATGTTCCAGCCGCCGCTGTACGAATACTCGCCGTCCTCATCGAAGAGCTCGCGCTGATCGAGGCGAGTGCCGCGAATGAAAAAGTAGTCGACCATCAGAATGCCCGCGACCGGCCCGAGCAGCGCCGAATAGCCGACGAGCCACGTGAAGATGTAGCCCTGCGTCGTCGCGAGAATCTTCCACGGCATCATGACGATGGCGATCGTCGCCGTGATCATGCCGCCCGCGCGATACGAAATGCCCTTCGGCCACAGGCTCGAAAAATCGTAGGCCGGTCCGACGAGATTGGCCGCGAGATTGCAGCACATCGTATCGAGCGTGAGGATGACGAGCGCGACGCCGACGCCGATGCCCGTCATGCGGCTCGTGAGATCGATCGGATCCCAGATGGCCTTGCCGTAGATCACGACCGTCGCCGAGGTGACGACGACCGAAATCACCGAGAGCAGCGCCATCGGCAGGGGCAGGCCGATCGATTGCCCGATCATCTGATCGCGCTGCGTGCGCGCGAACCGCGTGAAGTCGGGAATATTGAGCGCGAGCGTCGCCCAGAAGCCGACCATCGCCGTGAGACCCGGCCAGAACGTCGCCCAGAAAAGCCCTTCCTTCTTGCCGCCCGCGACGAACTGCGAAGGCGCCGAGAGCATCGAACCGATGCCGCCCGCCTTGCTCGTCGCCCACCAGACGAGCGCGATGCACATCACGACCTTGATCGGCGCGGACCAGCTTTCGAGCCAGCGGATCGAATCCGTGCCGTGCCAGATGAAATAGAGCTGCAATGCCCAGAAGACCAGAAAGCATGCGAGCTGCCCGAGCGAAATGTCGATCAGAGGCAGCGCCGCGCCGTGCAACGCATTGCCCGTGAGGATATTCAACAGCGTATAGATCGCGCTGCCGCCCAGCCATGTTTGAATGCCGTACCAGCCGCACGCGACGATCGCGCGCAGCAGCGCGGGCAGCTTCGCGCCCTGCGTGCCGAACGACGAGCGCACGAGCACCGCATACGGAATGCCGTGCTTCGCGCCCGCGTGGCCGATCAACAGCATCGGCACGAGCACGATCATGTTGCCGAGCAGGACCGTCAATACCGCCTGCCACGGCGACATGCCCTGATCCGTGAGACCCGCCGCCAGCATGTACGAGGCGATGTTCATCACCATGCCGACCCACAACGCCGCGAAGTGATACCACTTCCACGTGCGTTGCGCGGGGCCGGTCGGTGCGAGGTCGTCGTTGTACAGACTGCTCGTCTCGACGTCATGCGCTGTCTGATTCATCGGGTGCACTCCGGTTGAGTGTGCGGTTGATCATGGGGATGCAACGAAGACGAGCGCTACGTCACCTTTATGCCGCTTTCGCGGGTTCTTCCGCATCGGCGCGCGCGGGATTGTTCGGATGCGTGGTCCAGTTCGCGTATTCGCCCGCATCGACGCGTTCCATCGTGATGCACTGTTCGACGGGACACACGTGCATGCACAGATTGCAGCCGACGCATTCCGAATCCACCACTTCGAAATGACGCTTGCCGTCCTTCTCCTTCAGGATCGCCTGATGCGAGGTGTCTTCGCACGCGATATGACACAGCCCGCACTGGATGCACTTGTCCTGATCGATGCGCGCCTTGATGTCGTACTTGAGATTGAGGTATTTCCAGTCGGTGACGTTCGGCACGGCGCGGCCGCGGATGTCGTCGAGCGTCGCATAGCCTTTCTCGTCCATCCAGTTCGAGAGGCCGTCCGCGAGATCGGACACGATGCGAAAGCCGTAATGCATGGCCGCCGTGCACACCTGCACGCTGCCCGCGCCGAGCACCATGAACTCGGCGGCATCGCGCCACGATGAAATGCCGCCGATGCCGGAGATCGGCAGATTCGGCGTCTGCGGATCGCGCGCGATTTCAGCGACCATGTTCAATGCGATCGGCTTCACGGCGGGACCGCAATAGCCGCCGTGCGTGCCCTTGCCGTCGACGGTGGGCATCGGCGCCATCTCGTCGAGATCGACGGCGACGATCGAGTTGATCGTATTGATCAGCGAAACGCCATCCGCGCCGCCCTTGAACGCCGCGCGCGATCCCATGCGGATATCGCTGATGTTCGGCGTGAGCTTAACGAGACACGGCAGCTTCGTGCCTTCCTTCACCCAGCGCGTGACCATCTCCACATATTCGGGCACTTGCCCCACGGCCGCGCCCATGCCGCGTTCGCTCATGCCATGCGGACACCCGAAGTTCAGCTCGACCGCATCCGCGCCCGTGTCTTCCACTTGCGTGAGGATCCACTTCCAGTCCTTCTCGTTGCACGGAACCATCAGCGAGACGATCAGCGCGCGATCGGGCCAGTCGCGCTTCACCTGCTCGATCTCGCGCAGGTTCACGTCGAGTGGACGATCCGTGATCAGTTCGATGTTGTTCAGACCCGCGATACGCTGTCCGTTCCATTGCACCGCGCCGTAGCGCGAACTCACGTTCACGACATGCGGATCGAGCCCGAGCGTCTTCCACACGACGCCGCCCCAGCCCGCCTCGAAAGCGCGGTTGACGTTATAGGCCTTGTCGGTCGGCGGCGCGGACGCGAGCCAGAAAGGATTCGGCGAGGTGATGCCGGCGATGTTGCAAGTCAGATCGGCCATGTTCGTAGTTCTCCTTGTATGCTCAGGCGGCTTTGATCGCAGTCAGCTCGAACGACGCGTCGATGGACGCCGCCGCCAGCTTGCCGTCCTGCACGGCCTGCACGGTGAGATCGAGTCCTTCATGGGTCGCGCAGTCGCCGCCGGCCCACACTTTCGCGAGCGTCGTCTGACGGTTCTCGTCGGTGACGATGCGCCCGCCGTCGAGCGTCAGCAATTCGCGCTCGAGTCCGACCGGCACGAGCGTCTGACCGATCGCCTTCAGCACCATGTCCGCTTCGATCACGAAGCGCTCGCCCTCGCGTTCGAACTCCACGCCGGTCACCAGACCGTTCTCGCCCATCAGTCGCATCGGCTTCGCGTGCGTGACGATGGCTACGCCGTTGGTCTGCGCGAACTCGCGCTCGGCCCACGTCGCGCTCATGTTCTCGACGCCGCGCCGATACGCCATCGTCACGTTGGTCGCGCCGAGCTTGGCGGCCTGCACGCACGCATCGACCGCGGTGTTGCCGCCGCCGATCACGACGACGCGCCGCCCGACCGGCACGCTCGCGAGATCATCGGCCTGACGCACCTGTTCGATGAAATCGACCGCGTTCATCACGCCGTCGAGCGCTTCGCCTTCGAGCGCGAGTTCACGCACGCCCGCGAGACCGAACGCGATGAACACCGCGTCGTATTGCTTGCGCAACTCGTCCAGCGTGAAATCGCGCCCGAGCGACTTGCCTGTTTCGATCTCGATGCCGCCGATCGAATGCAGCCATTCGATCTCGCGCTGCGCGTAGTCTTCGACGGTCTTGTACGCAGCGATGCCGTATTCGTTGAGGCCGCCGGGCTTCTCGCGCGCATCGAAGATCACCGCGCGATGTCCCGCCAGCGCGAGCCGATAGGCGCATGCAAGCCCGGCCGGTCCGCCGCCGACGATCGCGATGCGTCGTCCGGTTTCCGCCGCGCGCTCGAACAACGCGACGCCCTTGTCCATCGCCCAGTCTGTCGCGTGACGCTGCAACGCGCCGATCTTCACCGGCTCGTCGCCCGGATGGTTGCGCACGCAACTACCTTCGCAAAGAATCTCCGTCGGGCATACGCGCGCGCACATGCCGCCGAGCGGATTGGCCGACAGGATGTCGACGGCGGCGCCCTTCAGATTGCCATTGCCGATCTTGCGGATGAAGCCGGGAATATCGATGCTCGTCGGACACGCCTGCACGCACGGTGCGTCGTAGCAGTAGTGGCAGCGGCTCGCGGCGGCAGCGGCGGCGGTGGCGTCGAGCAGCGGCGCGACGTCCGAGAATTCGCATGCGAGCTGTTCCTGCGTGAGGCGATGGCTCGCGATATCGCCGGTCGGTTTTATGGTCATGCGCGTTCCTTTTTTCAGGCGTGACGGTGCCTTCCGTCCGCGTGTGGGTCGCGGACGGCGGGAAGTTAAAACGGATGAGCGTGGCTTACGACGCCGGTTCCGACGCGCGCTCCAGCATCGCGTGCAGCAGCACGTTCGCGCCCGCCTCGATCCACTCCAGCGTCGCGTCTTCGATTTCGTTATGGCTGATGCCGTCGACGCACGGCACGAACACCATCGAAGTCGGCGCGACTTGCGAGAGATAGCAGGCATCGTGGCCCGCGCCCGACACCATGTCGCGATGCGAGTAGCCGAAACGCTGCGCCGCCGCGCGCACGGACGCGACACAGGCGGCATCGAATTTGACGGGCTCGTAGTAGAAGATCTGTTCGAGCTCGGTCTGCAAGCCGATCTCGCCGGCGATGCGCGCAACACCCTCGCGCAACGCGGCATCCATGCGGGCGAGCACGGCATCGTCGGGATGACGGAAATCGACGGTGAAGAACACGCGGCCCGGAATCACGTTGCGCGAGTTCGGATGCACCTGCATCATGCCGACCGTCGCGCAGGCGAGCGGCGCATTGTCCAGACCGATGCGGTTGACGAGATCGACCACGCGCGATGCGCCGAGCAGCGCATCCTTGCGGCGCGGCATCGGCGTCGGGCCCGCGTGCGCTTCCTGGCCCGTCAGCGTGATTTCGTACCAGCGCTGACCCTGCGCATCGGTGACGACGCCGATCGTCTTGTCCTCGGCTTCGAGAATCGGACCTTGCTCGATATGCAGTTCGAACGCCGCATGCAGCTTGCGGCCGCCGCACGGCAGGTCGCCTGCATAGCCGATGCGCTTCAGTTCTTCGCCGATCGTCTTGCCGTCGACGTCCTTGCGCGAAAGGCCGTAGTCGAGCGAGAACACGCCCGCGAACACACCCGATGCAACCATGGCGGGGGCGAAGCGCGAGCCTTCCTCGTTGGTCCAGATGACGACTTCGATCGGATGCTCCGTCTCGATGCCGCGATCGTTGAGCGAGCGGATCACTTCGAGTCCGCCGAGCACGCCGTAGATGCCGTCGAAACGCCCGCCGGTCGGCTGCGAATCGGCGTGCGAGCCGGTCATCACCGGCAGCGCGTCGGGGTTGCGTCCTGCGCGGCGCATGAACACGTTGCCCATTTGATCGACGCTCACCGTGCAGCCGGCTTCCTTCGCCCAGCTCACGATGAGATCGCGCCCTTCCTTGTCGAGATCGGTCAGCGCGAGTCGGCACACGCCGCCCTTCGGTGTTGCGCCGATCCTGGCCATCGTCATGAGACTGTCCCATAGACGCTTGCCGTTCACGTTGATGGACGTATCGAGACCCGCCTCTCTGATTGCATCCGTTACGACATTCATTCGCCTCGCTCCTTACGATCGGACTTCGTATGTGAGTGACTTCGCTTCGTGCATGCCGGGCGTTTGCGGTGCGATGCTGCACGCGCCCGGTGCATGATTTCTGTTATGCGATGAGTGATGCAAACCACGCGCTTCTTCGGCGTTTCGAGCGCTTCTCAAATCCTGTCCAGTTGGACAGGTTGTAGCCGATTAAAATAATCAAATCAACGTCTTTCGTGTGCGGGCAAACACGGAGCAAACAAAGCGATAAGCGTGCCATTGCGCTGCAGCATCGGCCGGCATTGAGCGCGGAGGCTTTTTCGACGCGATGCAGCGCAAATTGCACGAATGGCGCTAAAGGCGCGAATGAGGCACGATGCGGCCACGAGACGAAAGAATTCGACGATGAGACACGACGACGCGGCTGACGGCATCACCACCGGACAACAGGAGACCGCGCCTTTGCGGCGACGCAAGGCGCAGATTCGAGAAAGCAACGAAGCGCAACTGCTGGCGTGCGCCGAGGAAGTGTTCGCGGAGAAAGGACTGGAAGGCGCGAGCACGGCGATGATCGCCGAGCGTGCCGGCTTGCCGAAGGCCAACCTGCACTACTACTTCCCGACGAAGCTCGCGCTCTATCGGCGGGTGCTGGAAGATCTGTTCGAGGACTGGCATCGCGCGGCGGATACCTTCGAATGCAGCGACGATCCGGTGGAGGCGATCGGCGGTTATGTGCGCGCGAAGATGGAACTGTCGAGAAGAAGGCCGCTCGGCTCGAAGGTGTGGGCGAGCGAGATCATCCATGGCGCGCACCACATGCAGGACATTCTCAACGAACGCGTAAAACCGTGGCTCGATACGCGCGTGATCGTGATCGAAAGCTGGATCGCACGCGGCCTGCTCGCGCCGGTCGAGGCGGACACGTTCATGTTCATGATCTGGGCGATCACGCAGCATTACGCCGATTTCGATGCGCAGATCCGCGCGCTGAAAGGCAAGCGCGCGCTCACGCGCAAGGCCTTCGAAGAACAGACCGAAGAAGTCGTGCGCCTCGTGATTCGCGCATGCGGGGCGGTGTCGCCGCGTGTCGAACAAAATCAGGACGCGCAATGAAAAACGCCGGTCGCTCGATAGCGGCCGGCGTTCGCTGCTTTACTGCTTTACTGCGGTACTACCTGCTGCTTACTGCATTTCTCGCGAATACTGCACTTTCTGACGCTTGACTCTACTTCAACCGCTACTGCTCACTGCCTCTACTGCCCTGCTTCGCGAAGCTCTGAAACGAGCTCCGATTAATGACCGAAGTAGACCGAGTTGCGATCCGACATCGACACGTTGGCGCGTGCGGACGAGGAAGCTACGCCCGATTGCGAAGTGCCGGCCGTCGAAGGACCGTAAGCGCTCGCGCCGTTTTCAGCGTTCACACGCGCTTGCGCGGCTTGCAGATTCTGCGGATAGTTCACGCGATCTTCCGACGGGTTATAGCCTGCCTTCTCGAGTTGAACCAGTTCTGCGCGGACCTGAGCGCGGGTCACCGGCGCATTGCTTTGCGCGAACGCGAAAGTCGGAGCGGCCAGAGCAGTGGCGATGACGAGTGCGGGAACGAATGCCTTGATCATGATGAACCTCCAGTAGTCTTGTTTTGAAATCGAAACTCAATCGGAAGCTTTTTAAGTAATTTCTGATTTCGTTTCGCTTGAAGACAAGTGTAGGAGGCAGTAGCCTTAGGGGAAACCCCAATTTCCACGAAACATAATTGTCGACGTCGCAATAATCCGTTTCGCGGATCGATTCGCACCGGGCGTCCGGCCAGTCGGCACAACCACGCTTAAATCATTGTTTTTGTTTAACAAATAGCCCGACAAGCCGCTTGAGCCCGGCGCGCGTAATCGATTGCAACACTCCCCGTCATTACGCGCGTGCCAGCCAATTGCCATTCACGCGTCAGTCAGGGCGCACGCTTCACATAGGCCAGCGCGGCCGTCACGAGCGCCCGCAACAGCGGCTGGATCGCGCGCGCCTTCGCTTCGTCGTAAGCAAAGGGCGACGATTCTTCCATGTAGCTGACCTGCGTAAGCTCCAGTTGAACCGCGTGCACGCCCTCGGCGGGCTGTCCATAGCGGCGCGTGATATAGCCGCCCTTGAAGCGACCGTTGGCCACCGTCGAAAAGCGTCCGTCGCGCTCGACGATGCCCGCGAGATTCTCGGCCAGCCCCGGCGCCGCCGACGTGCCGTCCGCCGTGCCGAAGTTGAAATCGGTGAGGCGACCCTCGAAAAAGCGCGGCACGACCGAGCGGATCGAATGCGCTTCCCACAGCAGCACGCGGCCGTGCGCCTGCCGCAGCGCATCGAGTTCGCCGGCGAGCGCATCGTGATAAGGCTGCCAGTACATCGCGCGACGCGCATCGATCTGCTCGCGCGACGGCTCGTGGCCCGGCTTGTAGAGCGGCGCCTTGTCGAAGGTGTCGACCGGACAGAGTCCCGTCGTGTCGCGGCCGGGATAGAGATTCGCGTCGTCGGGAGGACGGTTCAGATCGACGACATAGCGCGCGTATTCCGGCGTCAGGATCGATGCGCCCAGCTCGCGCGCAAACGCGTAAAGGCGTTCGAGATGCCAGTCGCAATCCTCGGTGCGTTTTGCGACGGGCGTCATTTCGTCCGCGAGCGCGCAGGGAATTTGCGTGCCCCGGTGCGGAATCGAAATCAGGAGCGGCGCGTCGCCGCGTTCCAGCGTGAAGATCGAAGAGTCGTTCATGGCTGACCTCAATCCAGCAAGCCGCGCAAGGCGGCGCGATACCGCGCGAGCGATTCGTCGTCCTGCGCGTGACGGCGCGCGTCGATCACCTTGCGGCCGGCGACGAAGACATCGCGGATCGGCGACTCGCCGTGTTCGCAGAAGACGGCGCTCGAGAGCCATGTGTCGGGCGCATGCCCGCCGATGCCCGGATGCGCGTCGTCGAGCACGAGCCAGTCCGCTCGCATGCCTTGCGCGAGCGCGCCGACCGGTCGTCCCGTCGCGTGCGCGCCGCCGTCGAGCGCGGCATCGAAGAGACGATCGGCCGGGCGGCTCTGCGTCGGCGACGCGAGCACGTTTCGCTGCTGGCGGCATAGGCGCTGGCCGTATTCGAGCAAACGCAACTCCGAGCGCCAGTCGACGCCGACATGACTATCCGAGCCGACGCCGATGCGCCCGCCCGCATCGAGATATTCGCGCGACGGGAAGACGCCGTCGCCGAGATTCGCCTCGGTCGTGAGACACAGGCCCGCGATCGCGCCGCTCGACGCGAGGCGCGCGCACTCGTTAGCATCGACGTGCGTCGCGTGCACGAGGCACCAGCGCTCATCGACATTGAAGCGCTCCAGCAGCCACTCGACCGGACGCTGCCCCGTGGCCGCGACGCACGCGTCCACTTCGGCGGTCTGCTCCGCGATATGGATGTGCACCGGCGCGCGCGCGAAACGCGCATCGAGCCCTTCGATGACCGCCGCGAGCGATTCGCCCGACACCGCCCGCAGCGAATGCGGCGCGACGCCGTAACGCCGCGCGCCGTTTTCGGGCCGCGAACGCGCGAGCGCGTCGATGAGTGAGAGCAGCGTGTCGGGCGTATTGAGAAAGCGCCGTTGATCGTCGCGCGGCGCGCTCTTGCCGAAGCCGCTGTATTCGTACAGCACCGGCAACATCGTCATGCCGATACCCGCGCGCTCGGCTGCATCGACCACGCGCTCGGCCAGTTCCGCGCGATTCGCGTAAGGCGCGCCATTGGGTGCGTGATGCACGTAATGAAACTCGCACACCGACGTGTAGCCCGCCTTGAGCATCTCGATGTAAAGCCAGTGCGCGATATCCGCGAGCGATTCAGGTCCGATCCGCGCGGCAAAGCGATACATGAGATCGCGCCAGCTCCAGAACGTATCGGCGACGCTCGCGCGATATTCGGTGAGGCCCGCCATCGCGCGCTGGAACGCGTGCGAATGCAGGTTCGGCATGCCGGGCACGATCGGCCCCTTCGCCCGCTCGACGCCCGCCGGCGCCACGCTGTCGGGCGCTGCGCGCACGAGCGTGCCGGCGTCGTCCCATTCGAGCAGCACGTCGCGTCGCCAGCCCCCGGCGAGGCGCGCGTGCTCCGCGAAGAATGCGTTCATGTCCTGTCTCCCTTGCTATGTCGATGCGCGGCTACTCGCGAGCCGTCCGCCTGTCCTGCACCATGTCGATGCCGATGTGCAGCCACGATGCGCCTTCCCGCACGGTGCATTCCAGCGCGCCTGCGCGCTCGACACGCAAGGTGTCTCCTGCTTCGAGCGTATGGCGCGTGTCATCGGCGAGTTTGATATCGATACGGCCTTGCGCGCAGAACAGAAACGTCAGGTCGTGGTCGAGCGTCAGCGCGCATGATGTGCGCCCGGCGTTGACCGTCGCGCGGGCGCGATCACGGCGCAGCATCACGTTGAAATCGCGCGTCGGGCCATCGAGCAGCGCCGCTTGAATCGGTGTCTCCCCGGCGAAGCGCGCCATCGTGAGCGGCGCATCGAGCACGTGCACGCCGCCGCCCGCTTCTGTCAGACGCATGCCCGCGCCACCGAGCAGCACGAGCACGCGATCGACGCCCGCGAAATTGGAGAATGCGCCATCGGCGGCCACGTCGGCGAGCGACAGACGCCACGCGAACGCATCGAGCGACGCGCCTTGCGGCCCCGCCGCGATCTCGCGCGTGATCCCGCCGCCGTTCTTCCACGGCGTGGGCGTGAGCGAATCGGCACGAATGATCATCACGTTCAGAAGTGTCCGGTGAATTGGTAGCGATCGCCCGGATGCCAGAGATTCGCCACCGACGCCACCGCATCGCGCGACCACGTGCGCCGATGCAGCAGCAGACACGGCTCGTGCTCCGCCATCGCGAGCGCGAGCCGGATCTCCGCCGATGGCACCGACGCCTCGATCCGATACTCGACGCGCTGCAGCGGCGCGGCCGTCATCAGGTACTGGTTCGGCGTGATCGTCGTGAAATCCTGGCGCGCGTATTCCGGCGCGAGCGCGGGATTCACGTAACGCTCTTCCACCTGCACCGGCTCGTCGTTCTCGAAGTGCAGCACGCGCGAATGAAACACCGGGCTGCCGAGCGTGAGATGCATTTCGGCGGCGAGCGATTCATCGACGATCGACGCGCCGAGATGCAGCACTTGCGCGCTATATGCGTGGCCGCGCGCGACGATTTCATCGGAAATGCTGCGGATCTCGACCAGCGTCGATGCGTATTTCGGCTGCGCGACGAAGGTGCCCGCGCCCTGCACGCGCGTCAGCACCTGATCGGCGGTCAGCTCGCGCAGCGCGCGGTTCACCGTCATGCGCGCGACCTTGAACTCGCGCGCGAGCTCGTTCTCGGAGGGCACCTGATCGCCCTCCTTCCACTCGCCGATATGAATGCGCTGGAGAATGTAGTCCTTGATCTCCTGATACGCGGGCGTGTTCATGCAGGCTGTTCCGACGCGAACGAGAGCGGGCTGTGCTGCGCGATCGCGCCGTCCTGCACGAGCGTCGCGATTGCGGCGATGTCGGGCGCGAAGTAATGGTCGAGATCGTAGTGCGGGACGTGCGCGCGCAGCGTCTTCATTACTTCGAGGAGCGGCGCGCTCGTCTGATGCGGCGCGCGCAGATCGACGCCTTGCGCCGCCGCGAGCAGCTCGATCGCGAGGATGTTCGCGGTGTTGCTGGCGATGTCGCCGAGCTTGCGCGCGGCGAACGTCGCCATCGAAACGTGATCTTCCTGGTTGGCCGAAGTCGGCAGCGAATCGACCGATGCCGGATGCGCGAGCGTCTTGTTCTCCGATGCAAGCGCGGCCGCCGTCACGTGCGCGATCATGAAGCCCGAGTTGACGCCGCCGTCGCGCACCAGGAAAGGCGGCAGGCCCGAAAGCGTCGCGTCGATCAGCAGCGCGATGCGGCGCTCCGCGAGCGCGCCGATTTCGGCCGCGGCGAGCGCGAGGTTGTCGGCGGCGAATGCAACCGGCTCCGCGTGGAAGTTGCCGCCCGACAGCACCTCGCCGGTGTCGGGGAAGATCAGCGGATTGTCGGACACGGCGTTCGATTCGACGAGCAGGATGTCGGCGGCATGACGCATCTGGTCGAGGCACGCGCCCATCACCTGCGGCTGGCAGCGCAGGCTGTACGGGTCCTGCACCTTCTCGCAGTCGGCGTGCGACAGATTGATGCCCGAGCCCTTCAGCAGCGTGCGGTACGCCGCCGCGGACTCCATCTGCCCGCGATGACCGCGCAGTTCATGGATGCGCGCGTCGAACGGAACGACCGAGCCCGCGGCCGCATCGACCGACAATGCGCCCGCGACGAGTCCGGTGCGGAACAGGTCCTCGATCGCGAAGAGGTTGTAGAGCGCGAGCGCCGCCGACGCCTGCGTGCCGTTCAGCAACGCGAGACCTTCCTTCGCCTGCAGTGTCAGCGGCTTGAGACCCGCGACCGCGAGACCGTCGAGCGCACTCGCGCGCTCGCCGCGAATCGTCACTTCGCCGATGCCGAGCAGCACCGTCGACATATGCGCGAGCGGCGCGAGATCGCCCGAGGCGCCGACCGAGCCCTTGATCGGTATGATCGGCAGCACGTCGGCGTTGAAGAGCGTGATGAGCGCGTCGATGACTTCGCGGCGGATGCCCGAATGGCCGCGCCCGAGACTCGACAGCTTGAGCGCCATCAGGAGGCGCACGACCGGACGCGACATCGGCTCGCCGACGCCCACCGCATGCGACAGCACGAGATTCTTCTGCAGCAGTTCCAGTTGATCGGCCGGAATGTGCGTATTGGCGAGCCGCCCGAAGCCCGTATTGATGCCGTAAGCCGGATCGCCCTTTGCGGCAATCGCGGCGACGGCGTGGGCGCTGGCGTCGATGGCGTCGAAGCTGGCCGGATCGAGCCGAAGCGGGTCCGAGCCTCGCGCGATGCGGCGCAGTTGCGGCAGAGTCAGTTTTCCGGGCGTGAGCGTGATCATGGTTCGTCCTGTCTATACAAGTTAGACTCAAGTCTAAACGGGCTGAAAGGACGAAACAAGGGGTTATCCGGGATTTCACTAGGTCCATCCCGGGTAATTCGCCAAACTTGTCTATACAGATTTGATTACAGCACTTTTTCCATCACGAACTGGACGAAGCGCTGCTGACGCACGACGACCGCGCGCGCCAGCAACATCGTGAAGCCGCAATATTCGAAGAACGGCCGCCCGGTGACGCTCGAATACGTATGCAGCGTGGTCAGGCCGGCTTCGTCGGCTTCGGCCTCGATGCGCGCGAGCAGCGACGTCGCCACGCTTTTGCGCTGATGCTTCGGGTCGACGAACATCATGTCGATGAGACCGTTTTTTCCGAGATCGGCGAAACCCGCCAATGCGCCATCGACAAGTCCGACCCATGTCGGGCGGCTCGCGCGCGCGAGTTCCCATTCGTCGCGGTCGGCCTGCGCCCAGGCTTCGATCTGCGCTTCGGTGTAGTCGGCCGAAGCGGTTTCGCGAATGGCGCGTTGGAACAGATCGATCACACCGTCGAGATCGCTTGCACGATACGGTCTGACTTCGATGAGCGGCAGCCCTGGCATTTCATCACCTTCGTTACTGTAAAAAATAAAAAAACGCTGCAGAGGCAGCGAGGGTCTAGCGTTGAAAACGCGGAAAAAATCTGTATGGGAATGAGTTGGAATCGGGTGCGCGCAAACGTTCAAATCGCCGGGAACAGGATGTCGAAGCGTGCCGATCAAGAGTCCTTCAGGAATTCAGGAAGCCACCGCCACGGTCGCGATTCCGAGCGCGGTCATCAGCAGCGACGCGGAAACGTGGATCGCGATTTCGGCGAACGCCCAGCCGAGCCGCCCTTGCTGCAGATGCGCGACCACTTCGGCGGAGAACGTGGAAAACGTGGAAAGGCCGCCCATCAATCCGGTGATGATGAAGAGCCGCCATTCCACCGGGATATCCGGAACGCGCGCGAAAAACGCGACCGCCACGCCGATGATGTAACCCGCGATGACGTTCGCCGCGAACGTACCGAGCGGCAGATTCGGAAAAATCGCATTCAGGCGCAGGCCGAGGGCCCATCTGAGCAACGATCCCAGTCCGCCTCCGAGCCCCACGGCGATGATCGACAGATACATGAAGTGTGTGAAATCGGTTCGAAATTAACTGCGTTATGCGTCGCGGGCGAGCCGGTCGATCAGCGCGCCGCGGCTCGTCTCGACGATCCAGCCGCTTTTGTGCCGCACATGCGCCGCCCAGGTTCCGTCGCGCCGTTGCTCCCAGCAGCCGGCTTCATGGCCGTCGATGAAGAGCGAGCCGCGCACGACGAGTTGAGGGTCGGCGGGGTCGAGCACTTCGTCATCGTTGTGTTGGAGCTTCACGGTGTGCATGAGCGTCGTCTGCAAAAACACGTCAAAACCAGCGCGGGTCTCGCACGTAACGCCATTCTAACGATACTCAAAGCGCGTGGTTCAAACTCTCACCGTATCATGAAGGACATTGCCGAAAGGCAATTGAGTGTCCGCACGACATGCTCGACCGATGACGCATCGAAAGCGAGCGTCACGGCATCGATGCGCTCGAGCGTCGGCCATTGGCAAAAGAGATCGGTGAATGCCGTCGTCTGCACGCGCAATTCGCAGCGGTGTCCGGTGAGCGCCGCGCGTTTCGGATGGCCTGAAGACTGAGCCGCTTCGATGGTTTCGCGCGCGGCGAGCCGAATCGCCTCGCATGCCGCGGCGGGCGTTTCGGTCACGCCGCTCGAATAGCCGTGCGCGGTCTTCACGCACACGAAGCGCGCGCCGGGAAACGCGAGCAGTGTCTCGGCGCCGAACACGTCATCGCCCGTGAGCAACGCGACGCGCGCGCCGTGTTCCTCGGCGAGCCTGCCGTAAAGCCCTGCCTCGCCGACTTCCTCGCCATCGAGCATCACGCGCGCGAAGGCGCCGCTGTTGATCGTATGCGCGAGAATGCCGCGGCTTTGCGCGCGCGCGTGATAGCCGATCATGAACACCACATCCGGCGATGCTTCCAGCCCCGCCATCATGCCGAAGGTACGCGGCTTGCCGAGTATGAGGCGCGTGCGTTGATCGAGCAGATCGGGCAGCAGATTGCGAAAGCCGCCGTGCGAATCGTTGATCCACACTTGCGTCGCGCCGCCGTCGAACGCGCCCTGCGCGGCCGCGTTCGCTTCGCGCGTCATCCAGCGGCGCGCCTGCTCGTATTCGGCGTTGCCGGCGCGCGTCTGCTCCGGATGAAATACGCCCGCGATGCCTTCGATGTCCACCGAGATCAGCACTTTCATGATCGTGTTTTCAATGCGTCCCTGAGCGAGATGCGCCGATGACCCTCGCGCCCGGCGACCGTTTCCGCGCTGAAGAGCGCATCGAGGATCGCCTGTTCGACGCTGTCGGCCGCAGCCTGAAAGAGGGGATCGAGCCGCGCGTCGCTAACGAGCGGCGGCACGACGATGAAGTCCGCATCGTGCTGCACCGTGTACGCGGTCGTGAAGGCGAGCGCGATGTCGCCGCTGCCGTGACCGTAGACCGATCCGGTGCGCGCGAGTCCGACGGCGGCGCGCATCGCGAGACGGCGCAATTGGCGCGCATCGAGCGGCGCATCGGTTGCGATGAGCATGATGATCGAGCCTTGCTCGGGTTTCATCGGCGCCCGGCTTTCGGCGTGCAAAGTACGCCCGAGCGCCTCGCCTGCAATCGTGAGTTGCGGCAGGCGGCCGAAGTTCGCGAGCACGAGCGCGCCTGTCGTGTACGTGTGCTCGTCGATGTCCACGATGCGCGAGGCCGAGCCGATGCCGCCCTTCAACTCGAAGCACGACATGCCGCGCCCCGCCCCCACCGCGCCGCGCTCGAAATCGACGTTGCACGCAGCGAGCGCGCTCAGGTAGTGCGCTTCGTGAATCGCGAGCGCCTGCATGTCGTTGAGATAGCCGTCGTTGCATTCGAACACGAGCGGATTCACGCTAGGGTCCTCGCGGCCGATGCGCGGATTCGCAGCGACCGCCGCGCGAATCTGCGCATTGGCCACCGTGCCGACGCCGAAAGTATTGGTCAATGCGATCGGTGTTTCGATGACGCCGAGCTCTTCGACCTGCACGAGCCCCACGCTCTTGCCGAAGCCGTTGATCACGCACGCCGCGGCCGGCACCTTGTCGCGATAGACGTCGCCGTCATGCGGACGCATCACCGTGACGCCGGTTTGCACCGCGCCTTGCGCAAGCGTGCAATGACCGACCGACACGCCCGCGACATCGGCGATCGTGCCGCGCGGCCCGGCTCGCAGCGAACCGATATGCATCATGGCCGGTCGAGCTTCGGATCGAGCGCGTCGCGCAGGCCGTCGCCGAGCAGATTGAACGCGAGCACCGTGAAGAAGATCGCGAGGCTCGGGAAGATGGCGACGTGCGGGGCTATCGCCATGTCGGCGCGCGCTTCGTTGAGCATCGCGCCCCACTCGGGCGTCGGCGGTTGCGCGCCGAGTCCGAGGAACGAGAGACTCGCCGCCGTGATGATCGACGTGCCGATGCGCATCGTGAAGTACACGACCACCGATGAAATCGTGCCGGGAAAAATATGCCGCGCGAGTATCGTCCAGTCCGATGCGCCGATGCTCTTCGCCGCCTCGATATACGTGAGGTGCTTCAGCGCGAGCGTGTTGCCGCGCACGAGCCGCGCGAACGCGGGAATGCTGAAGATCGCGACCGCGCAGACCACGTTCACCATGCCGTTGCCAAGAATCGCGACGACGCCGATCGCGAGCAGAATGCCCGGAAACGCGAACAGCACGTCCGCGATGCGCATCACGATGCGGTCCCACCATCCTTCGTAATAGCCCGCGAGCAATCCGAAGAACGTGCCGATGACCGCGCCGAGCACGACGGAGAGCAGGCCCGCCGTCAACGATATGCGGCTGCCGACCAGTATGCGGCTGAGAATGTCGCGGCCCAACGAGTCGACACCGAACCAGTGCGCCGCCGACGGACCGGCATTGAGCGCGTCGTAGTCGAAGTAGTTCTCGGGATCGTAAGGCGCGATATACGGTGCGATGATCGCGATCACGATCAACAGCAACACGAACACGGCGGCGATCATCGCGACGTGTTGCTGTCTGAACTTGCGCCAGAACTCGGTCCACGGCGTGCGAATCTCTTGCGGCGCATTCGCCGCGCTTTCGGCTGTCACGCTCATCGCGTCCTCACTTGAAACGGATGGTCGGATTGATGATCGCGTACAGCACGTCCACGATCAGATTGATCACGATGAACTCCAGCGAGAACAGGAGCACCTCCGCCTGAATCACGGGATAGTCGCGCATCTCGACGGCATCGACGAGCAGGCGGCCCAGGCCCGGCCAGTTGAACACCTTCTCGACGACGATCGAGCCTCCGAGCAGAAAGCCGAATTGCAGGCCCATCATCGTGACGACGGGGATCATCGCGTTGCGCAGGCAGTGCTTCACGATGACCATAGGTTCGTGCACGCCTTTCGCGCGCGCGGTGCGTACGAAGTCTTCGCCGAGCACTTCCACGAACGACGCGCGCGTGAAGCGCGCCATCACGGCGGCCACCGCCGCGCCCAACGTGATCGACGGAAGCACGTAGCCCTTCCATGTGCCGTCATCGACGATCGGCAGCCAGCCGAGCTTCACCGAGAAGATTTCCATCAGCAGCATGCCGAGCGCGAACGCCGGAAACGAAATGCCCGAGACCGCGAGCGTCATGCCCAATCGATCCGGCCAGCGATTGCGCCACACCGCCGACACGATGCCGATCGCCATGCCGAAGATCACCGCCCACACCATGCTCGCGAGCGTGAGCCACAGGGTCGGCATGAAGCGCTCGGCGATTTCCGTCGACACCGGCCGCTTGCTGCGCGTCGACATGCCGAAATCGAAATGCACGACCTTGCCGAAGAAGTTCACGAGCTGCTGCGGCAGCGGCTTGTCGAGGCCGAGATCGGCGCGCACGAGCGCGACGGTCGCTTCGTCGGCTTCCGCGCCCGCGGCGAGCCGTGCGGGATCGCCCGGCAGCATGTGTACGAAGAAGAATACGAGCACCGCGACGATGAAGAGCGTCGGCAGCAGACCCAGCAGGCGTTTGGCGATGAAGTTGAGCATCGTGTGCGACTCGAAAGGACCGGGCCGCGCGGGCCCGGTCATCGTGCATCATTTGATTGCGATTTCGTCGAAGTTGAACGAACCGTCCGGCATCACATACGCGCCCGACAGACGCTTGCTGCGCGCATACACGACCTTTTCCGTGACGAGGAAGATCCACGGCGCATCGGCCCAGATGCGTTTTTGCGCATCGGCGTAGAGCTTGGCTTTCTCGCCGCGGTCGGTCGTCGCCAGCGCTTTCGACAGATCGTCATCGACCTGATCGTTCTTGTAGTACGCGGTGTTGAAGAGCTTCGGCGGGAACGAGGAACCGCCGAGCAGCGGCGAGATCGCCCAGTCTGCTTCGCCCGTCGACGACGACCAGCCGATGTAGAGCATGCGCACCGGCGCCGTCTTCGGATCGGGCGCGCTCTCGATGCGCTGCACGCGCTGCCCCGCTTCGAGCGCTTCGACCGAAGCCTTCACGCCCACTTGCGCGAGTTGCTGCTGCACGAACTGGATGATCTTCTGCGCGGTCGTGTGGTTATAGCCCGACCACAGCACGGTTTCGAAGCCGTTCGGATAGCCCGCTTCCTTCAGCAGCTCGCGCGCCTTCGCGGGATCGTATTTCCACGGCCCGAGCTTCGTCGCGTAGTCGACGCCCGGCGGCACGACGCCTTCGGCCGGCACGGCATATCCCGCGAACGCGACCTTGACGAGCGCTTCCTTGTTGATCGCGTAGTTCATCGCCTCGCGCACCTTCGGATTGTCGAAGGGCTTCTGCAGCGTGTTCATGCTGACGTAGCGCTGGATGATCGACGGCGCCGCGATCAGATCGACCTTCGGGCTCGACTTGAGCGTCGCGGCCTGCTCGAAGGGGATCGAGAACGCGAAATCCGCTTCGCCCGTCTGCATCAGGGCCGCGCGCGTGTTGTTGTCGACCACGGGCTTCCAGTCGATCATGTCGATCTTCGGCAAGCCCTTCTGCCAGTAGCCGGCGAACTTCTTCACCTTCAGGTCGTCGGTCTGCTTCCATTCGACGAACTCGAACGGGCCCGTGCCGACCGGATGAAACGCGATGTCCTTGCCGTACTTCTTCAGCGCGGCAGGCGAGATCATCACCGCCGACGGATGCGCGAGCACGTTGATGAACGCCGAGAACGGAATCTTCAGCGTGATCTTCACCGTGTACGGGTCGACCACTTCTGTCTTCTCGATCTTGTTGAAAAGGTTGTAGCGCTTGAGCTTGTTATCCGGGTTCGTCACGCGGTCGAACACGGCCTTCACCGCGTCCGCGTTGAAATCGGTGCCGTCCTGGAACTTCACGTCACGGCGCAGATGGATCGTGTAGACCTTCGCGTCCGGGCTCGCCTCGTAGCTCGTCGCGAGCACGTTGCGAATCTTCATGTCCTTGTCGAAACCGAAGAGGCCCTCGTAGAACGACTTCGCCACCGCTTGCGAGAGCGTGTCGTTGGCATCGTACGGGTCCATCGTCGTGAAGGTCGAGGCGACGGCCATCACGGCCGTGCTCTGCGCATGCGCGGCGGCCGGCGCGAGAACGGTCAGTGTGGCGAACGCGCTTGCTGCGAGCATCGCGCGCAATCTGAAGGACGGCATCGTTGGACTCCTTGTTGAAGTGCTTCTAGTAAGCGCCGCCAACGTGATGCTCGGCGACAAAGTGATCTGGTCCGACGGCAACCAGTCTTGCGACGATCGGCTCATCGCCGAGCTTGCGGATCGGGCTCGGAATCTCGTCGGCGGCGAGCATGCGCTTCGCATGTCTGCGTGCCGGATCGGCCACCGGCACCGCGCTCATCAGCTTGCGCGTGTACGGATGACGCGGCGCTTCGAACACCGCCGCGCGCGGCCCGATCTCGACGATCTGCCCGAGATACATCACCGCCACGCGATGGCTCACGCGCTCCACCACCGCCATGTCGTGCGAGATGAAGAGATACGCGACGCCGAGTTCGCGCTGCAGATCGAGCATCAGATTGACGATCTGGGCCCGCACCGAGACATCGAGCGCGGACACGGATTCGTCGGCGATCACGACCTTCGGGTTCAGCGCGAGCGCACGCGCGATCGCGATGCGCTGCCTCTGACCGCCCGAGAATTCATGCGGATACCGTTGCGCGGCTTCCGGCGGCAAGCCGACCTTTTCGAGTAGCCAGTCGACGCGCGCCTGCGCCTCCTTGCCGCTCGCGACACCATGCACTAGGAGCGGCTCCATCACGGAGAAGCCGACCGTCAGACGCGGATTGAGCGACGCGAACGGGTCCTGAAAAATGAACTGGATATTGCGCCGCAGCGCCTGTAACGCGTGGCCTTCGAGCTTGCTGATGTCGCGCCCGTCGAACTCGATGGAACCGCTCTGGCTCTCGACGAGCTTCAGCAGCGAGCGCCCCGTCGTGGACTTGCCGCAACCCGATTCGCCGACGAGCGCGAGCGTTTCGCCCGCGCGCAGATCGAAGCTCACGCGCTCGACCGCATGGACCGCCGCCGTCGTGCGGCCGAACAAGCCGCTCTTCACCGGAAAGCGGGTGACGAGATCGCGCACGCGCAGTATCGGCTCGACGGTTTCATCGACGGCGGGCTGCTGCTCCTTCTCGACCGCTTCCGACGGACGCAGTGCGCTCGCGTCGTCGGGCGCGATTTCGGCCGGCTCGATTTCGAGGATCGGGAATTTCGCGGGACGATCGGTGCCACGCATTGCGCCGAGCGTCGGCACGGCGGCGAGCAGCGCCTTCGTGTACGGATGTTTCGGCGCATGAAACAGCACGTCCGATGGCGCCTCTTCCACCTTCTCGCCGCGATACATCACGAGCACGCGATCCGCCACTTCGGCGACCACGCCCATGTCGTGCGTGATGAAGATCACGCCCATGTTCATCTCGTCCTGCAGGCCGCGCACGAGTTGCAGGATCTGCGCCTGGATGGTCACGTCGAGCGCGGTGGTGGGCTCGTCGGCGATCAGGAGCGCGGGCTTGCACGAAAGCGCCATCGCGATCATCACGCGCTGGCGCATGCCGCCCGACAACTGATGCGGATAGCGCGCGAACACGCGCTTCGCTTCGGGAATGCGCACGAGATCGAGCAGACGCAACGCTTCGGCGCGTGCATCCGCGCGGCTCTTGCCCTGATGCAGCGCAATGGCTTCCGCGATCTGGTCGCCGACCGTGAACACCGGATTGAGCGATGTCATCGGCTCCTGAAAGATCATCGCGATGTCCGCGCCGCGCACGCTGCGCATCGTCGCGGACGACGCTTTCGCGAGATCGTGAACCTGCCCGTTGCGCCGGCGAAACGCGATGCTGCCCGACACGATCCGGCCGCCGCCGTGCTCGACGAGACGCATCAGCGCGAGCGATGTCACCGATTTGCCCGAGCCCGATTCGCCGACGATCGCGAGTGTCTCGCCGCGATCCACGGTGAACGAGATGTTGCGCACGGCCTCGACGGTGCGCGAACGCGAGCGGAACGACACCGACAGATCGCGCACGTCGATGACGCGGGAATCGGGCAAGGTCGCGTTCATCATCGATAGATCGCCGTGACGGGCGCTTCGCCCACGCGCGCGAAGCCGCGATACATGCCTTCCGTGTTGAACGGCAGCACGACGTTGCCTTTCGCATCGATGGCCACGAGGCCACCGCGCCCTTCGATGCGCGGCAGCTTGTTCATCACGACATCGTTCGATGCTTCCTCCAGCGACACGCCGCGATATTCCATCTGCGCCGATACGTCATATGCCGCGAGCATGCGGATGAACATCTCGCCCGTGCCCGTGGTCGAGACCGCGCAAGTCGCGTCGTTCGCATAGCAGCCCGCGCCGATCAGCGGCGCATCGCCGACGCGCCCCGCCTGCTTGTTCGTGATGCCGCCCGTCGATGTCGCCGCGGCGAGATGACCGTTCGCGTCGAGCGCGACCGCGCCGACCGTGCCGAACTTCTTGTCCGGATCGATGGGATCGACGGCGTCGTTCGTGAAAGCGAACTTCGTCGCGGCGTCGTGATCGAGCATCGTGCCCGATGTGCCGCGCGCCTTCTGCCATTGCTGATAACGCGCCTCCGTGTAGAAGTACGACGGATCGACGAATTCGAGACCTTGCGCCCCGGCGAACGCCTCCGCGCCCGCCCCCGTGAACATCACGTGATCGCTCACGTCGAGCACGCGGCGCGCGGCGAGCACCGGATTCTTCACGCGCGTCACGCAACTGATCGCGCCGGCTTCGAGCGTCGCGCCGTCCATCACCGACGCATCGAGCTCGTGCGTGCCGGCTGCCGTGAACACCGCGCCATGACCCGCGTTGAAGAGCGGACAGTCTTCCAGCAGACGCACGGCTTCGGTAACGGCGTCGAGCGCGCTGCCGCCATCGGCGAGCACGCGCTGGCCCGCGCCGAGGATGTCGGTGAGCGCCGCGTGATAGCGCTCTTCCGTTTCGGCATTCATCGCGCTGCGCAGGATCGTGCCTGCGCCGCCGTGGATCGCAATGACTGGTGTGGCATTCATGATTCGCGCGGTTCCGTGTGAGTGTGTCGTTTCGCAACGGTGCGGCGCGTGGCCTGAACGGCCTGTTGCGCCCCTGTCTGCGCCTTCTTTGGAATCGACGGCGCGACGAGCCACGGCAAAACGAATTCGGTCAATCCCGATGCAGCCTCGACCGAGCGCTTGGCCCGATGCGCGACCGCGTCGCACAGCGCTTCGATGACGGCGAGCACCGCGGTATCGCAATTCGCCGCGAGCCTGCGCTCGGCGTGAATCGCGAGCAGGAGATCCGCGACCTGCGCGAGCGGCGAAGCGACGCTGTCCGTCAACGCGACGACACGCAAGCCATGATCGTGCGCGAGCCGCGCCAGCGTGATGGTGTCATCGACATAACGCGGAAACGCGATCGCGACGAGCACGTCGCCGCGCGACGCCGTGAACAGCCTGCGCGCCGCGTGCGACGGTCCGCCCATCAGCGCGAGCGACTGCACGTTCGCGCAATACGGCGTGAGGCCGTGCTCCATCAGTCCGGCGAGAAACGCGCTCGCGCCATAGCCGACCACGAAGACGCGCGGCGCGGCGAGGATCGTGTCGACGATCGCCTCCGCCTTCGCGCCATCGACCGATGTTTGCGCGAGACGCAGATTCGCCGCCGCCTGTGCGAGCGATGCGTCGAATACTTCCGGGCCGCTCGCCGGCGATTCCAGCGCGGTGCGCAAACGCTCGACCGGCGCGATGGTCGCCTCGAAGCCGCGCACGAGCGCCTCTCGAAACGCCGGATAACCGGAGAAACCGAGCGCGCGCGCGAAACGGTTCGCCGTCGCCACCGACGCGCCCACCGCGCCCGCCAGCTCGTCGATGCGCATCGTCGCCGAACGGAACAGGTTCGCCAGCACGAACGCCCCCATGCGCCGATGAATCGGCGTGAGCGTCGGCATGGCCGCCGCGATGCGCGCGGAAATCAGATCGTCGGCGCTCGCCGGCGCACGGACCGATAGTGAACGGGACATGGAATGCGCTGCGCTCTCATGGCGATGGCACGCGATGAAACTATATTTACTCGAAAAACCGGCCAAAAAAAATTCATTTTCATCGAACTCGGGTTTTCGATAAGGCGCGCGAGTGGGCCGCGTCCGATGCATCGAACGTGCACGATCATGCACAATACGGAGCGCGTCGCGATGCAAAAGCGCGCGTCTCCAGTCTCCTACGGCCCTTATGAATTTCGATTTCCTTCCCGATCCGCTGCCGCATCTGCTCGCCGTTCATCCTTGGGCGCAAACGGTCGCGGGCCTCGTCGCGCTCGCGCTGATCGCGATCTTCCTGCAATGGGTGGTGGCGCGCATCGTGCTGTATGTGGCGCATCGCCTGCTCGTGCTCGCGGGGCATCAGAAGTGGGACCGCGCGTTCATCAAGCATCGCGCTTATCACCGGCTCTGGTACGCGGTGCCGTTCGCCACCGTCGCGCTCGGCATCGAAGACGTCCCGCGCATCGGCCACTGGGCGACGATCATCGGCCGCGTCGCGCACGGCGGTGCGTGGGTCTGCATGTTTTTCGCGGCGGGCAGCGCGCTGTCCGCGTGGCAGGATGTCTATGCGGAGAGCAAGGAAGCGCAGACCCGCTCGATCAAGGGCTATATCCAGATCGGCAAGCTCGCGCTCGCGCTCGTATGCGGCGTGCTCGTCCTGTCGATATTGATCGACCGTTCGCCACTCTGGATGCTCTCCGGTCTCGGCGCGCTGTCCGCCGTGCTGTTGCTCGTGTTCAAGGACACGCTGCTGTCGCTCGTCGCGAGCACGCAGTTGACGTCGAACGACATGCTGCGCATCGGCGACTGGATCGAAATGCCGCAAGCCGCCGCCGATGGCTTCGTGAAAGACATCGCGCTGCATACGGTCAAGGTGCAGAACTGGGACAACACCGTGACCACGGTGCCGACCTACAAGCTCTTTTCCGAGAGCTATCGCAACTATCGGCACATGTTCGAATCGGGCGGGCGTCGCATCAAGCGCACCATGCGCATCGATGCGCAATGCGTGCGCTTTCTCACCGACGAAGAAACCGCGCGCCTGAAGCGATTTCGCCTGCTCCACGATTATCTCGAACAGAAGCAGACCGAGGTCGAGCAGGCCAACCGCAATCTCGGCGAACTGGCGAACGAGCCCGCGAACCGGCGGCGGCTCACCAATATCGGCACGTTTCGCGCGTATGGGCTCGCCTATCTGCAGCGCCATCCCGAGATCCGTCAGGACATGGCGATCATGGTGCGCATGATGGAGCCCGAATCGCAGGGCATTCCGGTCGAGGTCTACTGTTTCACCGCGACGACCGCGTGGACGCAGTACGAGCGCATTCAGGGCGATGTGTTCGACCATCTGCTGTCGATCCTTCCGGAGATGGGCCTGCGGCTCTACCAGTCGCCGTCAGGCGCGGACATGAGCGGTTTCGCGGGCCGCCTGCGCGGCGAAATGCCTACGCTCTGAGTTGCGCGATTCTCGCCGTCGAAAAGAATCAGGCAAGAATCCTCCAGTTTTGTGTATTCACGTTGGCGCTTTCCGTCCGTACGATTCAACCAACGCCGGTGCGCCTTTTTTCCGCAGCTTTTCAGCCGCGGTGGCGTCGTTTTTTTGCGCGCATCGCCACTCAATCGTCATAAAAGGAAAACTCAACGTGATCGATCGCGTCCATGCCATGCGTGTCTTTACGCGTGTCGTCGATACGAACAGCTTCACGCGCGCGGCCGAGTCGCTCGGCATGCCGCGCGCGAGTGTTTCGACGACCGTACAACAACTCGAAGCGCTCGTCGGCGTGCAGCTCCTCGCACGCACGACGCGGCGTCTGAATCTCACCGTCGACGGCGCCGCCTATTACGAACGCTGCGCGCAAATCCTCGCCGACATCGACGAACTCGAGTCCGGTTTCGGCGCGGGCGAGGAGCGGCTGCGCGGGCGGCTGCGCGTCGAAATGCCGGACACCGTCGCGACGTCGATCGTCGTGCCCGCGTTGCCGGAGTTTCACGCGCGCTATCCGCAGATCGAATTGTCGATCGGTATCGGCAATCGCAATGTCGATCTCGTCGGCGAAGGCGTCGATTGCAGCGTGCAGCTCGGTGAATTGCCCGATTCGGGCCTGATCGCGCGCCGGCTCGGGATGCTCGAACAGGTGACTTGCGCGAGCCCCGCGTATCTCGAAAAGCACGGCATGCCGGAAACGCTCGACGAGCTCGCGCAGCATGTCGCGGTGAATTGCCTGTCGGAGAAGAGCGGACGACCGGCCGACTTCGATTTCGATGTCGGCGGCGAAGCCGTGACGCTGAAAATGCGCGGTTTCGTGCAGGTCGCCGACGAGCACGCGTACCTCGCGTGCGGCGTCGAAGGGCTCGGGCTGATCCAGCCGCTGCGCATCGCGGCGCAACCCTATCTGCGCTCGGGACAACTGCGCGAAGTGCTGCCGCAATGGAAGTCGCCGCCGCTCAAGGTGTCGGTGGCGTTCCTGAAGAGCCGTCAGGCGACGCCGCGCGTGTCCGTGTTCGTCGACTGGCTGGCGGCGCTCTTCGAGCGTTCGCAGCAAATCGACGATACGCTGACGAGCCTCTATCGCTCGGCGCAACGTCGCGGGCCCGCGCGCCGCGATCGTCCCGCGGAAGAAACCGCCGACGCGTGATGTTCGTGTCGCGCTATCGCACGGGCGTGGCCGCGTTCGCGCCCACGACCGTGTTCCACTTGCGCACTTCCCAACGCTCGACCAGCCCGTTCGTCACATACGGATCGCTTTTCGCGAAGTCCTCCGCGGCGGCGGGCGAATCGCTGTGGAACAACAGCATCGCGCGATCGGTGGGCGCATCGAGCGCGCCCGCAAGCACGATGTCGCCCCGCTCCACCGACGCCCACGCGAGGGCCAGATGCGCGTCGCGAAACTGCGCGCGGCGCTCCAGATAGTCTGAACAAAGTTCGTAGATCAACAGGTAGTGCATCGCCGCCTCCTTTCTGTGAAACAGTGTCACTTACATCGCGTTAGTTTGTCCTATTTTTGAGACTAAAACTAAGAGTTCAATCGGAACCCTCTGATCGCCTTACGATAGCGTTTCGAAGATCATGTGCGGGTACTTGTTAAGGACTCTGCCATGCACCGCGATCAACCTCCCTGCAATATGTGCGCAAAGCACGATTGCCGCAATTGCGCGTGGACGTCGCCGCTCGACGCCTCGTACCGCACGCTCATCCGCTCCCATTCGATGCTGTCGCTCGTCGCGCTTTCCGTGAGAAACCCGGAGCCCACGCCCGCCGAGCCGTCGTGGCTTGCCCTCGCGTGCAAGCGCATTCTCAAATTTTTCTCAGACGTGACGCCGCGCGCACGTTGAAAGCACGCCACGCGCGTCGCATCGAAGCACCGTTTTCGTAAAGAAGTTTGCACCCACCTTTTTAGGATGACTGTGCAATATAGAATCCCCTGCACACTTGCGCTTGCGTCAAGCGTTCATGCAGAAAGGGATATTTAGTCGATGAGCATCAATCTGGTCCAGGCAGTCAACGCCGCGATCTCTGAAAGCATCGCGGAGCAGTTGTCGCAACAGTTTGGCATTCCTGGGCAGATCGTCCGTCAACTCGTGACACGTATCGCGCCGGGACTCGTCGCGTCGCTGATGGACCGGGCGACGCTCGTGCCAGGCTCGCAGTCGGTGTACTCCGTCATCATGCAGCCGGAGACCAACGCCTACATCGCGGATCAGTTGCCCAAGCTGATCGCGACCACCGGCGGGCTCAAGCAACTCGAAGCGACCGGTCACTCGCTCGCCGCGCTCGCGACCGGCCAGCGTATCGATGCGCTGACCGACGCCGTCTCGACCGAAACCGGTGTTCCCACGCAAGCCACATCGGCGCTTGCCGGCATCGTCGCCGCCGTGCTGTTCGGTGTGATGAAGCGGCACTTCCTGCTCGCGCAATGGGGGCTGCCACATGTGCCGCGACTGTTGCGCGATCAGGTCGGCGAAGTCAATTCTTCGATGTCGAACGCGGTCGCGACGGCCATCGGCGTCGGCAACACCGAAGGCTTCACCAGTTGCATCACGCCGCGGCTCGATACGGTCGCGTCGAGCCTGGAGCCGCGCACCGATGGCGACGTCGCCTTGGCGGTCGCACCGGAGCCGGTCGTCAAAGCCGCCACACAGACCGTACCCGCTCCGCAGGCCACGCCGCCCGCGCCGCAGCCGCCATTGCGCGCGCCCGTGCGCCGACCCGCGCCGAAGCGTTCGAACAAGTGGATCTGGCTGCTCTTCGCGGTGCTGGCCGCCGTTCTCGCGCTGGTCTATTACCGTGGCTTCACGCACAACGACAGCGTCGATCTGAGCGCCGCGTCCGCCACGCAGCAGGTCGCCAATGTGTCGACGCCGGCTTCGTCCGCGTTGCCATCGACCCAGCCGGTCACCAATGACGCGCCGGTAGCCACGTCCGTCGATGCAGCGGTGACAACCGCGGCGACGCCGCAGGCCGATCCGGCATCGAAGGATGCCCCCTCCTCCTGGAAAGACGCGCAATTGCTGTTCAGCGTCAACGCGTCGGGCGTCCCCGCGATCGAGGCGACTGTCGGCACCGAGGCGGAGAAAAAGCATCTGATCGACACGTTGACGGCTCGCTTCGGAAACGCCTATACCGCGGTCGTTTCCGTCGTTCCGGAAACCCGTCCGGCGACCTGGCTTTCTCGCCTGAACGACTTCTTCCCGCTCATGACCGTGCCCGGGGCGGAAGCGAAGGTCAACGGCTCGAAAGTCGAGTTGAGCGGCACGGCCGCGAATGCGAAGCTCGGCTGGGCCGATCGTCTGCGCGGCACGCTCGGCGGCATGTTCCAGGTCGCGGCGTTCGATGTCGACGGAGCAGTCGCCACCGCGACGCAATCCTTTCGCAGCGCGATGAAGAGCCTGCTCGCCACTGAAACCCCGTGCTCCGGCGACAAGCTGACTCGCGTGCTCGACCTCCAGGTGGTCAATTTCGCGCGCTCGAGCGCGCAGGTGCCGGACAGCGCATACGCCACGCTCGGCGAGACGGCGCAATTGCTCAAGAGCTGCGCGGCCAAGGGTTCGATCGTGAATATCGAAATCGCGGGTTACTCGGATTCCCAGGGCATGGCATCGGCGAATCTGGAGGTGTCGAAGGAGCGCGCCCAAGCGGTCCGCGGCTACCTGGTGCGAAACGGCGTGCCGCCGCAATCGCTCACGGCCAAGGGTTATGGCGACGCCAATCCGATCGCCGACAACGACACAGCCAGTGGACGTTTCGCGAATCGCCGGATTGAGTTCGTCGTCAGAAAAGGCTGAAATCCGTTACGGTTCGCTTGATCTTTTTCAGAACGCCGTCGCATGAAAGTGCGACGGCGTTTTCGTTCATGCACGCGCTATGAGCGCCTTACAGCCGGCTCAGTTCGGCTTCGCAAACTCATTCTCGGCCCAGCGCTCGGCGCTCGCCTTGCTGAGCTTGAATGCAGGCGAGACGCGCACATGCGCGAGCTGCGCGCCGTACGCATCGAAGGCTTTGAGATGCGCGTAAGGATCGTCCTCATCGGGAACGATCTCCAAGGTCACGGTGATGTCCTCGCCCTGCACGTCGATGGTGACGTTCTTGTTCAGCATCGCATGACGCTGCTGCTCATGCCGGCGCAAGACTTCCGACGCCGTCTTGACCAGCGTGCGGAACGCGGCCGCATCGAGCGGCTTCGGGTTTTTCTTGTCGCGGCCCATCGTCCACGGACCAACGAGCGCGGGCTCCGCCTCGCCCGTCTGGATCATTTCGACAGCCCAGCCGTCGTCGTCCTCGTTCTTGATCACGCGCGCGGTCCAGCCATCGTCGCGCCAAAGGCGGTCTTCGTGGATCGCTTCGTCGGTGGAGGGAAATTCGGAATCGGTCATATCGTAGCAAGGCAGGCAGTGAGGCAATGCGAAGAATTTTACCTTGGGGCGGCACGCGGCATCGTTCGTGCTCGAAGGACTGGCCAAACGGCCAGTGTCATACCCAAACGCATTGCGCCGTGCTACTTTGGATATACCGGAACTATCCGGAATCCATCTGCTACGCAGTCAAGAAGCCGTCAAACTCAGCCAAGGAGCAACCGCATGCTTGCATTCATCGGTACTTTGATCGTCGGACTCGTCGTCGGCCTCATCGCGCGGGCACTCAAGCCGGGCGACGACAGCATGGGCTGGATCATGACCATCGTTCTCGGCATCGCCGGCTCGCTCATCGCGGGTTACGTCGGCCGGGCGCTCGGCTGGTATCAGCCGGGACAGCCAGCGGGATGGATCGCCTCGGTGATCGGCGCGATCATACTGCTCGTCGTCTGGGGCTTGATCCGCAAGCGCACGTAACGCCACGCCCCACCGTTTCTGTTTTTGACAAAACGCCTCGCCCGGGTCCGGACGAGGCGTTTGTTTCATCGGGCGATGCGCTCGATATCGACCTGCGCTCCGCCATGCACGACGCGATTCGGCAGCGAGCCGCCCAGCCAGTACGAAAGCTCAGCAGGCCTGCCGATTCGCCAGGCGACGAAGTCCGCGGCCTTTCCCGCTTCGAGCGAGCCGTGCGTCGCTTGCATTCCGAGCGCCTTCGCCGCATGAATCGTCACGCCGGCGAGCGCTTCTTCCGGCGTCAGGCGAAACAGCGTGCAGCCCATGTTGAGCATCATTCGCAAAGAAAGCGCCGGCGACGTGCCCGGATTCAGATCGCTCGCGAGCGCCATCGGCACGCGATGCCGCCGCAGCGCGTCGATAGGCGGCAACTGCGTTTCGCGCAACATATAGAACGCGCCCGGCAGCAGCACGGCGACCGTGCCCGACTGCGCCATCGCGAGGGCATCGTCCTCCGTCATATATTCGAGATGGTCGGCGGACAGCGCCCGATAACGCGCCGCGAGCGACGATCCGTGCAACGACGACAGTTGCTCCGCGTGCAGTTTCACCGGAACGCCGAGATCGCGCGCGCATCGGAACACGCGCTCGACTTGCTGCGTCGAGAACGCGATATGCTCGCAAAACGCATCGACGGCATCGACGAGACCTTGCTCGACGAGCGCGGGCAGCATCTCGTCGCAGACATAGTCGATGTAATCGTCCGCGCGATTCGCGAATTCAGGCGGCAACGCATGCGCGGCGAGGCAGGTCGCGCGCACGGTCAGCGGCAGCGCTTGCCCGAGACGCCGCGCCACGGCGAGCATCTTGCGTTCGTTCGCGAAGTCGAGCCCGTAGCCGGATTTCACTTCGAGCGCAGTCACGCCCTCGCGAATCAAGCCGAGCGCGCGCGTTTTCGCGGCTTCGAACAATGCGTCCTCGCTCGCTTCGCGCGTCGCGCGCACGGTGCTCGCGATGCCCCCGCCACGCGCCGCGATCTGCGCATAGCTCACGCCTTCGAGCCGTTCTTCGAACTCGCCGCTGCGATCGCCGCCGAACACGAGATGCGTGTGACAGTCGATCAAACCCGGCGTCACCCATGCGTTTTCGAGATCGACACGCTCGCAGTCGCCGATATCCGGCGTCGCCGCGCGCGGCCCGATCCATTCGATGCGCGCGCCGTCGGTCAGGATCGCCGCGTCTTCGATGACCGAATACTTGCCGTCGGCCATCGTCGCGGCGTGGCAGTGTTGCCAGAGCTTTTTCATCGCTTGTCGATCATCGGCAGGTCGAGGCCCTGCTCGCGGGCGCAATCGATGGCGATGTCGTAGCCGGCATCCGCGTGACGCATGACGCCCGTCGCCGGATCGTTTTGCAGCACGCGCGCGATGCGTGCGTCGGCATCGCGGCTGCCGTCGCACACGATCACGACCCCCGAATGCTGCGAGAAGCCCATGCCGACGCCGCCGCCGTGGTGGATCGACACCCACGTCGCGCCGCTTGCCGTGTTCAGGAGCGCGTTGAGCAGCGGCCAGTCGGACACGGCGTCCGAGCCGTCGCGCATTGCTTCGGTTTCGCGGTTAGGGCTCGCGACCGAGCCGGAGTCGAGATGATCGCGGCCGATCACGACCGGCGCCGACAATTCGCCGTTACGGACCATCTCGTTGAATGCGAGGCCGAGTTTCGCCCGCAGGCCGAGCCCGACCCAGCAGATACGCGCCGGCAAACCCTGAAAGCTGATGCGCTCGCGCGCCATGTCGAGCCAGCGATGCAGATGCGCGTCGTCCGCGATCAGCTCCTTCACTTTCGCGTCCGTCTTGTAGATGTCCTCCGGATTGCCCGACAGCGCCGCCCAGCGGAACGGCCCGACGCCGCGGCAAAAGAGCGGCCGGATATACGCCGGCACGAAGCCCGGAAAATCGAACGCGTTCTCGACGCCCTCTTCCTTGGCCATCTGGCGAATATTGTTGCCGTAGTCGAAGGTCGGCACGCCTTGTTCGCGGAACGCAAGCATTGCGCGCACGTGCTCGGCCATCGATTGTTTCGCGGCCTTCACCGTGGCCGCCGGTTCGCTTTGCGCGCGGTCGCGATACTGCGCCCACGTCCAGCCCTTCGGCAAATAGCCGTTGAGCGGATCGTGCGCGCTCGTCTGATCGGTGACCATGTCGGGACGCACGCCACGGCGCACGAGTTCGGGCAGCACGTCCGCCGCGTTGGCGCACAGCGCGATGGAGATCGCGCGGCCTTCGGAGGTATAGCGCTGGATGCGCGCGAGGGCGTCGTCGAGATCGGTCGCCTGCTCGTCGACATAACGCGTCTTCAGACGGAAATCGATTCGGCTCTGCTGGCATTCGATGTTCAGCGAACACGCGCCCGCGAGCGTCGCCGCGAGCGGCTGCGCGCCGCCCATGCCGCCGAGACCCGCGGTGAGCACCCAGCGGCCCTTGAGGTCGCCGCCGTAGTGCTGCCGGCCGGCTTCGACGAAGGTTTCGTACGTGCCCTGCACGATGCCCTGACTGCCGATGTAGATCCAGCTTCCGGCCGTCATCTGGCCGTACATCGCGAGACCCTTCGCGTCGAGTTCGTTGAAGTGCTCCCAGTTCGCCCAATGCGGCACGAGATTCGAATTTGCGATCAGCACGCGCGGCGCGTTTTCATGCGTCTTGAACACGCCAACCGGCTTGCCCGACTGGACGAGCAACGTCTCATCCGCTTCGAGGCGCTTCAACGTTTCGACGATTTTGTCGTAGCACGCCCAGTCGCGCGCCGCCCGGCCGATGCCGCCGTACACGACGAGCTCCTTCGGATTCTCGGCCACCTCGGGGTCGAGATTGTTCATCAGCATGCGCAGCGGCGCTTCGGTGAGCCAGCTCTTGGCGTTGAGTTGCGTGCCGCGCGGCGCGCGGATCTCGGTGTCGCGAAAACGGGAGGAAGTCACGGATTGCTCCTGCGCATCAAGAAAAGAGAGTGTCGACGGACGCGGAAACCTCCCCGCGTCGAATTGGCTTCATCTTCTTGTATATACAACTTTGGTTGTATTGGGGAAATCCCGAGGCCATCCATTGGTATCACGGCATTTCTTGTATAGACAATCGTCAAGGCATGGGCAAGCCGCTGTCACGTTTGACTTCCCGCAACGAAAGCATGGATTCGACCGCCGTCACACCCGGCAAGGTCCGCAACACGTCACGCATGAAAATGCCGTATTCGTCGAGATCGCGCGCGATGATCTGAAGCAGATAGTCCGCCGTTCCCGAAATGTTGTGGCACGACACGATGCGCGGAATACCCTGGATCTCGCGCTCGAAGCGATCGGACAGCGCGCGGTCATGCACGCTGAAGCGCACCTGCGCGAATGCGACGACCCCCAGTCCCAGCGCCTTGCGCGACAGCACCGCGCGATAGCCGTCGATGTATCCGTCGCTTTCCAGCCGCTTGAGACGGCGTGCGCACGGCGTCTCGCTCAGTCCGACGCGCTCGGCCAGTCTGGCGACGGACAAGCGGCCGTCCTGTTGAAGTGCGGCGAGCATCGCCCGGTCGATGCGGTCGATTTCGATCATGGCGCTTTCCCCTTTGTTTTCCTTCGATGTTAGTGGAAAGACGCTTGATCGAGTCATAAGACAGATCAAAAGACCATAAAACACTCCATGCGAGGTGGCACGATGTAGCCATCGAAACGGGAGCGCATCATGGTATCGGCACATTTGCTTTGGGTTTTCATCGGCGCACTCGCGCTCGTCTATGCACTGCCGGGACCGGACATGGCGCTCGTGCTCCAGACAAGCGGCACGCGCGGCTTCCGGCATGGCCTTGCCGTGGCCGCAGGACTCGCCACGGCGCGCGCGACGCATGTGACGCTCTCGGCGCTCGGCGTCGCCGCACTCTTGCGCAGCGCGCCGTGGCTCTACGACGGCGTGCGCATCGCGGGCGGCCTGTATCTGTCTTATGTAGCGATTCAGATTTTCCGTTCGCCCGCATTCGGCCTCGACGCCACGCCGGGGCAAACGGCAGCACCCACCTTGCGCGCGGGCTACGCGAAAGGGATTTTGAGCAGCATCCTCAATCCGAAGGCGCTGCTGTTCTGCTCCGTGCTGTTGCCGCAATTCGTGCGTCCGGAGGCCGGCCCGGTCTGGTCGCAGGTTCTGGAACTGGGCGTCGTGCTGGTCGCAGTCGGCGTGCTGTTCGACCTCTCGCTCGCTGCAGGCGCGGTGCGGATTTCCGGCTGGCTGCGCCGTCATCCGAAAGCGCAGACGGTGCAGCGCTGGACGTTCTCCGCCGCATTGCTCGCGTTCGCCGCGCGGCTCTCGCTCGACTGAATTCAGTCTTCGAGCGGCTTCAGAAAAAGCTCGTGCTTCGGCGCGAAATGCGCGTAGAGCGGCAGGATCGCGCCGCCCATCGCGCGGGCGTCGGGGCCGATCTGCCCTTCGACGAGACGCGGCCGCGTCATGCCTTGCCAATCGAACGCGGCGAGCGCGTCGTCGGTGCGGCCGATCACTTCGCGCAGCAAGGTCCGGTCGATTTCGCCATCGATCACGACGGCTTCGAGATCGAGCAAAGCCGACGACGACGCGATGCCCGTCGCGATCGCGGGACACGTCTCGCGCATCCACGCTTCCGATAACGGGCGCAGCGCCGCGGACCACGCGCGCTCGTCGTGCGCGGCCGCCGCCGGCGCACCCGCCGCGGCGAACGCCTTTTCCAGCACGTACACCGACGCCGTATTGAGCAGTTGCCCCGCGCGCTTGCCTTTCCCGCGCCCGACAAGCGGCAGCGAACCGATCGCACCCGCGTTGCCACCCGGGCCCGCGTGCAATCGACCGTCGATCACGAGCCCGCCGCCGATGAACGTCCCGATGAACACATAGAGGAAGTTGCGCAGCCCGCGCCCCTGGCCCATCACGAGCTCGGCGGCGCAAGCGGCGGTCGTGTCCTTCGCGAACTCGACGGGCAGCGCGGTCATCGCCTGAATTCGTTCGCGGATGTCGATGTCGTTCCACGCCGCGAGCACGTCGGGCGGCGTGTCGAAGAAGTCGCGCCAGCCGCCGAGCCACAACGGCGCGGCGACGCCGATGCCCGCGATCTTTCGCGCGTCGTCGCCGAGCGCGGCGGTGACACGCGCGAGCCGCTCCTCCAGCGCCGGAAAGAGCGTATGCGGATCGGGATACGGATACTCGAGCGTCTCGCGGGTGCGCACGTTGCCGGCGAAGTCCATCGACAGCACGTCGAGACTGCGCCGCCCCACTTTCACGCCGATGGAAAACGCGCCGTCCGCGCGCAGCGAGATCGGCACCGACGGCTGACCGATACGGCCGCGCACACGAGCGCGCGGCTCTTTCGCCAGCAGGCCGTCCTGGATCAGATGATCGACGATCAGCGAGACCGTCTGCATCGACAGCCGCGTCATGCGCGCGACATCGGCCTTGGGCAATGCACCATGAAGCCGGATCGCCTGCAGAACGATGCGCTCATTGAACTGGCGCATGCCCGACTGATTCGAACCGACGGGTTGTACCGGGGCTTTGCGCACTGGCCGCTCAGACATCGGCCCGGGCCTTTCGGCGCAGACGCGCGCACCAGACATCGTTCATGTGTTCGTCCCCGTTCGATTAATTCCAGTGCTTTTATTTAAAGCATCTGCGCCGATTTTAGCAAGCGCGGCCCTGCACGCCGTTCGGCAATTTTTTTCGCGATTTTTAGTCGGTTATGTTCGGCGGGAGCGTCATCGCCGATCAACTCCGCATCCGCAAACATGAGCACACTCGAAGCCCTTCACGCGATCGTCAACGACGAAAGCGCGCCGCAGATCATTCGCGATCACATCGTCGATTCGCTGCAGTTCGCGTTGCGCAATCATCCCGGCTATTTCACGCGCAAGGAGATTCAATGGCTCGCGCAATGGGAAGACTCGCGCATTCCCATTGCAGCGGCGAAGGTCCTGAACGAGATGAAGACGGCTTGAAGCGTGCGGCGCTCAATGCGTGCCTGACGCGCGCGCGTGCCATTCATAGTCGAACACGGTCGCCTGTGCCGGCTCCGACAGGCCTTCGACAAAGCTGATCACTTCCGGATCCTTCACGAAACTCGCGGCCGAGCTCGCCGCGAGAATCGCCGAGCTTTCCTGCGGCCGCGCGACGAGGAAGCCCTGCACATAATCCACGCCGATTTCCTGCAACGCGCGCAAGGTATCGACGTCCTCGACCCACTCCGCGACGCTGCGCATGCCGAGATTGCGCGCGAGCGCGACGATCGCCTCGACGATTGCGATATCGGCCGGGTGCGCGCACATCGAGCGGACGAATTCGCCGTCGATCTTCAGCGCATCGGCGGAAAGCGCCTTCAGGTATTTGAACGACGTGTAGCCGGCGCCGAAGTCGTCGAGCGCGATCTTGCCGCCCATGTCGTGCACGCGTGCGATGAAGCGCTGCGTATTCTCCAGATCGTGCAGCGCGACGCTCTCCGTGATCTCGAGGCAGAGGTAATGCACGATCGACTGATAACGCGCGAAGAGCGCGAAGATGTCCTCCATGAACTGCTCGTCGTTCAGTGAGCCGCCGGAGAGGTTCACGCAAATGAACTGCGTGTTGCCGAGCTGATGCTGATGCGTTTCGATCCAGTCGAGCAAGGTCGAGATGACCCAGCGATCGATCGCGGCGATATTGCCCGACTCTTCGGCCGCGACGATCACCTTGCCCGCGGGCAGCGTCGCGCCGTCGGGCGAGCGCATGCGCAGCAGGACTTCGAAGTTGAGCGATTCGGTCGGCGCGGAGAGCGACATGATCGGCTGCATCACGAGGAAAAGCCCCGGCGGCAGGCGATTGCGCCCGAGCGTCTCGACGAGCTTCAGTTCCTCCGCGCGCTCCTCGAATGCCGCCGCGCCCTTGCGATAGGTGACGAGATGAGTGTGCGCGACCTTCTTCGCTTCCCGGCACGCGCGATCCGCGTGCGAGAGCGCGTCCTGCACGCGCACGCCCCGCGAACATTCGACGAGACCGATCGACGCCTTCACCTGAAACGCGCGATTGCCCACCTGATACGGCGCGTCGGAAAGAATGGAGATGAGCTCGCGGCATTGCGCGATGGCGTCTTCGATCGACGTGTCGTGCATCACGCAGACGAACTCGTCGCCGCCGATGCGCCCGACCGGATAATTGCGCGCGAAGTGCGCACGCGTGCGCGCCGCGACCTGGCGCAGCACTTCGTCGCCGCTGCGATGGCCGAAGAGATCGTTGACGAGCTTGAAGCGGTCGAGATCGACGTAGGCGAGCGCCCACGGCAGCGTCTCTTCGCTCTGCACGGAGATGGCCTTCTCGACGCCGCGGCGATTCAGCGAGCCGGTCAGCGAATCGTGCTCCGCGAGAAAACGCAGGCGCTCGACGGCCTTCGAACGTTCGGTCGTGTCCTGCAGCGAGCCTTCTATCCAGCCGTTCGAGCGGATTGCCTTCAACAGATAGCGACGCTCGCCGGTGCCGCGCTCGGGCGAGCCGCCCATTTCGAGTTCGCCGTCACTGCCCTTCGATGCCAGCGCCTGCAGCGCGCCCCACGCGCCCGCCTCGAAGTAGTCGTTCCAGTGCCGCGCCTTGTAGTCGGCCTTTTGCAGATCGAGCATTGCGCGCAACGCGGGATTGGCGCGCACGAAGTGGCCGTCGGCGTCGAGCGTGAAGAGGCCGATCGGCGTGACTTCGTAGGTGTTGCGCAATTCCATTTGCGCCTGGCGGCGAAAATCGCGCTCGGCGCGCATCTGCTCGGCGATCGCGAAGGCCGCCATCATGCTGGACGACAGCGCGGCCATCACCGTGTTGACGCCGCCGACGAGCACCTTCAGCCCGAAGGCCGCGCCGAGCACTTCCGAGAACGTCGAGAACAGCACGACGCCGAGCGACGCGACGTACCACAGCACGGTGCGCGAGCGCGCCATCCACACGAGCCGCGCGAGGAAGAACAGCAGCACGCAGATGCCGAAGCCCGCGATGACCCAGAGCGTCGGAATGAAAAGCGCATACGGCAACGCGAACGCGGCGGCGAGCAGCACGATGCCGACATACTGGATCAAGCGCAGCAGCCAGCGATAGCCCACCACGCGCAACTCGCGCCTGAAAAGCTGCTGAAAGAGCGCGGCGGTCAGCAAGTAATAGGCGGCGAATGTGAACTGCCGCAGCGGTTGCATGAAATCGGACGGCAGCAGACGGCCGAGCCATTGCATGTCCCAGCCCATCGCATTTGCGCAAAGACGCAAATTGCCGACGAGCCACACCGCGAAAATAACGTAAGTCCACTCGTGATTGATCAGCGCCGTCACGAATACGAATACCGCGAGCGTCAGCAAACCGCCCGCGATCAATCCCGAACTTTCCTGAAAATCAAGCGCCGAATTACGCAAACCTTGCCATTCCCATGCATAAGCATTGATTTGCGCCGGTCCTGAAAATGTGCCGCGGCAAAGTATGTTTTCGGGTTTTTTCAGACGGCCAACCTGAATCGAGAAGCCCGCCTTGACTGCGCGCATTTCGCCGCTCAATCCGTCGCGACTCGCCTCGCCGAGCGGCGCGAGCGTATTTGCGTCCCAGCAGGCAAGCGTTTGCGCATGACGCGACGGCAATTCGACGACCGTCGACGAAACCGCGCTCATGCTGGGCGTCGTAAAACTGAACCAGATCGGCTTTTCGGAAAGACGCGTGCTGTAACGGGAAACGGGCGCCGCGCCTTGCAGCGCCTCGAGCGCATCGGCGGGATTCATGATGCCGCGTTTATCGGCGGCGACTCGCAGTTCAAGCGGAACCGCGCCGCGCGTTTCGTATTGGCGCGGCAGAAAATAAAGCGTCGCGATCGTACCGAGCAGAATCAGAAAGGGCACCGCGTATACGGCGACCGCGTACAGCGCGTCGTCGATCCACGAGCCCGTGCGTCTGAATCTCGATAAGGAAGCTGGAATAACCGACGCCATACCTGGAAAAACCCCCGTTTGCGCCCGGCGCGAAATGCGCCTGCGCAGGCAGCGGCGGAGAACGAGATCCCCGCGCGCCACCGCTTTTTGGCCAACCGGACCGCTCCGTGGCCCGGTTATTCGCTATTACCTTCCTGGATACGATCGTGCCTTTTTACCTGCCATAGGCCATCAACGGAGCCTCCGGGCATCGTACCGGTTCCCAGTCAAAAGATAAATCTACAGAATGCAAATCGATGTCGGGGTGATGCGTGTGCACCATGTAATTGAAGAGCGGATGACGCGCCTCTTCCCAGCGCTGGCGCGCCGCGGCGACATCCTTCGCCAGCACGCGGTGCGGCAGGCCGCCCACATGCGACATCGGCAGGAATTCGTTGACGCCGAAAACATCCTTGAAGAGCATCGCCTCATACTCCCGATCGAGCGGCGTACGCGCCGTGATCACCATGTAATCGATCTCGTGCAGTTCGCAGAACATCCACAGCGCCTTGCACAACGCCACCTTCACCACCCGTCCCACCATCCCGCCCGCGACGCCGAGACGCGTCGCTTCCGCGAGTCGGCTCGTCGCCAGATGCTCGGGCAGACGCACCGACTGCTCGACGGCGAGCGGACCATACGCATTGGTCTGAATGCGCATGGTGCCGAGCGGTGCGCCGTCCAGCTTGGATTCCGCCAAAAGCACGGCTGTGCCGCGATCGCGATCCGAAGGCTCGATCGTCATTTTTTCGGCGAATTCGGGCAGGTGCCGCCCATAGGCCGAACGTCTGATGCTCACGGCTTTCTGCAATCCGCCGTCGTCCTGGACGATACGGATAGTAAACGGCATGCGCTCCGTTTTCTGAAGTGCGGGTACGACCGTGAGAGTCGGGCGAACCGCCGGTTCGGTTTGGTTAGCGGCGGCGTTGTTGGCAAGGTTCAGACGTTCCATTTGTAAACCCCATTTTTTCTTGGCGATTGGAAAGGTGCCGCGTGCTGAGGACGTTTATTGGTCGGTCCCTCAGACGGGCGAATCGAGCCTCTCACGAAGTCAAATAACGGGGTGCGCGCTTGCCGCTGTTTCTCAGCAAATTTCAGGCTAATACAGTGGAAGAAAGCTTCTAATCGGTGCAAAGCCGGGCGCCGGGTAGCCGCTGCAAACCAATATATGCATATGCCATGGAGGAATATACGAGCCCGATCGGATGAAAGAACGAGGGCGAGCAGCCACCAATCGACGCGAGAGGCATTTAGGAGAATAGCGTTCGGCGAAGCGTCGCGGAGCATCGCGTAAACGCTGGAAAACACATAAAAAAAGGGGTTCGGTAACGTTTGCTTACACTTTTTCTTCGCAGAATCTGCGAACTGCCTGGCGCGCAAAGTCTGGGATTTTGAACGGCCCGCGGAGGCCTCAAGAAAAAGCGGGCCTCCCTTGAAAAGAGAGGCCCGCTCTATCACGACATAATCATGTCGGGAGTATGAATTTCGCCGAAGAGAATTAAAAATCAGTCGTCTTCGTCGAGCCACGGGATATCAACATCGGTAATGAAAGCGACCATCGCGAGCGGACGGCCTTCCTGCCGCCCGATATTGCCGTCGGCGCGTTGCCACTCGCAGCGGAAAATTGTCGAAGGCGTGTCGGCAAGCAGCGTGATGGTGCGAATCTCGTCCGGATCGTTGTCTTCGACGGGGCCGTCGAGCGACACGAGCAACTGTTGCGGCCAGACGCCGTCGGCGGGATCGTAAATCTTGTCGCCGTCGTGGATGACGACATGCGCCTCGACGCCGATCGTCGCCGACGCCTCGACGATCATTTTTCCAAGGGCGCGCAGGACCGCGGTGGCGCGGCCCGAGTTGGCCTGACGGATCGCGAGATCGCCGCGCGTCAGCGCCTGCTCGAGTTTGGGGTTGGTTTTCTGTTGCGCCATCTATCTCTCTCTAGGGTTCGTTGCAACTTTCGACGAGCGCGGCCCGGCTTAAGTTGCAGGCGGATCGTAGCATCGCACCAACAAAGATAGGTCGCGCAGGCCCCGCCGGCAAACCGGAGGCGATGAAAGCGCTCTCGACGCAAGAACGGCTGCGGCGCTCAAGTTTGCGCACGACCCGCCGATATTGCGCTCATCCCCACCGAAAAGCGTGACTGCCGTGCCGTTCATCGAACTGACTGCTCCTGCGTGCGCTCGACTGCCGGCGCTCGCTTCGTACAGGCCGTCGCCGGGCGCCGTGCAGCGCACGCCGGTTACCTGCGTCTGAACGTGCTGAGCGCACACACGGAGATCGTCGACGGCATCACGCTGCGCACGCATCTGCAACCGATCTACAGCCTGCCGCACCAGCGCGAAGTGGGCTACGAGGCGCTGTTGCGCGGCGACGCGGGCGGCGGCGCGCTCGTCGGGCCGTTCGATCTCTTCGGCAAGGCGATCGTCGCAGGCAGGCTGACCGAGCTCGACCGCATGAGCCACCTCACCCATCTGCGCAACGCGGCGCCCATTTTGCCTGCCGCGCACTGGCTCTTCCTCAATATCAATCCGGCGACTTTCACCGATCCCGGCTACGCCGCGCGGCTCGCGTCGGCGACGCGCGAAGCGGGCCTCGCGCCCGAGCAACTGGTCATCGAAGTGCTCGAATCCGGTGGCACGGACGTCGCGGAAATCGCGCGCGCGACGCATGCGTTTCGCGCGCAGGGCTTTCTCGTCGCGGTGGACGATTTCGGCGCGGGGCATTCCAACATCGACCGGCTGCTCACGCTGCGGCCGGACATCGTCAAGCTCGATCGCAGTCTCGTGCGCACGAAAAGCGCCCACATGAGCGACGCGCTGATGCCGAAGCTCGTCGACCTGCTGCACGAGTCGGGCATGTTCGTGGTCGCCGAAGGCATCGAGACGGGCGAGGATCTGATCCTCGCCGCTCGCTCGAACGTCGATTTCGTGCAGGGCTATCTGCTCGGCATGCCCTCGGCGCAGCTCGCCGGGCACGGCGCGGCCACGCCGCTCTTCGAAGACGTCTTCGATACGCTCGCGCAAATGCGGCGCAGCGAGCGCGTCACGAGCGATCTGCTTCTGCTGCCCTATCGCACGGGACTCACTTACGCGGCGCGGCGTCTGGCGTCGGGCGCGACGACCGAAGCCGCGTGCGCCGACCTGCTCGCGCTGCCCTGCACGCTCAGTTGCTTTTTCCTCGATCAGGGTGGCCGCGAGTGCATGCCCGGTTTGGCGGGCACGGCCGCGAAAGCTCCGAGCGAGCGATTTGCGCCGATCGCCGATCCGTCGACCGGGCGCTGGGACAATCGCCCATATTTCGTCGATGCGCACGCGAAGCCGCAGCAGGTGATCACGAGTGCGCCCTACCTCTCGGTGACGGGCACGTCGCTGTGTGTGACGCTCACGATCGCGACGCAGCGCGCCGCGCAGCCGGTCGTGATCGGCGCGGATCTCGACTGGCGCAGCCTGACCGACGCCGCGCCCGCGATCGTCTGAATGTCAGGCGGTCGCGGGTCTGGTCTGCGCGATCGCGTTCGCGAGCGCCGCCGCGCCGGCACGCAATGCCGCGAGATTGCCCGGCTCGAAGGTCCAGTGGCCCGACGCATTCACGACCGCCAGTTCCGCACCCGGCCAGCGCGCCGCCAGATCCAGCGCCTGATCGGCCGGGCACACCATGTCGAAGCGGCCGTGCACGATCCGGCAGGGCAGATGCGCGATGCGCGCGACGAGCGGCAAGAGCGGCATCGGCGGCAGTTCGTTCGCCATGTAGTGACGTTCGAGCAGCGCCATCGATATCGCGGCCGCGTTCGCCTCCGCGTTCGGGCGCTTCTCTTCCTCGGCCGGTTCCTTCTCCGGCTTGTTGACGACGGAAAGCGTCGTCTCGTACTGCGTCCACGCGCGCGCGAGCCGCGTGCCGGCCTCGTCGAAGCGCGCGAGCGGCGCTTCGGTCATCCGCAAGATTTCCTGCGCATTCGCGGGACGCTTGCCGCACGCTGCCTCGATCGCGTCGAGAAACGCGCGATGCGCTTCGGGGAACACGCGCCGCACGTCCCACAGAAACCAGTCGATATCCTCGCGGCGCGCGAGAAAAACGCCGCGCAGCAGAAAGCCCGTGCAGCGCTCCGGATGCGCGACGCCATACGCGAGCCCGAGCGTCGTGCCCCACGAGCCGCCGAAAAGCGCCCATTGTTCGATGTTCAACGCGACGCGCAGCTTTTCCATGTCGCCGACGAGCGCATCGATGCCGTTCGCCTCCAGCTTGCCGAAGGGCGTGGACTTGCCGCAGCCGCGCTGATCGAAGAACACGACGCGCCAGCGGTCTTCTTCGAGCACGTCGGCCCATTTCACGTTCATCGCGCCGCCGGGGCCGCCGTGCACGACGAGCATCACGGGCGCGTCGCGCGGACCTTGCGCGCGCCAGTAGATCGAGTGTCCGTCGCCTACGTCGAGCATGCCTTCGTCGAACTGCACCGGCGATTGATTTTCCATTGCGGCTGTTCCTTTCCGAGGGTGTTCCGTCGGGGTCCATTGTTGCATCGCTTCGATGACGCCGCATGGTGTGCAATGCCGGTCCGGCGTGTTTCGCCCGATAGGCTATGCTTGCGGATTCCCGCCGTTCGTCACCTTTCCGTCATCTTACGAATCCCGATGCGTCGCACCCTCGTCAAGTGGCTCTTTGCAACCTATCTGCTCGGCAGCGGCATCGTCTGGTCGATTCTGATCCTGCCGCTGTTTCCGTTCGTCGGCCGCAACGGGCGCTACCGTCTCGCGACGCTCTGGTGCCGCGCGATGGTCGCGATGATGCGCGCGCTCACCGGCGTCACCTGTTCGATAGAAGGCCTGGAGCATCTGCCCGACGGGCCATGCATCATCCTTTCGCGCCATGAGTCGACGTGGGAAACGCTTTCGTTCATGGCGCTGTTTCCGCGGCGCATCAGCTTCGTGTTCAAGCACGAACTCATGAACATCCCGTTTTTCGGCTGGGTGCTGCGCGGCCTCGACATGGTGAGCCTCGATCGCGGCTCGATCCGGCAAGCGCACACGGCCGTCACGCGCGAATGCGCCGCGCGGCTGAAAAAAGGCGATTCGGTCGTGATCTTTCCTGAAGGCACGCGCGTCGCGCACGATGCGCCGCTCAAGCTGGCGTCGGGCGGCGTGCGTCTCGCTTGCGCGACGAAAGTGCCGGTGGTGCCGGTCGTGCATGACGCGGGCAAGGTCTGGCCGGCGAAAGGCTGGCCCGATCGCGGCGGGCATATCCGCGTGATCGTCACGCCCTGCCTGCCGCTCGAGTGTCAGATTCCGCAGGAGCTGAACCGCCTCGCGCAGCGGCAGATGGACGAGGCGCTGGCGGCGCTGCGCTAGGCGGCGCTCAGTAAAGCGGGCGCTTTTTCGCGGCGCACAACCGGTTCACCGCCGCGATCAGCGTCCCCATGTCGACGGGCTTGCGCAAGTATCCGTCGTAGCTCACGAAGGCCGGCGGGTTCGGATGCCCCGAGATCATCAGAAAAGGAATGTGCGCGAGCGCCGCGTCGTTTTTCATCGTCTGACACAGCAACGCGCCGCCCAGGCCGGGCATCATCCAGTCCGAAACGACGATGTCCACGCGCTGCTCGCCGAGTATCGTCAGTGCTCCGTTGCCGTCGAACGCGCATAAGACATTGCAATCCTCGCCCTGCATGCACAGGGTCCAGGCTTCGATGGTGGCGGGATCGTCGTCGACGAGCAGTACAGTCTTCATCTTGCGAACATGTTCGAGTGCGGCGCGTGCGTGCGGCGGGACGTCTACGACAAAGGCTGTGGCCAACCCCGGATGTGACTGCCGCCAGCGGCGTTCGTTGCAGTCATCTCGTCCTCGCGGCCTTTCGTCATAGTATTTCTTTCCCGCGAAATCTGCGCGGTAAATGCTGCTTTAGCAACTTGCGCGCCGCCCACCCCCACCGGTCATTTGCTCCCGGCGCGCGAGCGGCCCGCCTCGCGCAGCGCGTCGACGAGCGTTTCTTCCACCGGCGTGCGCGCCGCGTCATTGCGGCGTATCAGGCCGATGGGCTCATCGGTGCCGGCGAAGGGCATCGGCAGCGCGCTGAGCAGCCCGAGCCCGATGTCCTGCTCGACCGCGCCGGCCGGCACGAACCACACGGCGTCGTTGTTCATCGCGAGCGAGCGCCCGAGCGACACCGACAGGGTTTCGACGAGCGCGGTCAACGCGTGTGCGCCGAACGCGGTCAGCACACTTTCCGCCGATTGACGGATCAGCGTGCCGAACGGCGGCACGACGATCACGAAGCGCGCGAGGAGCGCGGGCGTGAGCGGCGTCTCGAGCGTCAGCGGATGCTCGCGGCGCACGACCACCGCGAGCGGCTCGCGATAGATCTGCTCGAAGGACAGACCGTGCATCGCTTCCGGCTCCGACAGCCGTCCGACGACAAGATCGACTTCGCCGTCCTTCAACTTTTCCAGCAAGAGCGCGTTGGAGTCTGTCCGGACAGACAGCGACACCGCCGGCCACTGCTGCCGGAACGAGGTCAGCGCGGGTGACAGGAGCACCGGCGCGACCGTGGGCAGGATGCCGACCGCGATGGAGCCCGGCACGTCGCCGCGCTCGCGCAGAAGCATGTCGACGCCCTCGCGCAAGGACGCCACGCACGCGCTCGCATGCGGCGCGAAAAGCCGCCCCTCTCGGGTCGGCACTGCCCCACGCCGCCCGCGCTCGAACAGCCGGACGCCTAGAATGGATTCGAGCTCGCCGATTGTCTTGGAAACCGCGGGCTGCGTGATCGACAAGCTATCGGCGGCGCGCTGCACGCTGCCGAGCTGCGTGACGGCCAGAAAACACTGCAGATGCCGGAACTTGACCCGGGTGTTGGTGAAGTCGGTATCCATGAAGATCCGTTATGCAAGATGGCACAAAACGTCATTTTCCATAACTTGCGTCGTTCTATAAAGTAGCCGTCAGAAACATCCTATTCAACTTCCACAAATACAGGAGACAGTCGACATGACCTCCCCCATCCTCACACCGCGCGATTGGGAATCCCATCCCGCGTATCTGTCGCCCGGCTACCGGTCGTCGATTCTGCGCAGCCCGGGTTTGCCGCTGATTCCGCTGAAGGAAAACCTGCGCAATCGCCGCGTGCCGGTCTATGGTGCTGACGATCTGGGCGTGCTCGACAACGATCTCACGCGCAACGCCGCGAAAAACGGCGAACCGCTCGGCGAGCGCATCATCGTGACGGGGCGCGTGCTCGACGAAGGCGGCCGTCCGGTGCGCAACACGCTCGTGGAAGTGTGGCAGGCGAACGCCGCGGGCCGCTACGTGCACAAAGCAGACCAGCACGATGCGCCGCTCGATCCGAACTTCCTCGGCGCGGGCCGCTGCCTGACCGACGACGAAGGCCGGTATCGCTTCATGACGATCAAGCCGGGCGCGTATCCGTGGGGCAATCACCCGAATGCATGGCGTCCGCAGCACATCCACTTCTCGCTCTTCGGCGAATATTTCGGCTCGCGCCTCGTCACGCAGATGTACTTCCCCGGCGATCCGCTGCTCGATCTCGATCCGATCTATCAAGGCATTCCGGAGCACGCAAGAAAGCGTCTGGTGTCGGCCTTCTCGATCGACACGACGCAGGAAAACTACGCGCTCGGCTACGAATTCGACATCGTGCTGCGCGGCCCGGACCAAACGCCGACGGAGTAACCGAACATGACCACGCTGAAACAGACCCCTTCGCAGACCGTCGGACCGTACTTCGCCTACGGCCTGGTTCCCGAGCAGTACAACTTCGATCTGAAGAGCCTCTTCACCGCATCGGCGGCGGATCGTGAGACGCCGGGCGAGCATATCGCCATCGTCGGCAATGTGTTCGACGCCGAAGGCAAGCCCGTCAACGACGCGCTGATCGAAATCGCTCAGGCCGATGCGAGCGGCCGCTATGTGCAGAACGTGCAGGAAGCGCGCGAGTCGGGCTTTCGCGGCTTCGCGCGCTGCGGCACCGGCACGGACCCGAAGCTGCGCTTCATCTTCGATACGGTAAAGCCGGGCGCGACCGCCGACGATTCCGCGCCGCATATCGACGTCATCGTGCTGATGCGCGGCATGTTGCTGCACACCTACACGCGCATCTACTTCGACGACGAAACCGAAGCCAACGCGAAGGACACCGTGTTGCAGAGCGTGCCGGCCGAGCGCCGCCACACGCTGGTCGCGAAGCGCGAGGCGGGCGCGTCCGCCAATCCGGGTTCGTCGGGCACGATCTATCGCTTCGACGTTCATCTGCGCGGCCCGAACGAGACGGTTTTCTTCGATCTGTAAAGTTTCTCGCGGCAGTTGTTTGAAACGAAGGCGTCCGGCACTGCGCTATAGTGTCGGACGCCTTTCGTTTTTCTTCGCTTTCGCCCATGTCCGACGCCCCTACGCCCAGCCCGCTCTATGTCAAGCTCCTCGCCGAAACCGCCCAGATCGGCTGGTCCGAACTGGAGCGCTTTTTCGCGCAGGGCAAGCTCATCTGGGTGAAGGGCGATCTCGACCTCGTGAGCGTGGCGGAAGCCGTCGCCAACGACGACAAGCAACAGGTCGCGCAATGGCTCTCCGCCGGTCTGGTCGAACGCATGCAGGCCGAGACCGCCGCCGACGTCGCCGCGCGCGATCCGCAATTGTGGGCGGTCGTCCTGTCGCCGTGGGTATGCGTGCAGGAACGCGGCTGATCGGGCTTCGATCACGCTCCCTCGCGTAACCGCGATGCGTTACGCCCACCTTCGAAAGCGCTAGCTGCGGTTGCCGACGTAGTCCGTCCATAGCACGACGAGAATCGTCATCAGCGCCGGGCCGATGAACAGCCCGACCAGCCCGAACGTCTCCGCGCCGCCGAGAATGCCGAACAGCACGAGCAGAAATGGCAGCCGCGTCGATCCGCCGATCAGCACCGGCCGCACGAAGTGCTCCGCCACGAACACGACGATCAACCCTGACACGGCGACGCACGCCGCCGCGATCATCGAGCCTTGCGCGAGCAGCCATAGCGCCGCGGCGAGAAACACGATCGGCGCGCAGAACGGCAGCATCGCCGCGACGGCGGTCAGCATGCCGAGCAAGGTGGCGTGCGGCACGCCCGTCACCGCATAGGCGATGCCGAGCAGCGCGCCCTCGCCCAAGCCGACGACCACGAGCCCCACCACCGTGCTGCGCACCGATTCCGCCATGCGCCGAACGAGCGCGGCGCCGTCCGGACCGAACGCCCGGCGCGATCCCGCGAGCAGTTGCTCGCCGAGCTTCGAGCCCGCCAGAAACACGAAAAAGAGCGTCATCAGCATGAAGCCGAAGATGACGAATCCATGTACCACGCGAGCGCCGAAGTGCCGCGTCATCGCGACTACCGTCGCGCCATGCAGACCCTTCACCGCCGGCGAAGCTTCGAGCGGCGTCGACAGATTCTCCTGCCACCAGCGCCCCACTTGCTGCGAGCCCATCGGCAAATGCTCGATGAACGCCGGCACAGGAATGCCGGTGCGCAGCACCTCGTGGAACCAGTGGAGCATGTCGCGCGCCTCGGCCACCGTCTGCGCCGCGACGATGAAAAACGGCACGACGAACAGCAGCCCGATCGCCGCCGTCAGCGCGACCGCGAGCAGGTTGTGATGCCGCCGGAACATCGACCGACGTTCGAGCCAGCCGAACGCCGGCCATAGCGCGATCGCGATCACGCTCGCCCATACGACCGCGGGAATGAAAGTGCGCGCCGTGTACAGCGCGACCAGCACGAGCACGGCATAGAGCACAGCGGAAGCCGTGCGCTGCATCTTGCGCGTGCGCCCGGATTCATCCGGCGTCGGGTCGTTGCGCGGCTGGATCGGCATGAGTGAGTGGCTCCCGTTTGCGACATTCGATGATGGGCGAAACATAAAACGTTCGCCCGCATTGTAATCACGCACGAATCATTCCACTCGATGCGAATCGTCACGCAACCTTATTTACAGAAGGCACGTTTCGCGCTCCCTATAATCGAGGCTCGAAATCGACGCAGGAATCATGCAATGAGGGAGAAAGCTTCACGAGCGACCATGGGCGCGTGCTTGTTGATCGCGCTGCTCACCGGATGTTCCACCGGGCTCAACCGCTCGAAGGAAGAGCAGTTGAACGCGCAATACGGCATCACCATGTTGCCGGTCAAGGGCGGCGTGGAGATGCGGCTGCCCGAGGCGCCGCTCTTCGATACCGATCAGTCGACCATTCGTGACACTCAGTCACCCGTGCTCGATCGAGCGGCCCAGGTGTTGAAGCGCAGCATGCGGCCCGTGCTGATCGAAGGCCACACCGACAACGAAGGCTCGCTCTCGTATAACCGCGCGCTTTCCGCGGCACGCGCCGACGCCGTCGCGAAAGCGTTGATCGCGCGCGGCGTGCCCGCCGAACGCATCACGACAAAAGGCATGGCGTATCTGCGCCCGATCACGACCAATGGCACGCGCGAAGGGCGCGCGCTGAATCGCCGCGTGGAGATTCTCGTGCGCGCCGAGAGCGAAGAGACGCTGCTCGGCGCGCCCGCCAAGGTCAAGCGCTAGCGGTCTGTTCGACCTCCAGCACGAGCAGTTGCGAGCCGTCGGCCACCTGATCGCCGACCTCGAACAGAATCTCGCCGATCTTGCCGGTCGCCGGCGCGACGATCGTGTGCTCCATCTTCATCGCTTCCATCACCATCAGCGGCGCGCCCTTCGCAACCGATGCGCCCGGCTCGACGAGCACAGCGATCACCTTGCCGGGCATAGGGGCCGTGAGACGGCCTTCGTGCTCGGCATCGGCCGCATGCGCCATCAGGTTCTGCCACTCGAACTGGAACGCCGCGCCTTCGTGGAAGACATGGAAGACGTCGCCGTCGGTGAAGACGTGGCCTTTGATCAGCGCATCGTCGAGCTGGACCGCGAACGACGTCTCGCCGCTATGCGTCCAGTCGAAGCGCGCGCTCGCATCGTCGAGACGCAGGCGCTTCTCGCCGTTCTTCGTGAACACGACCTTCAACGCTTCGTCGGTATCGAGCGCGCGCCAGTTCAGATCCTGGCTATAGCCGCCCGCCATCCGCCAGTGCGACAACGCATCCCACGGCGAGTGCCCGTGCGCCTCGCCGCCCTCGCGCGTGAGCAGCGCCGCGCATGCGAGCGCGAGCCCCTTCTTGCGTGAAACGTGAGTCGGCGCGAAGAGCGCATCGTGATGACGCTCTATCAGGCCCGTGTCGAGATCGCCCGCGCTGAACGGCTCGCTCTTCACGATGCGCTGAAGGAACTCGACATTCGTCGACAGCCCGACGATCTCGCATTCCGCCAGCGCACGCGCCATGCGAGCAAGCGCATCGCGACGGTCCCGGCCATGCACGATCAGCTTCGCGATCATCGGATCGTAGAACGGCGTGATCGCATCGCCCTGACGCACGCCGCTGTCGACGCGCACGTCGCCGTCGATCGAAAACTCCACCGCATGCGGCATGCGCACGTGCTTGAGCGTGCCCGTCGACGGCAGGAAGCCGCGCGACGGATTCTCCGCATAGATACGCGCCTCGATCGCGTGGCCCTGCACCTTCAGCTCGTCCTGCTTCAGCGGCAGCGGCTCGCCCGCCGCCACGCGCAGTTGCCATTCGACGAGATCGAGCCCGGTCACCATCTCCGTCACCGGATGCTCGACCTGCAAGCGCGTGTTCATCTCCATGAAATAGAACTGGCCGTCCTGCGTCATGATGAACTCGACCGTGCCCGCGCCGACGTAGTTCACCGCGCGCGCCGCCGCCACCGCGGCTTCGCCCATCGCGCGACGCGTTTCATCGGCGAGTCCCGGTGCGGGCGCTTCTTCCAGCACCTTCTGATGACGGCGCTGCACGGAACAGTCGCGATCGAACAGATAGACCGCATTGCCGTGCTTGTCCGCGAACACCTGTACTTCGACGTGACGCGGACGCAGCAGGTACTTTTCGATCAGCACGCGATCGTTGCCGAAGCTCGACGCCGCCTCGCGCTTGCACGACGCGAGCGCGGCCGCGAAATCCTCGCTCTTTTCCACGACGCGCATGCCCTTGCCGCCGCCACCCGCGCTCGCTTTCAGCAGCACCGGATAGCCGATGCGGTCTGCTTCGCGCTGAAGCAGCGAGGGATCCTGATCGTCGCCGTGATAGCCCGGCACGAGCGGCACCGATGCGGACTGCATCAGCGCTTTTGCAGCGGCTTTCGAGCCCATCGCGCTGATCGCCTCGACGGGCGGCCCGATGAAAACCAGACCGGCTTTCTCGCATGCGTTGGCGAACGTTTCGTTTTCCGAAAGAAATCCATAGCCCGGATGAATCGCCTGCGCGCCGGTTTTCTTCGCCGCATCGACGATACGCTCGATACGCAGATAACTCTCCGACGCGGCCGATCCGCCGACATGCACCGCTTCATCGCAGACATCGACATGCTTGGCTTTGGCATCGGCATCCGAGTACACGGCGACGCTGCCGACGTTCAGGCGCTTCGCCGTCGCCGCGACGCGGCACGCGATCTCGCCGCGGTTCGCAATCAGTATTTTGTTGAACATGGCATTACATCCGGAATACGCCGAAGCGCGTGTCTTCGATAGGTGCGTTCATCGTCGCGGCGAGGCCCAGGCCCAGCACGTCGCGCGTCTGCGCGGGATCGATCACGCCGTCGTCCCACAGACGCGCGCTCGCGTAATACGGATGCCCCTGCACCTCGTACTGATCGCGAATCGGCGCTTTGAACGCTTCCTCTTCTTCCCTCGACCACGTGCCGCCCTTCTTTTCGATGCCGTCGCGGCGCACCGTCGCGAGCACGGACGCGGCCTGCTCGCCGCCCATCACCGAGATGCGCGCGTTCGGCCACATCCAGAGGAAGCGCGGCGAATACGCGCGGCCGCACATGCCGTAATTGCCCGCGCCGAACGAACCGCCGATGATCACCGTGAACTTCGGCACCTTCGCCGTCGCGACCGCCGTCACCATCTTCGCGCCGTTGCGCGCAATGCCTTCGTTCTCGTACTTGCGCCCGACCATGAAGCCCGTGATGTTCTGCAGGAACACGAGCGGAATCTTGCGTTGAGCGCACAGCTCGATGAAATGCGCGCCCTTCAACGCGGACTCGCTGAACAGAATGCCGTTGTTCGCGACGATGCCGACCGGATGTCCCCAGATATGCGCGAAGCCGCACACCAGCGTCGTGCCGTAGCGCGCCTTGAATTCGTCGAAGGCGGAATCGTCGACGATGCGCGCGATCACTTCGCGCACGTCGAAAGGCTTGCGCGTATCGACCGGAATCACGCCGTACACGCTTTGCGGGTCGTAGCGCGGCGGCAGCGGTTCTTTGAGTGCGAGCGCCGGCGTCTTCACGCGATTCAGGTTGCCGACGATGCTGCGCGCGATGCCGAGCGCATGCGCGTCGTTCTGCGCGAGATGATCGGCGACGCCTGAGAGACGCGTGTGCACGTCGCCGCCACCGAGATCTTCGGCGCTGACTTCCTCACCGGTCGCCGCCTTGACCAGCGGCGGGCCGCCGAGAAAGATCGTCCCTTGATTCTTGACGATGATCGATTCGTCGCTCATCGCGGGCACATAGGCACCGCCCGCGGTGCACGAACCCATCACCACCGCGATCTGCGCGATGCCTTGCGCCGACATGTTCGCCTGGTTGTAGAAGATGCGGCCGAAGTGATCGCGGTCGGGAAATACATCGTCCTGATTGGGCAGGTTCGCGCCGCCCGAATCGACGAGATACACGCACGGCAGGCGGTTCTGCTCGGCGATTTCCTGCGCGCGCAAGTGCTTCTTCACGGTGACCGGATAGTATGTGCCGCCCTTCACGGTCGCGTCGTTGCACACGACGACGCACTCCTGCCCCGCGATGCGCCCGATGCCGGTGATGATCCCCGCGCCCGGCGCGTCGTCGTTATACATGCCGTAGGCGGCGAGTTGCGACAGTTCGAGAAACGGCGTGCCCGGATCGAGCAATTGCGCGATGCGATCGCGCGGCAGCAGCTTGTTGCGCGACACGTGCTTGTCGCGCGCGGCCTCGCCGCCGCCTTCCGCGATCTTGGCGACCTTCGCCTTGAGATCGGCGACGAGCGCCTCGAGCGCGGCCGCGTTCGTGCGGAACTCCTCGCCGCGCGGATTCAGTTTCGATTCGATGATCGTCATGACGCGCGCCTCAAGCCGTCTCGGCGAACAATTCGCGGCCGATCAGCATGCGGCGAATCTCGCTCGTGCCCGCGCCGATTTCGTAAAGCTTCGCGTCGCGCCACAGACGGCCGACCGGATACTCGTTGATATAGCCGTTGCCGCCGAGCACCTGGATCGCTTCGCCGGCCATCCATGTCGCCTTTTCGGCGGTGTAGAGAATGACGCCCGCGCAGTCCTTGCGCACCTGGCGCACGTGGTCCGAGCCGAGCGTGTCGAGCTGACGGCCGACCGCGTAGAGATACGCGCGGCAGGCCTGCAGCGTCGAATACATGTCGGCGACCTTGCCCTGGATGAGCTGAAATTCGCCGATCGCCTGACCGAACTGCTTGCGATCGTGGATATACGGCACGACCGCGTCCATGCACGCGAGCATGATGCCGGTCGGGCCGCCCGCGAGCACGGCGCGCTCGTAATCGAGGCCGCTCATCAGCACCTTCGTGCCGCCGTTCAACTGACCGAGGATGTTCTCCTTCGGCACTTCGACGTTCTCGAACACGAGCTCGCCCGTATGCGAGCCGCGCATGCCGAGCTTGTCCAGCTTCTGCGCGACGGAAAAGCCCTTCATGCCCTTCTCGACGATGAACGCCGTGATGCCGCGCGGGCCGGCCTCGATGTTGGTCTTCGCGTACACCACGAGCGTGTCGCAATCCGGGCCGTTGGTGATCCACATCTTCGTGCCGTTGAGCACGTAATGATCGCCCTTTTCCTCGGCGCGCAGCTTCATGCTGACGACGTCGGAGCCGGCGTTCGGCTCGCTCATCGCGAGCGCGCCGATATGTTCGCCGGATACGAGCTTCGGCAGATACTTGCGCTTTTGCGCTTCCGTGCCGTTGCGATGGATCTGGTTCACGCACAAGTTCGAATGCGCGCCGTACGACAGCCCGACCGATGCCGACGCCCGTGAAATCTCCTCCATCGCGACCATGTGCGCGGTGTAGCCCATGTTCGCGCCGCCGTATTCTTCCGAGACAGTCATGCCGAGCACGCCGAGATCGCCGAATTTTTTCCAGAGATCCATCGGGAACTGGTCGCTGTGGTCGATTTCGCCCGCGCGCGGCGCGATTTCCTTCGCCGCGAAATTGGCGAGCGAGTCGCGCAGCATGTCGATGTCTTCGCCCAATGCGAAATTCAGGCCGGGTACGTTGCTCATGGGTCGTCTCCTCCAGATGCGATGTTTTCGGTGCGCCCTGAAAATTTGAGTTTCACTCACACAGGGCGGCAAACCACGGGATGGGGGAATTTCACGCTCAAATGCGCTGGTCGTCAATAGTTTTTTGAGCTACGCTCACATTTATTTCCCCACGTTCCCCGCCAATGTCGACGCAAACCACCGCCACCGGCCGCCGCGCGCCCGCCGGAGTCAAATCGCAGCAGCGCGTGAAGGACATCTTGCAGGCGGGCCGCGACGTCTTCGCCGAAAAAGGCTACGACGCCGCGACGAGCGCCGAGATCGCACAGCGCGCGGGCATCTCGGAAGCGACAGTGTTCAGCTATTTCAGCGGCAAGCGCGAGTTGTGCGCCCGCGTGATCGCCGATTGGTACGACGAAATCATCGATGCGTTCGAGACGGGCCTGCCGCGCGACGGCTCCGTGCGCCAGCAGTTTGCGTTCATCGTCAGGACGCACATGCGGCTGATGCTGATGAACGGCACGGGGCTGTGCGCGCTCGTGCTGTCGGAAGGCCGCACCAAGCAGCACGACCTGTCGGACACGCTGACGGAACTGCAACGCCGCTACACCGCGCCGCTGATGGACGTGCTCGCTCGCGGTCAGGCGCTCGGCCACGTGCGCGCCGACATGCCCTTGCGCCTGTTGCGCTCGCTCGTCTTCGGGCCGATGGAGCACGTGCTGTGGGACGCGACGCTCGCGAAGCGTCGCCTGAGTCAGACTCAGATCGAGACGACGGCGAACGAACTCGTGGAAGTGTTGTGGACGGCGCTGCAGCCGCCGAATGCGCAACTGGCGGCGCTGGCGCAGTTCCGGCAGGACGTCGAGGAAGCCTCGCGGCGCTTCGATGCGCGCGCCGCGCGCGAGAACCCTACTTCCTGATGAAACGCAGCACGAGACGCGCGAGTCTGGGCACGGTGACGGGACGCAGCAGGCGCGCATCGTAACCGCCCATGCGGCGATCGTTTTCGGCGAGACACAGTTCGATCAACGAGCGAACCGATACATCGCCCGCGACCGAATCGCCGACGTTCGCCGGAAAATTCGCGTCCTGCGCCGCGCCGCTCTTGTCGAAGCCGCGCGCGAGCGAGATGCGGTCGCGAATCAGCGAAAACCACACGCTCGCGGTCTTCGCGAGAAACCACGGCTTGCGGTACCACGGCAGGCTGCGCCGATACCACGCAACCCAGTTCGCGAAGAACAGAATGTGCCGCGCCTCTTCCTGAATGACCGGCTCGAAGGTCTCGACGAGCGCCTCAGGAAAGTATCCCGACTGGCGCGCCGCCTCGAACAGGCCGAACGCGAAGAAACTGTCGATGCACTCGCTGTAGCCCGTGAGCATCCATGCGCGCAAGGCGTCGTCGGGCGCGGGATACGGCGGCTCCGGCGCGAGCGCGATGCCGTACGCCTCGACCAGCTTCGAAAGCACCAGCTTGTGCCGCGCTTCCTCGCCGCCGTTCATGCGCAAGGCCTCGCGCAGTTGCGGATCGTCGACGAGGCTGGCATAGGTCGCGACGCGTATCGACGCCCGCCCCTCCGTCTGCACCGCGATGTCCCAGATCGGCAGCGAGGTCACGCGCTTCAACGCGGCGGGATCGAGCTCCGGCCAGTCGATGACGGCGGGCTTGTACGGGTTGTGCGTCGTCAGCAGCATTTCGCAGAACATGCGCTTGTGCAGGTCCGAACCGATCGGAATTTTCCCCGTCGACCGGTACGTCCAGTTGCGCATCGCATGATCTGCTTCGACTGTGTTGAGCGTATCGGACATATTCGAATATTGGCCGCCGATGAGGTATGTCCTGCGGATTCTGGCATACAGGACGCCAACCCGCAGCATCGTGCGCTTATTTTCGCTAGCGGGAGATTTTCTCCAGCGCGAGATCGCGCGTTCGCGGCCCCATGAAGCCGATCGCCGCCATCACGATCAGCATGGCCGACGCGATGAACACGAACACGCCCGTCGTGCCGAATCCCTTCAGCACGCCCGCGATGATGAACGACGTGAAAATCGCCGAAAAGCGGCTCCACGAATAGACGAAACCTACGGCGCGCGCGCGGATGCTCGTCGGGAACAGTTCGGTCTGGTACGCGTGGTAGCTGTACGACATGATGTTGGCGGAGAGCGTGAGGCCGACGCCCATCGCGATCAGGAAGGCCGCGTCGCCCGACTGGCTGAAGGCGAGCCCGCAGACGATATTCACCGCGGCCATCGCGACGATCGCCGTCTTGCGCTCGATCCTGTCGGCGATGGCGAGCCCGATGATCGGGCCGATCGGCGCCGCGATCGCGATGATGCTCGAATACATGAGACTGGAGGTCGTCGTGATGCCCTGCTTCACGAGCAGCGTCGGCACCCAGTTCGCGAAGCCGTAGAAACCGACGGTCTGGAACACGTTGAAGATAATCATCATCGCGGCGCGCTTGCCGTAGGGCGGCGTCCACATCTCGGCGAAGGCGCCGCGTTTTTCCGCGGTTTCGACGGCGGGTTCCGGCGGCGGCAGCGGCTTGCCGTATTCCCGGGCGACTTTGTCTTCGAGCGCGCGCAGCACGCGATCGGCTTCGTCGAGGCGACCCTTCTGCGCAAGCCAGCGCGGGCTCTCCGGCAGCGTGCGGCGAATCCACCAGACGAACAGCGCACCGTGCGCGCCGATGATGACGACCCAGCGCCAGCCGTCGATGCCGAAAGGCGCGCGCGGCACGAGCAGATACGCGAGAAAGGCGACCACCGGGACGGCGGTGAAGCCGACCGCCTGCTCGCACGCGAATGCGCGGCCGCGGATGTGCTTCGGGGCCAGCTCGGAGATATACGTGCCGATCGTCACCAGTTCCACGCCGATGCCCACGCCCGCGACGAAGCGCCAGATATTCAGACCCGTCGCCGTGTCCTGGAACGCCATGATGAGATTGGCGCCGGTGTACCACAGCAGCGAATAGGTGAAGATCGCGCGCCGGCCGAAGCGGTCGGCGAGAAAACCGCAGGCGATCGTGCCGATGAAGAGCCCCGCGAAGAGCGAAGCGATGAAGCTCGCGACGCCCGTCATGCCGAAGAGGCCCGCGGTTGTCGGCGTCAGAATGCCGCTTTTGACGAGACCGGGCGCGACGTAGCCGGAATACAGCAGATCGTAGAGCTCGAAGAAGAAACCGAGGCTCAGCAGAATGATGAGCGTCCAGACGGCGCGGGTGGCCGGCAGCCGATCGAGCCGGGCGGAGATGCTGCCGGCGGTGACGGGGAGCGCCTGTGCGTGCGCTGCTCGGGATGTGGCCATCGGGATGTCTCCTCTGAGGCGGTCTGCGAATGAGGGACGGATTTTAACCGGATGGGTAAATCGGATTCGAAACAGCCGCGCGCGGCGCTTATGGCGTCACTGCGCGAGGTCGCTGGCTGCGTCACGCCGCCCCCCGCCACGCTCAATACGGCCGAATCCCGTTCATCAGCAGCGCGACGACGTGCCGTGCGACTTGCTCCGCGCTGACGGCCCGGTCTCCTTCGCCGCGCCCGCGCGCCGTCGCGAGGGGAAAAACCGTCAAACCGAACAACGAGGCGAACACGAGCGACGGCTCCAGCGCCGGATTCAGTTTCCCTTCCTTCTGCCAGCCGGCTATGCGCTCGACCGCGCGATCCTTGTGCGCGTCGCCGAAGCGCTCCGCCATGCGCTGGCGCAGCAGACCGCCCTCGCTGATCATCTCGCGCACCCATAGAGCGGCGAACCACGGATACTTGTCGACGGTCGCGACCAGCGTCTCCACGAAGGCGCGCAGCGTCTCGACGGGTTCGGAATGCGGATCGTTGAATACGCGCGCGAGTTCGGCGCGCAACGGCACGAAGCGCTCGTCGATCAACACGTCGAGCAACTGATCGCGCGTCTTGAAGTAATAGTGCACCATCGCCGGCGTCACGCCCGCTTCCCGCGCGATCGCCCCGAGCGTCGTTTCGCCGATGCCCTGCCGCGCGAACATTTCGAGCGCGATCGCCAGCAATTGCGTGCGCGCCTGCTCGCCGTGCGCTCCGCTCGGCCGCCCGGGCCGGCGGCCGGCCCTCTTCTGCGGCGCCGGGTTGTCGGACCCGGCCGCGTCGCTGTCCAGCACATCGTTTGCCATAAGAATTTGACGAGAACTGTTCCGTCGTCTATATTAATCTACAAGTTAATTAATTACAATCCGATGCGCCGCCCACCGGCGCGTGGATTCGTAATGCCCACCATAATTCTGATCGCGGCGTCGCGCGCGCCGACCTAGCCGACATGACATCTTTGCATCAAACCGCCGTCGTGGGCGCGAAAGCGTCCGATGAAACCGGCCTCGCACCGAAACCGCCCATCTGGCTGCTGTTCACGGCGCTCATGCTCGTGATGCTGCTCGGCGCGCTCGACCAGACGATCGTATCGACCGCGCTGCCGACCATCGTCGGCGACCTCGGCGGGCTCGAAAACCTCTCGTGGGTGGTCACGTCCTACCTGCTCAGCTCGACGATCGTCGTGCCGCTCTACGGCAAATTCGGCGATCAGTTCGGGCGCAAGATCGTGCTTCAGGCGTCGATTCTGATCTTTCTCGCCGGCTCGATCCTTTGCGGCGTCGCGCAGAACATGACGCAGCTGATCGCGCTGCGCGCGCTGCAGGGCCTGGGCGGCGGCGGCCTCATGGTCATCACGATGGCCGCGATCGCCGACGTCATTCCGCCGGCCGAGCGCGGCCGCTTCCAGGGCCTCTTCGGCGGCGTGTACGGTCTCGCGACGGTCGTCGGCCCGCTGCTCGGCGGCTTCCTCGTCGAACATCTGTCGTGGCGCTGGATCTTCTACATCAACCTGCCGCTCGGCCTGATCGCGCTCGCCGTGATCCAGCTCGTGTTCAGACCGCACACCGCGCACGTGAATCATCGCGTGGACTATATGGGTGCCGGATTTCTCGCCACCGCGCTCACCTGCATCATCCTGTTCACGAGCGAAGGCGGCACCGTGATGCCGTGGAGCTCGCCGCAACTCTGGTGCACGCTGCTGCTCGGGCTCGTGTGCATCGGCGGCTTTGTCTACGAAGAACGCCTCGCCGCCGAGCCGATCATGCCGCTCTCCCTTTTCAAGGAGCGTACTTTCGTGCTCGCGGGGCTGATCGGCTTCATCGTCGGTTGCGCGCTATTCGGCGCGGTCACGTTCCTGCCGCTCTATCTGCAGGTCGTGAAAGGCTCGACGCCGTCGCAGGCAGGCCTGCAGATCACGCCGATGATGGCCGGCGTGCTGCTGTCGTCGATCGTGAGCGGGCGCATCATCAGCAAGATCGGCAAGTATCGCTTCTTCCCGATCATGGGCACGGCGCTCGTCGCCACCGGGATGCTGCTGCTGTCGACCCTCGACCTCGACACATCGCTCGCGACCATGCAGTTCTACATGGCGCTGCTCGGCCTCGGGCTCGGCATGGTGATGCAGGTGCTCGTGCTCGCGGTGCAGAACGTCGTCGAATTCCGGCTGATGGGCGTGGCGACCTCCAGCGCGACGCTGTTCCGCTCGATCGGCGGTTCGGTCGGCGTGGCGGCGTTCGGCGCGATCTTTTCAAACGGCTTGCGCACGCGCCTCGAAGCGCTCGTTGCGCCCGGCACGGAACTGCCGCAATCGCTCGGGCCGCAGACGGTCGCGCAGTTGCCGCCCGCACTGCACGACGAATATCTGCACGCGTTCGCGGGCTCGATGCACACGGTCTATCTGGTTGCCGCGTGCGTCGCGCTCGTCGCGTTCGGGCTGTCGTGGTTTCTGAAAGACCATCCGCTGCGCACACGCTGAGGTCCGAACGGACGCGAGGAAAGGCTCTAAAGCCCCGGCTATCGGGGCTTTTACTAGCTCCCGAACTATTTTGGCTTGGTAACCTTCTGCCGATTCCGAGCGGACACGATCCGCGGGATATCATGCTCCGGCGCCCAACGACGCGCCGGACGCCCGGATACGAGACCTATCGGGCTGAACTGACCACCTTCTGGAGTTAAAACAGTGAAGAAACTGCTCGCGGCACTGACGATGTCCCTCCTCGCCGCCACGTCGCTCACCGCCGTCACCCCGGCGCTGGCGAAGGACTATTCGACGATCCGTTTCGGCGTCGACGCAAGCTATCCCCCGTTCGAATCGAAGGGTTCCGACGGCAAGCTGGTCGGTTTCGACATCGATCTCGGCAACGAGATCTGCGCGCGCCTGAAGGCGAAGTGCGTCTGGGTGGAAAACGACTTCGACGGCATGATTCCCGCGCTGAAGGCGAAGAAGTTCGACGGCGTGCTCTCGTCGATGTCGATGACGCCGCAACGCGCCGAACAGATCGCCTTCTCGAGCAAGCTCTTCAACACGCCGACGCGGCTCGTCGCGAAAAAGGGCAGCAACATTCTGCCGACGGCTGACAGCCTGAAGGGCAAGAATGTGGGCGTCGAACAAGGCACGATCCAGGAAACCTACGCGAAGACCTACTGGGCGCCGAAGGGCGTGACGGTCACGCCGTACCAGAACCAGGACCAGGTCTACGCCGACCTGACCTCGGGCCGTCTGGACGCCGCGCTGCAGGACGCCGTGCAGGCCGAAATCGGCTTTCTGAAGACGCCGCGCGGCGCGGGCTATGACTTCGCCGGCCAGAACATCGACGATCCGAAGACGCTCGGCAACGGCGCGGGCATCGGGCTGCGCAAGGAAGACACGGATCTGAAGGCGAAGATCGACAAGGCGATCGCCGACATCATCAAGGACGGCACTTACAAGAAGATCGAGAAGAAGTACTTCGACTTCGACGTGTACGGCGGCTAAGCCGCTCGTCACGAGCCGCACCGGCTGACGAACGGGCTCCGCGCTCAAGGGCGCGGAGCCCGTTTTCTTTTTTGCGCACCCGGTGCGCGGGCTTTCGGCCGCCCGCCGCGCCGATTTCAGCTAAGATCGAACGTCCGGTAGGACGCCGACGGACGGAGACACCGCGGCGCCCGGCAATTCCCAGAGGCAAGACCCGCGCGGTCAAACGCGCGCGACCATTATGCAAACCAAAACCCATTCTCTTATTTCGCCGACGCTCGGCACGTCCCGCAACATCACCAGCTTTCACTACGGCCCGGGCGGCGGCCAGAAAATCTATATCCAGTCCTCACTGCACGCGGACGAATTGCCCGGCATGCTCGTCGCGTGGCGTCTGCGCCGCCGGCTCGCCGAATTCGAAGCGGCCGGCAAGCTGCGCGGCGAAGTGGTGATCGTGCCGGTGCCGAATCCGATCGGCCTCTCGCAGCATCTGCACGGCACGCTGATGGGCCGTTTCGAAACTAACAGCGGCCACAACTTCAACCGCAATTTCTACGATCTCGCCGCGCTGATCGCGCCGCGCATCGAAGCGCGGCTCGGCAAGGACGCGGACGCGAACAAGCTCGCCGTGCGCGCCGCGATGAGAGAGGCCCTCGACGAGCAGACGCCGCACACGGAACTCGAATCGCAGCGACTCTCGTTGCAAAAGCTGTCGTTCGATGCCGATGTCGTCCTCGACCTGCACTGCGATCTCGACGCCGCGCTGCATCTCTACACCAACCCGGACATCTGGGACGAAGTGGAGCCGCTCGCGCGCTATCTCGATGCGAAAGCGTCGCTGCTCGCGCTGAATTCGGTCGGCAATCCATTCGACGAGATTCACAGCTTCTGCTGGTCGGATTTGCGCCAGCGTTTCGGCGAGCGTTTCCCGATCCCGAACGGCGGCATTTCGGTGACGGTCGAATTGCGCAGCCAGCACGACGTGTCCTATGAGCTCGCGGAAAAAGACGCGCAGGCGATCGTCGACTATCTGATCCATCGCGGCGTGATCGACGCACCCGTGCCGCAGCTGCCGCCGCTCGCGTATCCGGCGACGCCGCTCGCGGGCGCGGAGCCGATCGTCGCGCCGGCGTCGGGCGTGCTCGTGTTTCGCGCGCAGGTGGGCGCGTTCATCGAAGCGGGCGAGCCGATCGCCGATATCGTCGATCCGCTCACCGATGTCGTCACTACGCTCAAATGCACGACCTCCGGCGTGATGTACGCGCGGCATATCACACGCTTCGCGACCGCCGGGCTGGAAGTGGCGCGCATCGCAGGCGCGAAGGCTTATCGCACGGGATCGCTGTTGTCGGCGTGAGCGTTTCTCGTCAGAACGGCGCGAGACAGCATTGCGCCGCGACGACCTTCCACGCACCGCCGATCTCGCCCCACGTTCGCGTGTAGCGCAAGCTGCCCGCGAACGGCGCGCCCGCGAATGTCCCGGAAAGCGCCACGCGCGTCACCGTGACCGCAAAGCCGCCATAGACACGCACGCTCTGATCCTCGACATCCAGCTTCTCGATGCGCTGCATGCCGTAGCGATGCCCGTTGAGATCGTCGGCCTTCGTCCAGACCTTGCCGGTCGCATCGACGAAGCTCAGGTCGTCGGCCAATAGCGCATCGAGCGCGTCCACGTCCGACGCCACCATCGCCTTCTTCAGGCGCTCCTCCAGTTCGCGGATTCCTTGCTCGTCCATGATCTCGCTCGCGGTGACAGAACCGAGAGCATGGCATCGCACCGGCCGAATGCACAAGCGGTGATATTTCACCAGCCCTGTTGCACGGGCGACACACGCAAGGCTTCTGAAAGCACTGTCACATTTCTTTCTTCGGCGCCCGCTACATTTGCGCCCGTCGACGCCACGCGCCATCAGAGCGCGACGCACTGCAGACACCGTCAACAACCACACAGCGAACCAACACACGGAGCTTGTTTTGAAGAAGAATCTCTTGGCGACCGCCGCGCTCGCCGCCTTTGCCGCCCTCGCCGCCACGTCCGCGCACGCGCAAAGCAGCGTCACGCTGTACGGCATCATCGATGCCGGCATCAGCTACGTGAACAACAGCACGCAAACCGCGACCCGCGCGGGCGATAAGCTCTTCAAGTACGACGACGGCGTCGCGCAAGGCAGCCGCTGGGGCATGAGGGGTTCGGAAGACCTGGGCGGCGGCCTGAAGGCGATCTTCACGTTGGAAGGCGGCTTCAACAGCGGCACCGGCACGCTCGGCCAGGGCGGCGCGCTGTTCGGCCGTCAGGCTTTCGTCGGTCTCGCGAAGAACGACGTCGGCTCGCTGACCTTCGGCCGTCAATACTCGTTCTCGACCGATTACCTCGGCAGCAACTACTCGATCGGCGGACAGACCCTCGCGGGCAACTACGCGTACCACATGAACGACGTCGACCAGCTGACGTCGAGCCGCATCAACAACGCGGTCAAGTTCAGCAGCGCGAGCTTCTACGGCGTGACCTTCGGCGCGATGTACGGCTTCTCGAACCAGGCGGGCGCGTTCGCGGGCACGCCGAACACGACCGTCGGCACGACCACGACGGCAGGTTCGTCGCGCGCGTACAGCTTCGGCCTGAACTACAAGGCGGGTCCGTTCGGCCTCGGCGCCGCGTACACGGACATCCGCTATCCGGCGGCGGCATCGCCCGCATTCAGCACGGCCGTGGCGAACATCCAGACGATGGGCACCGCGAACGCCGGCAAGGATCTGCGCACGTTCGGCGTCGGCGCGAACTATGCGTTCGGCGCGGCGACCGTGTTCGGCCTCTGGACCAACACGCTGTTCGAGCCGATCAACGGCGCGAGCTCCAAGCTCAACGCCTTCGATATCGGCGGCAAGTACGCGTTCACGTCGGCGCTGTCGGCTGGCCTCGGCTACTCGTACCTGAACATGACGGGCAACTCGAGCGGCCACTGGAACCAGATCGACGCGAGCGTCGACTATGCGCTCTCGAAGCGCACCGATGTGTACGTCCTCGGCATCTATCAGAAGGCTTCGGGCTCGAACCGCGGCGTCGAGAATCAGGCGTCGATCGGCTCGTCGTCGTCGAGCTACTTCGGCACCTCGGGTCTGGGTGAAGACGATCAACTTGCGTTCCGCGTCGGCATCCGCCACAAGTTCTAAGCGCTTGCGTCCGGGCTGAAACGGAATCGGGCCGCGTCGAGCGGCCCGATTTTTTTTGCTTGAAGCGCTCTGCCTGACGTTGTCGGACTGCTTGCCTTTCACGGACAACAAATGAAAACAGCCGCCTTCGGCCGCTGCTTTCACGTTGATTCGCAGACTGCGGAGCGACTTACTCCGTCGTCTCGAGCAGCGGGTAGTCCGTGTAGCCCTTCGAGCCGGGCGCATAGAATGTCGACGTATCCCAATCGTTGAGCGACGCATCGACTTCGAAGCGGCGCACGAGATCCGCGTTCGCGATGAAAGGCTTGCCCCATGCGACCGCGTCGGCGTCGCCGCGCGCGATGATCGCTTCGGCGCTCTCTTTCGAGAAGCCCTCGTTCGCGATATACACGCCGCCGAACGCCTTCTTCAGTTGCGGCCCGAGGCTGTCCGCCGCTTCATGCTCGCGCGCCGCGATGAACGCGATCTTGCGCCGACCCAGTTCACGCGCGACGTAGCCGAAGGTCGCGGCACGATCGCTGTCGCCCATCGTGTGCGAGTCCGCGCGCGGCGCGAGATGTACGCCGACACGATCCGCGCCCCACACGTCGACACATTGATCGACGATTTCGAGCAGCAGACGCGCGCGATTTTCGATGGAACCGCCGTATGCGTCGGTGCGCGCATTGGTGCTGTCCTGCAGGAACTGGTCGAGCAGATAGCCGTTCGCGCCATGCACTTCGACCCCGTCGAAGCCCGCGCGCTTCGCGTTTTCCGCGCCCTTGCGGAACGCCGCGACGACACCGGCGATTTCATCGAGTTCGAGCGCGCGCGGCGTCACGTACGGGCGCTGCGGCCGCACGAGGCTCACGTGTCCGGCCGCCGCGATCGCGCTGGGCGCCACGGGCAACTCGCCGTTCAGAAACACCGGATCCGAAACACGGCCCACGTGCCACAGTTGCAGGAAGATCTTGCCGCCCGCATCGTGCACGGCCTTCGTCACGAGCTTCCAGCCTTCCACCTGTTCGTCGGACCAGATGCCCGGCGTATCCGCATAGCCGACGCCTTGCGGCGTCACCGAGGTCGCTTCGCTCAGGATCAGCCCGGCCGATGCGCGGTCCGCGTAGTACTGCGCCATGAGTGTGTTCGGCACGCGTTCGACGCCCGCGCGCTGCCGCGTGAGCGGCGCCATGATGATGCGGTTCTTGAGCGTCAGTGCGCCTACCTTGAGCGGATCGAAGAGAGTCGACATGAATTGGAATCCTAATGAAATTGAAAGCAGCCTTTCACCGTGCGGAGAACAAGTTCAGAGATTCCCGATGGAATCGCGGAACGCCTGAATGACCGCTTCGTCGCGCTTGAAGAACACCCACTGTCCAACGCGCTTCGTGGTGACGAGCCCGGCTTTGTGCAAGGTCGCGAGATGCGCCGAAACGGTGGACTGCGACATGCCGCAGCGCCCATCGATCTGACCCGCGCAGACGCCATGCGAGAGCGGCAGTTCCTGACTCGGGAAATGCAGCTCCGGCTCCTTCAGCCATTCGAGAATCTCACGGCGAAGGGGGTTGGCGAGGGCCTTGTGAATTGCGTCGATATCCATTTCGTTGCTCATGCGTCTGACGGACGGAAACGTCAAACCCTTCCGAATCGTCTTGAGGCGAAGTATATATCGTAAATCCACGATATGCAAATTCCGCGGCAAATACGTCATGCGTCATCTTGCGAGATGCCGCCCCCTTGCGGCGTCTGGTACGCTCCCCGGTTTCAGCGGCCGTAACAGAAACCACGAAACCCTTATGGATACACCTTTCAACGAACGCGGCGTCACGCTCTCGCGCGCCGGGCTGTCGGCATCGGGTCAGATGATTCCGCTGCGCGATCTGCGCGCGGCGCGCGTCGTGATGATTCCTCGTCAGAAGCCGTTGCCCGTCATCATCGCGCTGATCGGCCTGGTCGTGCTCGGCGCGGGTATTGTCACCGGCTCGGGCGCGGCGCTCGTGATCGGCGCGATGATCGTCGTGGTCGGATACCTCACATGGATCACGCAGGACGTGATCTATCAACTGATGGTCGCGACGCCCGACGGCGAGCGCGAAGTGCTCATCACGAAGGATCAGGAATTCGCGGATAAAGTCGCGGCGCTCGTCGGCGAGGCGGTCGCAAAGCATGCGGCGGGCGCGGCGGCGAAGCCGCAGGCGTGATCTTGATGCGCCGTTTATACGGCGGCACCACTCTTTAACCCGGCCTTTACACGCGCGGCGCTAGAGTTCAGGCGTTGCCACTACGCGCCGTCATCGGACGGCTTGCCTCGATGGACATCCGCACATCCGATCCGTCCGCTCTTTCCCACGCGTTCAACGGCGGCTCGCCGCGCCGCCGCGAAACGCGTCACTGCGTGGCATTCGATCTGACCGTCCCAGGGCTGGATTCGTCGGCTGCGCGCGCAATGCTCTCGCATGCGTTCGGCGCGGGCACGCAGTCATATATCGTGGAGACGAGCCGCCTGCACGATCGCACTACGCTCTTTGTCGAGACCGACAACGTAGACATCAACGATGTCATCGGCACGCTCACCGCGCACTTTCCCAATGCGATGCTCGGCCGCGTGACGCGCATCGCTCGCGTCACGCGGCACTGAACGCATCGTCAGGTCAACTGCAAGGGCTCGACGTGCCAGATGTCGCGCGCGTACTCCGCGATCGTGCGGTCCGACGAAAAGATCCCCATGCCCGCGACATTCTCGATCGCGCTCCTCGTCCACGCGTCCTTGTCGCGGAACTTGAGATCGACTTCGGTCTGCGTCTTGTCGAAGCTGTCGAAGTCGGCGAGCACCATGTAGTGATCGCCCCAGTCCACGAGCGTATGGAAGATGTCGTAGAACCGATGCGGCTCTTCCGGCGAGAAATGCCCGAGGCGAATCTGGTCGAGCGCGAGCTTCAGTTCCGCGTTCTCCTCGTAGATCTGCCGCGGCCGATAACCCGCCGCGCGCAGCGACTCGATCTCGTCGGTCGTGTTGCCGAAGATGAAGATGTTCTCGCGCCCCACGGCATCGCAGATTTCGATGTTCGCGCCATCGAGCGTGCCGATGGTCAGCGCGCCGTTCAACGCGAGCTTCATGTTGCCGGTACCCGACGCCTCGGTGCCGGCCATCGATATCTGCTCCGAAAGGTCCGCCGCCGGAATGATGAGCTCGGCAACGGAAACGCCGTAGTTCGGAATGAAGCCGACCTTCAGCCGGTCGCCGACGAGCGGATCGGTGTTGACCTTCCGTGAGACATCGTTGATGAGCTTGATGATGTTCTTCGCCATCTTGTAGGCGGAAGCCGCCTTGCCCGCGAACATCACCACGCGCGGCGTCCAGTCCTGCTGCGGATTCTCGCGAATGCGGTTGTAGCGCACGATCACGTAAAGGATGTTGAGCAGTTGCCGCTTGTATTCGTGAATGCGCTTCACCTGCAAGTCGAACAGCGCCTCCGGATTGATGATCGCGTTGGCGTCGCGTTTCGCGCGCTCCACCAGCCGGAGCTTGTTCTGGAACTTCGCATCGTGGAAGGCCTTGCAGAACTCGGGGTCATCGCGCCATTCGCGCAGACGGCCGAGCTCGAAGAGATCGGTGCGCCAGCGCGGCCCGAGCCGCTTGTCGATCAGCGCGGATAGCGACGGACTCGCCTGCGCGAGCCATCGGCGCGGCGTGATGCCGTTCGTCACGTTGGTGAAGCGCTCCGGATACATGCGCGCGAAATCGGAGAAGATGTTCTGCACCATCAGTTGCGAGTGCAGCTTCGACACGCCATTCACCTTGTGGCTCGCGACGATCGCGAGATGCGCCATGCGCACGCGCCGTTGACCGTATTCGTCGACGAGCGAGATGCGGCGAATCAGATCGACATCGCGGCCGAACTTCTCGGTGACCTGCTTCAGGAATTGCGCGTTGATCTCGAAGATGATCTCCAGATGCCGCGGCAACAAACGCGCGAGCATCTCGACGTCCCATGTTTCGAGCGCTTCGGGCATCAACGTGTGGTTCGTGTAGGAGAACATCTGCTGCACGAGCTTCCACGCCTTGTCCCACGGCAGATGATGCCGGTCCACGAGAAGGCGCATCAGTTCCGGAATCGCGAGCACCGGATGCGTGTCGTTCAGATGCACCGCGACCTTCTCGGCGAGCCGCCCGAAATGCGTATGCGTGCGCTGATAGCGGCGAATCAGATCCTGCATCGTCGCGGAGACGAAGAAGTATTCCTGGCGCAGACGCAGCTCGCGTCCGGCTTGCGTCGAGTCGTCGGGATACAGGAGGCGCGACACATGCTCGGATGTGTTCTTCGCCTCCACCGCGCGGCGATAGTCCCCCTGATTGAACGCGGAAAGATCGAACTCGTCGGTCGCGCGCGCGGACCACAGGCGCAGCGTGTTGGTCGCCGTCGTTGCGAAGCCGGGGATGACCGTGTCGTAGGCCATCGCGTTGACGTGCTCGGTGTCGATCCAGTCGGTGCGGTCATCGTGCTGCACGGTGCGTCCGCCGAAATGCACGGTGTACACCACCTCGGGCCGCGGGAACTCCCACGGATTGCCGGCGCGCAGCCAGTAGTCGGGCATTTCGACCTGATTGCCATCGACGACCGTCTGCCGGAACATCCCGTATTCGTAACGGATGCCGTAACCGAAGCCCGGCACGCCGACGGTCGCCATCGAATCGAGGAAGCAGGCCGCGAGGCGGCCGAGGCCGCCGTTGCCGAGCGCGGCGTCGGGCTCCAGTTCCTCGAGCGCCGCCAGATCGACGCCAAGCCCCGCCAGCGCGTCGCGCACCTCGTCATAGATGCCGAGCGCGAGCAGCGCATTGCTGAAGGTTCTGCCGATGAGAAACTCCATCGACAGGTAATAGACGCGTTTCACGTCCTGTTCGTATTGCAGCCGCGTGGTGCGCATCCAGCGTGCGACGAGCCGATCGCGCACGGCCAGTTCGGCGGCATGGAGCCAGTCCCGCGGCTGCGCGGTGACGGCATCTTTGCCGACGCCGTACATCAGGCGGTTCGAGATGGAGCGCCTGAGCGCATCGACGGTGCTGTTGAGCTGGTCGAATTCCAGGTCGACGGATGTCATCGGAACCTCCGGTTTTTGCGACATATGCAACGACCGCGAAAGCACGACGGGAGTTCACATCGGCGCACCGAAATGGCGCTTTGCCCCCGGTCGGGCGGGTGCGGACGTGCCTGAACGTGCAGGTTACGCCAGTTTTATTTTTTTTGGTATGACAGACCCGCAACGGAAGCGAGGCCCGCGAATTGCTCGCGACGGCCTCGCACGCCTTTCATGAAGGCGATATTTGCTTCGGTATCCAGATGTTTAGCGCGCGATTCAGCGACGCGGCGCGCGTGCGGCGATCAGCAGAAGCGCGGCGAGCGACACCGCCAGCAACATCAGCGAGAGCGCCGACGCGGGCAGATAGTAGCCGCGATTCACCTGCCCCACGACGACGATCGGCACTGTCGCGAAGCCGGGCGGATAAACGGTGAGCGTGGCCCCCAGTTCGCCGAGCGAGAGCGCGAAGCCGAGCGCGAGGCTCGCCCGGATCGCGGGCACGAGTTGCGGCAGCACCACGCGCGCGAGCACCATGCGCGGCGGCGCACCGAGACTCGCGGCAGCTTCGCGCAAGACCGTGAGCTCGGGGCGCAGCGCTGCGGCGGCGCATCGATAACAGAACGGCAGCACGAGCGCGAGCTGCACGAGCACGACGATCGCGGCCGACCCGGACAGATCGAGCGGACGCTTGTGATACGCGATCAGCACCGCGAGCCCGAGCACGACGCTCGGCACGCCGCTGCCCATCATCGCGACGGCATCCACGAGCGCGCCGAGCCCGCGCCGGTCGCGCCCTTCCAGCGCGAGCGCGAGCCAGAGCCCCAGCGCGGTGCCGAGAAACGCGACGCCCAGACCGACTTCGAGACTCGTGGTGAGCGCATCGAGATCGCTCGATGAAAGCCGTGCGAACCAGCGTGTGCTGAAGCCATCGGGGAGGATCGTGCCGGACCAGTGCGACGCGACGCTCGACAGCGCGACGACGACCACCGGCAGCACGAACAGCCAGAAACACAGCAGCGCGACGAAACAAGTGAATGCCACGCGCAGGAACGCTCCGGGCGTGAAGCGCGACGATGAAACCGAAAGCTGCATGTCAGCGGCCTCCCGAGCGGCGGCTCGTTTGTCGATTGACGCGCCTGTATGGCGCATAGAGCGACAGCGACATCAGCAGCATCACGACCGAGCCCGCGGCCGCGGCGGGCAGATCGAGATCGACGGTCGCGGCGCTGTAGATCGCGATGGGCAGCGTGATCAGATGAGCGCTGCCGAGCACGAGCAGAATGCCGAACTCGTTCAGCGTGAGCAGGAAGCAGAGGATCGTGCCCGCGGCGATGCCGGGCCACGCGAGCGGCAACACGACCCGGGTCGCGACCATCCAGCCGCCGGCGCCGAGACTCTTCGCGGCTTCGACGAGCCGCATGTCGAGCGTCGCATACGATGCGAGCGTCGGGCGCACGACGAACGGCGCATAGAACACGACTTCCGCGAGAATCACGCCGCCGATGCCGAAGAGGAAATCGAGCGGCGGCGCATCGAGAGAAAACATGCGCTGCAAGCCGATGCTGACCGAGCCTTGCGAGCCGTACAGAAAGATCAGCGTGAACGCGACCAGAAAGGACGGAAACGCGACGAACAACTCCAGAAAGCGCGTGAGCAATCGCGCGCCCGCGAACGGTCTGAAGAACAACATCGACGCGAGCGCGACGCCGAGCAACGATGCGATGCTCGCGCTCGCGAAGAGAATGCCGAGCGTCGTGCCGATCATCCCGCGCGTTTCCGGATTGCCGAAGAACGCGCTGTATGCATGCAGCGTGAAGCCTTGCGGCCCGCTCACGCTGAGCATGATGAGCCGTGCGAGCGGATAGACGACGAGCGGCCCGAGCACGAACACGAGGATCAAGAGCAGATGCCATTGCGCTTTGCGCTCGCGGCGTTTCGCTTGTGCTGCGTGCGCGGCGAATTGCGCGGAGAGATCCGCGTCGCTGATGCCGCCTTCGTCGCGCGCGACGCTGTCAGGGACGAACAAGGACGACATCGTCAGCCTCGAAGCGAAGGGAAACGCGTGTGCCTTTCTCCGGCATGCGCGTATGGCCGCGCTGCGTCGTCACGAGCACGGGCTCGCCGGGCAACGCATCGAGCGCGACGGAAATGGAAAGCGCCGCGCCATACCATTCGACGGACGCGATCGCGCCGTGCAGCGGACCGTCGCCCAGCGGCACGATCGCGAAGCGCTCCGGACGGATGCACGCGAGACGCTCGCGCTCGTCGTGCCGCGCGTCGCCCACGGGGTACACCACGCGCGGCGGCAGCAGATTCGCCGCGCCGAGATAGCGCGCGACGAACGCATCGTTGGGCGCGTCGTACAGTTCGCGCGGTGCGCCGAGTTGCGCGATGCGGCCATCGCGCATCAGCAGCGTGCGATCCGAGAGCACGAGCGCGTCGTCCTGATCGTGCGTCACGCAGACGATCGTCAGATTCGGCAAGCGCTCATGCAGCGCCTTCAACTCGCTGCGCACGGACGCGCGCAGGTTTGCATCGAGCGCGGAAAGCGGTTCGTCGAGCAACAGCACATCCGGTTCGATGACGAGCGCGCGCGCCAGTGCGACGCGCTGTTGCATGCCGCCGGAAAGCTGCGCGGGCATGACGTGGCCGGCATCGGAAAGCTGCACGAGCTTGAGCGCATCGGCGACGCGTCGTGCGATCTCGCCCGTCTTCAGCTTGCGTGCGCGCAGGCCGAACGCGACGTTATCGAACACGGACAGATGCGGGAACAGCGCGTAGCTCTGAAACAGCAGCCCGAGATTGCGTTGATGCGGCGGCACGTGCGTCAGATCGTGGCCCGCGACCGAGAGCGTGCCCGCGAGCGCATCGGCCTTCACGAAGCCCGCGATGAAGCGCAGCAGCGTGGTCTTGCCGCAGCCGCTGCGGCCGAGCACGGTGAGGAATTCGCCGCGCTCGATCCGTAGCGACAGATCGTCGAGCACGGTGCGCGCACCGAAGCGCACCGTCAGACGATCGATATGCACGCCCGGCGTCTGTCTGACGCCGAGGGCTTCCTTGGGAATGGCGTTCATCGGGACGTCGATCAGGACTTCGGCTTGACGACGTCGGTTTGCTTGCCGGTGTTGCCGATCACCTCGGTCTTCCAGCGTTCGGTCCAGCCCGCCTTCTTCTGCATGACTTCATTCCAGTCGACCGGAATCAGCTTCACGCCCGAGATCGCCTGTTTGACGGCTTCGCCGTTCTTGCCGGCGAGCGGCACGTCGGTGCGGCCAGGAATGCCGTAGATGTCCGGCACTCTCGATTGCACGTCCGACGACATCAGATAGTCGATCAGCTTTTTGCCCGCCGCCTGATTCGGTCCGCTCTTGACGAGGCCGATCGCGTACGGCAACTGGAACGTGGTCGGCGCTTCGCCCGCCTTATGCGACAGGAAGAGCGGCTTGATCGAGAGGCCGCCGTTCGCGGCATCGTCGAGGTCCATTTGCAGGTCGCCGTTCGCGAAGGCGATCTCGTTACGCGAGAGCAGCACGTCGAGATAGCCCGTGCCCTTCGTATGGAACTTCGCGCTCTGTTCGAGCGATTTGAGATACTCGAAGGCCTTGTCCTCGCCCATCAGCGCGGAGGTCAGGATGATGACGGCCATGCCATCGCCCGCGGTTGCCGGATTCGAATAGGCGATCTTGCCCGCGTAGTTCGGATGCAGGAGGTCTGTGAAGGTCTTCGGCGTGGTCTTCGTGACTTCGGGATTGATCGCGAAGGAGAAATAGTTGTTCACGAACGTGGCCCATGCGCCGTCTTTTTCTTTCGCGATCGCGGGGACGTTCTTGTAGTTCACGCTCTGGTACGGCTGCAGGAGGCCGCCTTGCTGCGCTTGCTGGATGAACGGCGGCAACGTGACGAGCACGTCGGCCTTGGGCGAATCCTTTTCGACGGTCGCGCGGTTCACCACTTCGCCGCTGCCTGCCGTGACGATGTTGACCTTGACGCCTTCCTTCTTTTCGAATGCGGGGAGCACGTCCTTGTACAGATTCTCGAGGCCATCGGCCGTGTACAGGACGACGGCGTCGGCGGCGTGAGCGGGCATCGCGGCAAGCAGGGTGAAGGCGGCGGCGAACGCCGGCAGCACGTTGCGCGCGAAGTGGAAATCGCGGGTCATGGTGGTCTCTCGTGTCGGGAATGGTGAAGGGTCGGGTGGGACCTTCGACCCGAAGGATTGCAGAGATCTGTGACATCGACGTGAATGCGCCACGGGGCGCCAAGGATCTGCACATTTTGCCAACGGGGTGTTTGCGTTCGCTTTCGCTTGCGCTTGCGCTTGCGTAAAAGCCTCATTTCGCGTCGGTCTATTAGCTCTGCCCCTGTGCGGGGCGGCAGTCACTTTCTTTGCTGCTGCAAAGAAAGTAACCAAAGAAAGCAGCTTCTCCCATCCAAAGTACTTCACACCGGCCCCGGCACAGGCGATTGGCCTAATGGTCCGCCTGTAGCAAGTGCCCTCAAAACGCAACCGGGCTTGGCTCGCGCACGGTCTGGTGCGCCAGCGTTCGGAGGTCACTGGTTCAGCACCAAACAGCTTCGGCACAGCGCTACGCGCTGCCGCCTGGTCTACAAGGGAAACCAACTAGGGGCAATTGCAGTGAGATGGAAGCGTTAGCAAAGAAGCACACGCACACCCGATGGACCGGTCGGCCGCGTAGCGGGCCGGAGCTATTTCGTGCTGAACCCGCAAGCATCGCGGTGCGATGGCGCGGACCGTGCGCGATCCAAGCCGTGCTCTGCTTGTGAGGGCACTCGCTACAGGCGGACCATTAGGCCAATCGCCTGTGCCGCGGCCGGTGTGAGGTACTTTGGATGGGGATAGCTGCTTTCTTTGGTTACTTTCTTTGCAGCAGCAAAGAAAGTGACTGCCGCCCCGCACAGGGGCAACGCGAATAGACCACTAAAAAATCGGGATCCGGCGACAACCAAACCCCTAAGAAGCCACAACCACCTCCGGCCCCCGATCCGCCAGCGCCCGCCGCAATCCCCCCTCCGGCGCAGCCTCACAAACCACATACCTCACCACCTCGAACCCGGCGATCCGAACCGGCGTAACCAGACCGAACTTGGAACAATCAGCCACAACGACCGGACAAGCAGCAGACGCAATCATCCTTCCCCTCACCTCCGCGGCGAGCCGCGAATAATCCGTCAGATGCGCCTCGTTCGTAATCCCCCCCGCTCCGACGAAAGCAAACTCCGCGTAATACTGCGCAAGCTGCTGAACCGTATCGAGCCCGAACGTCGCATCTTCGAGATCGGCGATCTCGCCCCCGAGCAAGGTCACGCGATTGCCATTGCGCCGCGCGAGCAGCATCGCGATACGCCAGTCGTTCGTATAGACCGTCAGCCGATGCCGCTCCGCGAGCGCACGCGCAACCGCTTGTGTCGTGCTGCCCGAATCGATGATGAGCGACGCCCCGTCCGGCACGAACGCCGCCGCACGCACGCCGATCGCGTGCTTGGCCGACGCGTTCTCCGCTTCGCGCACGTCGACGTGCGGCTCGCTCCTGTCGACCGACAGCGCGCCGCCATGCGTCGTCGTCACGAGACCGCGACCGGCGAGTATGTTGAGATCACGCCGCACCGTCTCACGCGACACGGACAGCGCACGCACGAGATCCGCCACCGCGAGCGCGCCATGCTTGGCCAATTCAGCGAGGATGTACTGGTGACGTTGTTCGGCGAGCATCGTTCGATGAAGGAAAAGAATGCGAGGCGGCGTGTGGAGTTTAGCGGCCTCGTGTGGCATTTCTTTGGCAAAACGCATCCCGTCAAGCCGAAGCGCGCAACGCATTCTTTCCGCCGGGTGCGCAATCCGTGCGCGCTCCTCCGCTAGACTTCGTCGTTCCGCACGGGCTTTAACGAGGTAATCCGATGTACAAGAAGGGCGTGGTGATCGAGATCCAGTTTCCTCCCGAGCGTCTGAACGATGCAGCCGGCGACCCGTACTGGATCGATCTCACGCTGGACGAAGCGAAGCGGTTGCATGCGCAACTTTCGCGGCGCTTCGAGAGCGACGCGCGCGCCAACCAACCGCTCGACACCTTCACGATCGAATGACACGCCGCGCGAAAATGCACGGTTAGACAAGACGAACACGGGCCATCGGCCGATACTGCGGCATCTCGATTGCTGCATGCCTCACATGGTCTCGATTCTCGCCGCGCCCGTCTTCGTGTTCCTCTGGTCGACGGGCTTCATCGTCGCTCGCGCGATCACGCCTTACGTCGACCCGAATCTGTATCTGCTCGCGCGCTTCGCCGGCACGACGCTGCTGTTTATCGCGGTCGCCCTGATCGCGCGCGCGCCGTGGCCGAAAGGCCGCGATATCGGCCGGCATCTGTTCGCCGGCGCACTGCTGCAAGGCGTCTATCTCGGGGCGGGCTACTGGGCCGTCGCGCAAGGCATGAGCGCGGGCATCATGGCGCTGCTCGGCGCGCTGCAGCCGCTTCTGACCGGCGCCGTCGCGGCGCGGCTCTTCGGTGAACGTCTCTCGCGGCGCGCCTGGGGCGGGCTCGTGCTCGGCCTGATCGGTGTCGCGCTCGTGCTTGCGCCGAAGATCGCGGCGAGCGGCGCACACGTCGGACAGGCATCCGCCGGACACGCGCCGCAATGGCTCGTCGTGACGATCGCGGTGCTCGCCGTCGTCGCGATCACCGCAGGCACGCTGTATCAGAAGACATCGCTCGCGCACGCCGATCTGCGCAGCGCCAGTGCGTTGCAGAACGCGGGGGCGTCCATCGTCGCGCTCGCGCTCGTGCTGGCGCTCGGCGAGCATCGCTTCATTCCATCGGCGACGACGTGGCTCTCGCTCGCATGGGGCATCGCGATGCTCTCGGGCGTCGCGACGACGCTGCTCGTGTGGATGGTCCGCCGCGGCGACGCATCGCGCGCGACCGCCCTGCTCTTTCTCGCGCCGCCGCTCGCCGCACTCGAAAGCTATGTCGCTTTCGGCGAGACGCTCGACGCCGTGCAGCTCGCGGGCTTCGGCGTAGCGCTTGCCGGCGTGCTGCTCGCGCGCGCGAAATAACGAACCAGCGAAATAGCGCCGCAGACGCAACTCAGTCGACCGTATCCGCGCCCGCCGGAATGTGCGCGCGCACCGCCTTGCCCGGACCCGGCGACCATGCGGGCCGCGCCTTCCGGCCCGTATCGACCACGACGAGATAATGTCCCGCCCACGGCGTCGTCTTGCGCGTCGCCTTCAGCACCCACATCGACTGGCCTTCGGCGGCGCGCGCCTCGTATTGCGCGTCGAGGATGCCGTGATGATCGAAGAATGTGTTGAGCGTCGACGGAATGCGCACGCAGCCCTTCGAGTGCCACATGCCGAGCAGCGGCTCCAGCTTCTCGGGATCGGTGGCGTGCATCTGAAAGCGCATCGGCGACCTGCCGCCCTTGCCCCAGCCGCGCTCGCCATCGGCCCAGCCGAAATCGTAGATCCGCATGTCGCGCGCGCCGTAGCCGCGAATCTTGAATTCGTTCAGCGTGCCCTCGGCGCGGAAGTCCATATTGCCCGGCACGTGCTGGAACACGCCAAGCGGCGTGACGAAGTGATCGTACGTGCCCGGGCGTCCCGTCGAGACCGGCGCTGCGCCGATCATCGACCATGCATCGTCCGCCTTCGCGCGGAAGTAGACGAAGACCGCCTGCACGTTCGCGCTGCGATCGACCAGCACGACGAATTCGTTCGCGAGGTCGCCGTGGCCGTCCTGCTCGAGCGTCCGCTGCAACAGACGGCCGTAGCCCTGCTGATCCGCAACGGGCACGTTGAGCCGCCGATCCACTTCTTTTGCGAAGATCTGCCGCATCGCATAGGCGCCGGCCGGCGGCAGGCCATCGCGCTGCGCGAGATTCGGCTCGGGCGGCTCCGGCGGCAAGGGCACTTCCGGCGCCTGTGCCTCCGATGCCGCACTCGCGGCGCTCGCCGCTTCAGCCGCGCTCGCCGCCGACGCAGCGGAAGCCGCAGCCGCCGAGGCTTCCGGGGCCGGCTGCGCGGGCATCGGCACGGGCATCGCGGGCAGCGCGCGCTCGGGCGCGCTCGCGCCGTGCGGAATGCTCGCGCCCTGCGGCATCGGCGGCACGGGCGCGGCGCGCGGGACGGGCGCGACGGGCATCGCCGTCACGTGTCCCTGCGCGACCGCCCCCGAGGCGGCCTGAGACTGCGCGTGAGCCGCTGTCGTGATCGAAAGGAGCGCGCCCGTCGCCGCGCCCACGAGAAATCTTGCGCCGTTCGGCGTCTTGTTCGTCTTGCTCTTTCCTGCCTGATGCATCGATTTGATTGATCCGCTTTGCCATATGTCGACGGTCGATCCACATGATCGCCAGGATGCGCGAGATGACGCGCATCGACAAAAAAGCCGGTGCGCACGAGGCACCGGCTTCGCCGCTACATAACGTTCGTCGAGGGAGATGCAGCAAAGTTCATTCCGCGTACGCGAGCCACGCGGCGCGCGCACGGAATCGTCAATGCAGGCGAATGGACGCGTCGCCGGAAGCGGAAGCGCGGGCGCGCAAGGGTTCGTCGAGCAGACGCTGATGACATAGCTTTTGCGCGATCGCTTCGCCGATGTAAGGCACATCGGTCGCGAGCGTGGCGGTCGCGTAGGCGTGAGCGGTGCCCGCGTCGTGGACCTCGATATCGCTCGCGTACTCGCCGAGCTCATGCTCGAGAAAGCGCCGCACGTCGCGCGCGGCACAGCGCTGAGGAAGATTCCAGACGAGCAGGTTCATCGCCGTCACCTTCTTGCGCGCGCAGGCACGGGCTTGCTGTACTGCCGGGCCAACATCCGCGCTGCGAGCGTGCCGACAACGAAAAGGGACACATAAGCGAGCATCATCGCGACTCCACGGCTAATTTCGAGATAGCTCCATACTAATCCCGTAGACTCGGCGCGTGCTGCGACATTCCGCCTTTTTCAATAAATGTTCTAAATCGGACGGATGCAGGGAACCAATCGTCAAAAGCCCGAGCATGACATGCTGGAAAGATTCGGATAGCGGTTCGGCCAGTCGCCCGCCATCGCGGACTGCGCTTCTTTCAGCGTGATGTCGCCGGTGCAGACGCAGCGCTTCAGATACACCGCGAGCCGTTCCTTGCGGCGCTGCCCCTCGCGCCCTTCCCAGCGGCGCAGATCGAGGTTCGCGGGCGAATTGGGCGAACCGCCGAGCAGCACCGGCATGCGGTGATCGAGCGCGTATTCCGACGCGAACGACGCATCGATGCTGCGCTGCTTGAGCAGCCGCTCCTTCTGGCGCATCTGGATTTCAAACGACGGCAGCACGCGGTCGACGTAACCCGGGATGCAGATCGTATCGACGATGGTCGCCTGCGTGACGCGCGTATCGAGCCATTCGGCGCGCTGGGCGCGCGGTGCGCCCGATACGAACGCGAGCATCGCGCAGCAGCACGCCAGCGCCGCGCGTGCGTTCCGGCCGGGGCGGCCGGCGCCTGACTTCGGTTCCTCGGTGAACCCGGTATCCCTTCGACTCATGCCTTTCGTGCGCCATCTATCGCGGCCGCGGATCGCCGCTCGTTTTCGAGATGATCGGAGGTTCAATTAAAACACACGAAAGGCGCGCTGCACGCTAAGAGTTGATCCCGATGGTCGACGGGCGTCATGCCGACGCATCGGAAGCGGGCGAGGCACAGGCGGTCCGGGCGGCAAGCGCCGCATCGAGCGCCTCGGCCGCCGCGACGAAAGCCGCGAACGATGCCGCGATGCGCGCATCGTCTTCGCCGTTGCGATCCTCGTCGATCGCGAGTTCGCAGTTGCGCTGCAACGCCACGCACGCGCGCATGAAAGGCGCCGCGCCGATCACCGCCGCCGCGCCCTTCATGCGATGGGCGATATCGCGCAGATACGCGTGGTCGTTGTCGGCGAACACGGCGTGCGCGTCGGCGAGGTCGGTCGCGTTGGCGGACCTCAGCGTGTCGACGAGCGTAGCCGCCTGATCGCCGAAGCCGTCGAGCAAGGCGTGATCGAAATGCGGCTCGGCGGCACCGGGCATGGCCTCGCGCGGCGTCGGCGCGACCGGCGGCACGACCGGCGGCGCGGCAGAGATGCGGCCGTCACGGGTCGCGGCGAGCAATGCCTCACGCAGCGCGTCGAGGCCGAGCGGCTTCACGAGACAGGCCGTCATGCCCGATGCGACCGCGCGCATCGCCGCGTCGGGTTGCGCGTTCGCCGTCAGGCCGACGATCGGCACCGCGCGCGGCGTCGATGCATCCCTCGCTTCGTCTTCCCGAATCGTGCTCGCCAGTTCCTCGCCGCTCATTTCGGGCATCGAGCAGTCGGTCAGGATGACGTCGAACGCACGCGGTTCGGCGCGCCAGCGTGCGAGCGCGCTCTTGCCGTCGACGGCCATCTGCGCGGCGCCGCCGAGCAGCCTGATCTGCCCGTCCAGCACGATGCGGTTGGCCGGATGATCGTCGACGACGAGCACGCGCAAGCCCGCGAGCGATCCGGCCGGTGCGCTCGCCTGCGCCGGCCGCGTGTCGACGGCGGAGGCGCACGCTTGCGCCTCGGGCAAATCGAGCCGCACCGTGAAACGCGTGCCGCGCCCGGGCTCGCTCGACAGCTCGATCACGCCGCCCATCATCGTAACCAGCCGCTTGCTGATCGTGAGGCCGAGGCCGGTGCCGCCCACGCTGCGCGCGCGGCCATCGTGTGCCTGCACGAACGGCGTGAAGAGCATCGCCTGCTTGTCCGGCGCAATGCCGATGCCCGTATCCGACACCGCGAACAGCACGGCGCGCTTGCCGTCGTGCGCCGGCGCGACTTCGTATTCGAGCGTGACCGCGCCGCTATCGGTGAACTTGATCGCGTTCGAGAGCAGATTGCCGACGATCTGCCGCAGACGCTGGCCGTCGGCGAAGATCCACGCGGGGCCGTCGCCCGAACGCCGCTTGACGACGAGCGCGATACCCTTTGCGCGCGCGGCGGGCTCGTAAATGGCCGCGACGCCCGCAATCCACGCTTCGATTTCGAGCGGCCCCGGCGCGAGCACGAGGCGCTCGGCTTCGATCTTCGCGACGTCCAGCAGATCGTCGATCATGCCGAGCAGGTCGCGCGCGGCGTGGTGCGCGGTGGACAGCGCGCGCTCGGTCGCGGCGCGCTCGCCGGGCGCGCGCAGCTCCATTTCGAGCAGGCCGAGCACGGCGTTCATCGGCGTACGGATTTCATGGCTCATCGTCGCGAGAAAGGTCGACTTGGCGCGGTTAGCGGTTTCGGCTTCCTCCTTCGCGGCGCGCATCGCCTTTTCGGCGGCGATCCGGCGCGCGATCTGTGCGCGTAACGTCAGCGCCCAGCCCACCAGCGCGAGCAACAGCGCGACGCCGAAGAGCGCGCCGAATTCGACTTGCGGGCGGCGGCGCTCCCACAACATCTCGGGATGCTCGGTCAGCCTCCAGCGCCTGCGGATCGTCTCGAGCTCCGCCGGCGGCAAGCTCCGGATCGCGCGATTGACGATGCCGAGCAGCACCGGCTCGCTGGCCGCGACGGTGAGCCCATGCGGAACGGGCTGCGTCGACAGCACGCCGCTCATCACGAGCGTATCGCGATACGGATTGCCCAACGCGTAATTCGCCACGGTGAGATCGACGACGGTCGCGTCGGCTTCGTCCTTCGCCACGGTCGCGAATTGCCCGTCGAGCGGACGCGTGGAAACGAAGCGGACATCGGGGACTTGCTGCCGCACGACATTGCGCAGCAGCGAAAACTCGGGCAGCGCGACGCGCTTGCCCGCGAGCGCGGCGGCATCGCGCAGCGGCGGCCGCCCGGCCGGCGTCACGATGGCGAGCAGACCCTCGCCGGTCGGCTCGGTCGCCACGCCGCCGGAGAATATCGACGCATCGCCCGCGCCGTACGGCAGCAGCGTGGACGCGCCGCTGCGCAGGTCGGCCGCGAGCTGTCCGGCGGCATTGCGCACGCGGGCTTCGAAGCGCAGGCCGGTCATGCGCGCGATCGCATCGAGCAAATCGACGGAGGCGCCCGCCGGCCGGCCGCGCGAATCGACGAAGGTCAGCGGCGCGCCCTGCGCGATCATCGAATAGTGCACCACGGGATGCGCGCGCACCCACTCGCGCTCGTCGGCCGAAAGATCGACCGGCTTCTCAAGGGCGGTCGCGGACACACCCGGATTCCAGCGTGCGTACTCGACCAGCACGAACACCGGCGGCAGCGCATGGAGCGCATCGTCCACGCGTCGCCGGAGCGCGCCGCCATCGGGACGGTTTGCGGCGAACGCGAAGCGATAACCGTCCGCGCCCGTTTCCGCGGCGGTGGCGACGGCGACGGTCAGGTTTGGCAGATCGAAATACGCGATCGTGTAGCCCGCGGCCGTCATGTCGCCGACGAAAGCGTCCGCGGCGCCGAGCGAAACAGCCAGCAACGCGTCGATCAGATGCGGATAGGCAACGGGCTGCATCGACGGATACGCGGACCGCAGCCGCGCCGGCGACGTCTGTGCATCGACGTAAGCGAGCCGATGCGTCGGCGGGCGCTTTTCGAGCGGCTCGACGAACGCCTGCTTGATCGGCAGGTACTCACCGCTGTAGGCGAGCGCCGCGCCACGGTCCTCGCCGGTCGCGCCCGTCGCCATGTCGATGTCGCCGCGTTCGAGCGCCGCGATCAGCGCAGCGCGGGACGGATAGAGACGCCATTGCGTGTCGGCGTCGAGCGCATCGGCGACGGCCTTCGCGTAGTCGACCGAGATGCCGCGCGGTGCGGCCGCGTGCGAAAAGGCCATGTCGAGCGGCGGCGTCACGCCCGGCGCCGCGCCGATGACGATGCGCTCGCGGGCGTCCGCCGAGAAGCACGACACGAACGTCAGCGCGACCCACAAGATGCCCGTGCGCATGGCCCGCGCCGCGCCGCCACGATGTCTCGCATGATCGAACAAGCCGCACCCCCGGAATGAGCGGTGCGGCTAGTGTCTCAAAAAGGCTCGGGCGCGTATATCACCGCGGCGACGCATCGACCTGCGCTTCGTTGCGCGGCGCGAAACGCGCGTCAGGCCGGAACCGACTCCGCTTTTTTCGCACGCGCCCACACGCGATGCCTGCCCATCGCTTCGATGAAGCTCTTGAGCACCGTCTTCGCGTCGCTGCCCACGGCGATGCCTTCCTCGCCGCTCGGCAGATGCGCTGCCGCGAGCACGTCCTCGCCGTCTCCGATCGCGCCGATCGCCTTCAGGTGCTTGAACGCCTCGAGCACGAAGTGGCGCGCGTCGCCGGATTCCGAGAGCGTCTTCGCGCTTTGCTTGCCGCCCGCGACGATCACGCCATCGAACATGATGGACGGCATGCCGAGAAGGGTGGCATCGGCCTCGATGCCCTGGGCGGGCGAGCCGAGCGTCGGCGAGATGACTTTCGCGTGCGCGCCCTCGGCCTTCAGCGCGTCCTGCACGGCCTTGATGCTCGCGGCATCGGCGCCCGGCGCGGCGAGTATCGCGACCTTGCGCGTCTTGATCGACGGTTTCGTCTTCGCGACGATCGACAGCGCCGGCGATTCCTTCACCGACGACTTGCCGAGCTCCTCGGCGTCCGCGTTCTTTTTCGGCGCGGACAATCCGAGGTTGGCGGCGACACGCGCGGCCAGCGTCTCGTCGATATTGGCGAGAATGCCGAGCTGGCGCTCGCGGATGTTCTTGCGCTCGACCTTGCTCAACTCGAACGAATAGCCGCCCACGATGTGATCCTTTTCCGGATCGGTCATGCTGTTCCAGAAGAGCGTCGCCTGCGAGTAGTGATCCTTGAACGACGGGCTGCGCACGCGAATCTTCGCGCCCTCGACGCGCTCCGTATAACTCTCGAAGCCGCCGCCCGCCGCGGCCGGCTCCGTTTCCTTCGGCCATCCGCCGTCGATCGAATTCGGCTCGTAAGCCGCCTGGCCCCGGTCGATCGTCTGCCGATGCATCGCGTCGCGCTGGCCGTTGTGCAGCGGCGCGAGCGGACGGTTGATCGGAATTTCGTGGAAGTTCGGGCCGCCGAGACGGCTGATCTGCGTATCGGTGTACGAGAACAGGCGCCCTTGCAGAAGCGGATCGTTCGTGAAGTCGAGGCCCGGCACGATATGCCCCGGACAGAACGCGACCTGCTCGGTCTCGGCAAAGAAGTTGTCGGGATTGCGATTCAACGTGAGCTTGCCGATCATCTTCAACGGCACCAGTTCTTCGGGGATGATCTTGGTCGGGTCCAGCAGATCGAAGTCGAACTTGTGTTCGTCCTTTTCCTCGACGATCTGCACGCCGAGCTCCCACTCGGGGTAATCGCCGTTGTCGATCGCTTCCCACAGATCCCGCCGATGGAAGTCGGGGTCCTTGCCCGCGAGCTTCTGGGCTTCGTCCCACAGCACCGACGCCGAACCGATCGTCGGCCGCCAGTGAAATTTCACGAAACGGCCTTTGCCTTGCGCGTTGATGAAGCGGAACGTGTGGATGCCGAACCCTTCCATCGTGCGCAGGCTGCGGGGAAGCGCGCGGTCGGACATGGTCCACAGCACCATGTGCGCGGATTCGGGTACGAGCGAAACGAAATCCCAGAAAGTGTCGTGCGCCGAGCCGCCCTGCGGCATTTCGTTGTGCGGCTCCGGTTTGACGGCGTGGACGAAGTCGGGGAACTTGATCGCGTCCTGGATGAAGAACACCGGCATGTTGTTGCCGACGAGATCGAAGTTGCCTTCGTCGGTGTAGAACTTGACGGCGAAGCCGCGCACGTCGCGCACGGTATCGGCCGAGCCTCGCGAGCCTTGCACGGTCGAGAAGCGCACGTAGACAGGCGTTTCCTTCGACGGGTCTTGCAGGAACGCGGCCTTGGTGAGTTCGGCCTGCGATTCGTACACCTTGAAGATGCCGTGCGCCGCCGATCCGCGGGCATGGACGATGCGTTCCGGAATGCGCTCGTGATCGAAGTGCGTGATTTTTTCACGCATGATGAAATCTTCGAGCAGCGAAGGGCCGCGCTCGCCGGCGCGCAGGGAGTTCTGGTTGTCGGCGATCTTGACGCCCTGGTTTGTCGTCAGGGCCTGATTCGTCGCGTCGGTGCGGAAGATTTCGAGGGCCTCGGCTTTCTTGTTCGTGTTGCTGTGCGATGGGGTGCGGGCGACGCCGCTCGCGGGCGGCTGTTGCTTCTTTGTTGCCATTTGTGCGGACTCCGGTTGGGTGGGGATTTGCGGTCGATGCCGCAATTGATGTACCCGGGGGCTTTTTAGGGCTTCGCTTCCGGTTTTTTCGCCGGATCCCGTGATCGTGCTGGTCTATTCGCGTTGCCCCTGTGCGGGGCGGCAGTCACTTTCTTTGCTGCTGCAAAGAAAGTAACCAAAGAAAGCAGCTATCCCCATCCAAAGTACTTCACGCCGGCCCCGGCACAGGCGATTGGCCTAATGGCCCGCCCGTAGCGAGTGCCCTCACAAGCAGAACACAGCTTGGATCGCGCACGGTCCGTTCCATCGCACCGCGATGCTTGCTGGTTCAGCACGAAATAGCGCCGGCCCGCTTCGCGGCCGTTGGGTCGTTCGGGTCCGCGCGCGCTTCTTCGCTAACATCGTCATCTCATCGCCCATGCTGCAGTCCCAGAGACGCTCGCAACTATTGAGATACCTCCCCACCCACTCGCCTGCCTCCCGATAGGATTGGCAGTCCTGTTGGGTTATCAAGGTGAGATGTCCAAATTTTGCGAGTATCGCGTCGGGACATGCCCGCGACGGCGATGGCATCACGCGCGTTCTCCGTCGTGCAGTGCAATTGCGCGCAATCGGTCTATGTCGCCATTACCAAGACACTCGGCGCGTATCCGTCTTTTCATGTTTCAGCCGCGCATCCTTTTTCGTGGCGACGAATTTCTGATAACAATCAAGTTGCTGTACATCAAAGCGCGAAACATCGATATCAACGCAATGCTCCAGAAAGCATGGATCAGAGACATCACTTTGATCCCTGAACCCGGCCTGATCGCGTTTGACCTCGATCCCGATATCGGACTCGACGCTGTTCTGATTTGCAAAGCGATCATCGCCGACTCGATCAGGCCGCGTTATCGCTAACACGTCACGTTGAACACGAAGCTCAAACCCGCGACGCCCGCGAAATACAGGCCGCCGACTAACGCCGCGCACCGGCTTTCGCTACGGTGCGCGGCGCAGCGTCCCGCCCAAACAACAAAACCCCTTACCCTCACCCCCCATCCACCGGCGACAACGCCCCCAGCTTATCCGCCGTAACCTTCTGCAGCGCGATAATCCGCCCCATCGCCGCATGATTCGCCGTGGCTTCGTCGTACATCTTCGCAAGATCCGCCTTGAGCTGCGTCCGCGAACCGCCATCGAGATAAACCATGTGCCCCGACGGATAAAACGTCGCCGACAGATTCTGCCGCACCGTCTTGTCGATCAGCGGCATCTGCTGCAAGTCGATGATCGTCTGGTAGAACGGCGTCACGAAGTCATACATGCCGTTGGCGGACAGCACCCTCAGATCGACGTTCAATGCCATCACCGCGGCGAGATCGCCCGCCGTGTAAAGGATGACATTGCCCTTCGCATCCAGGCCCTTCTGCGCGCCCGTCGGGTCCGTGTGCTTAAAGTCCCAGTTGAGGAACGCCTGGTCGTTCAGATCCGTGAACGATGAGGTCGACGTGAACTTCAACTGCTCGTTCAGATAGCTGTTCCACATCGTCGTGTAGACGCCGCTCACCGCCGTCATCGTCGGATCGTTGCCGCCGGAGTTCGGGTCGATCTTGCCGGCGATGCCCGTCGATATCGCCGTCACGCGGCCATCGTAAGCGCCCAGCGATTCGCCCTTCGACTTCAGCAGCGTCGTGAGAAAAAGCGAATTGCCACGGCTGTCGTACGCGGCGATGTCGAGGCTCCACGCAAGCAGCGTCGCGCGGTCGATGCCCGTGTACTCGGACAGCTTCTCGACCACTTCGTCATCCGTCTGCGGAAATTTGCGCAGCGCGTTCAGATAGTCCGTGCGTGAGAATTCGGCGACTTCCTCCGCGAAGGTCAGCAGGCTGGTCGGGGTCGGATGCACGCCCAGCTTCTTGTGATACCACGCATCCGCGGCCGCGGTCGGCAGCGCGCCGACCGGATTGCCCGCCTGCCGGTAATCGAGAATCGACGATTGCAGCGTCACGCCGTTCAGATCGATACCGTCCTCATGCAGCTTGTACGCGAGCACGCAACTGCGGGCCGTGCCGTACGACTCGCCGAACAGAAACTTCGGCGAATTCCAGCGGTTGTTCTTCGTCAGATAGCGTTTGATGAACTGCGCGATCGAGGCCGCGTCCTGATCGACGCCCCAGAAATCACGATTCTTGTTCGGCGCGATCGCGGCGGAATAGCCGGTGCCGACCGGATTGATAAAGATCAGGTCGCTGCGGTCGAGCAGGCTGTCCGGGTTGTCCTCCATCTGATACGGCGCGGGCGGCGTGAAGCTCGGCATCGCCGTTTTGATGCGGCGCGGCGCGAACGAGCCGAGTAACACGAACACCGACGACGACCCCGGCCCGCCGTTATAAAAGAACGTGAGCGGACGCGCCTCTTCCTTCGCGCCGTCCTTCGTGAACGCGACATAGAACATCTTCGCGCTCGGCTTCGAACTGCTCGGGTCGACCGTCACGAGATGGCCGACCGTCGCCGTATAGGCGATCTTCGCGCCGCCGATCGTCACGCTGTGATGCGTGACGGCCGCGTTCTCGTCGGCCTCGGTCGCGGCGACCGCGTCGTCGGGGCCGTTGCCGTATGCGACCGGATCGAAGTACGGCCGGTCCTTCTTCGCCGTGGTGGTCTTCTTCGGCGTTTTTTTCGCGGCGGGGGCCATGGCCGGTTCTTCCGCGCCCGAAGGCTTGTCGCTCGCTGCCAGTGGATCGGAGTTCATCGTCGTCGCTCCAGAATCGTCATCGTGGTTGTTGTTCACTGTCTTACGCCTGCTCAACTTTTCGCGGGCACAAGCGCCCCCGCGATCTTCGCGCCGTCGGGGCTGCCCATGCCGGTGCATGCATCCCAGCCGGCCGCCGCCGAGAAACTGCCGTTATCGCCTTCCGTGATGTCGCGGAACGCCGTCTTCGCCCGATAGAGCTTCGGATTGACGAAGCCCGAAGGCGACCCGTTGATCGAATTGATGCGCGCGATCAGCGCAGCCCACAGCGGCGCGACCGCGCTCGTGCCGCCGACGACCGTATCCTCGCCGTCGATCAGCACCTCGTAGCCGGTTTGCGGCGAGGCGTCGCCCGCGACGTCCGGCACGCCGCGCTTCGCGAGCGCCGCGCGCTTGCCGTTGCGCGTGACGGAAAGGCCGTTCTGCCACACCGGCAGCGCGAACACGCCGGAAACCCCGCCGCCGCCCGCGCCGCCCTGATCGCCGTCGTTCCAGACGACTTCCTTCGCGATGCCCGTTCCGGACGCCGTGAGGTTCGTGCCGCCGCAGCCGAGCACATACGGGCTCGACGCCGGAAAGTCGACGTGATCCGTGCCGTCGCCGGCGCCGTCGGACGAGCCGCTGTCGCCCGACGCCGCGCAGACCGTCACGCCGAGCGCCGCCGCGCTTTGCAGCACGTCGTTGAACGCGCCGATCGACTGCGACGACCAGTTCGATTCAGGTCCGCCCCAGCTGATCGAAATCACCGAAGGCTTGTTCGCGGAGTCGTGCAGCGCGCGATTGACGGCATCGACGAAACCGGCGTCGCTGTTCGGCGCGAAATACACAGCGATGCTCGCGCCCGGCGCGATGGCGCCCGCGATCTCGATGTCGAGCGTCACCTCGCCGTCCGGCCCGTTCGGGTTGCCCGTGGGCGCGTTCTTCGCGTTGTCGACGCCGACCGAAACGACCTTCGGCGCCTTCACGCCGAGCTTCGAGAAGTACGCGGCGAGATCGGCATCGCGATAGCCGCCGCCCAGTTCGATGATCGCGATGCACTCGCCGGCGCCGTCGCCATCGGGGAAATCGTAGAGACGCGCGAGATCGACCGGCGTGAACGATGCGTTCGCCGCGCCGCGCGCCGGCTTGAACGGCGGCCGGAAACGAAAATGCGGACGCGCCTGCGGCTTGCTGTCGAGACCGAGCACGGCGGTGACGGCGTCGTGCATGTCGTCGGGCACCTTCACCGGACCCGTGCGGCCGCGATATTCCCCGATGTTGTGATGTTGAAAGCGTTCGAGCGTGACGTCGAAAGCCTTCTGGAATTGTTCGATGGTGCCCTTCAGCACGACGCTGCGCGTTTCGGTTTGCGCGCGCACGACCGTCAGACCGTACTGTTGCGCGAAGGCTTCGACCTTCGCGACGTCTTCGCCGGACGCGGTGAAACGTTTGTCGAACTCCTCGCGCGACACGGCTTGCGCGGGCGCCTCGCCCGAATCGATGCGCGCCATCATCTGCCTGAAGCCCGCCTCGTCCTTGCGCCGCAGCATGACGATCACTTCGATCTGCTCGGATGGATCACAGGCGCCGATGCATTGCGCGCCTTCGGGATGAATCTTGTCGCTGCCGCTGACCGGTTGCTTCGTCATGGTATCGATGCTCCTCGCTGGCCATGAGGTTCAAAGGTTCTCGATCCTGCCGCTGCCGCGCTTTTCGGCGCTCGTGGCAGCTCGCACGGCGCACGCCGCTTATCGTCTTATTTTCTGAGCGCGAATGCAATTGCTCGGACCGTTGACGAAAGGATGCGGTTCCGGCGGGACAAAACCTGTCCCGGTCTTCGGCCATCGCGCCCGCCTAATGCTGGCGTTCCTCCTCATACTCCGGACGCGCGCCCTGCGGCAGCCACGGCTCGCGATGCTTGACCCACAACTCGTAGTCCGGCGCGAAGAGGCCGGTTTCGTCGAATGCGCCGATGGGCAGCGCGACTTCATCGCGCGTCGTGTACTCCATGTATGCGACCGAGCCGCACACCGGGCAGAAATGCCGTCGCCCGTATTCGGAACTGCGCCAGGTCGACAGGCTGCCGCTCATCATCACGTCGGCACGCGCGTAAATCGCATAAGCTCCAAAGGCGGAGCCGTGCACCTGCCGGCACGTCATGCAGTGGCACATGCCGACGCGCATGGGCTTGCCCATCGCGCGAAAGCGGAACGCGCCGCATGCGCATCCTCCTTCATGAACCGTAGTCGCCAGCTCATCGTCCTTTTGCACGTTCATCGATCTCTCCCGTAAATACGGCGGTTTGTTACGATAACCCTTCACGATCGGAGATGGCACTCATGAGCACAACGAGCATGACCGGCACCACGAGCACCGCGAGTACCTTGTCCCTGCTGAAGCTGCTTCCCGGCGCCGGATCCGAGTTCGGTCCCGCCGCCTCCGACCTCGTCGCCCACGTGCTGTCCCATGACCGTTTCGATGCGGCCGCCAATGTGAGCGCGCCGCGCGAAACCTTCCGCGGCGTCACCGTCGACGACGCCATGAACGACGAATACGTGTTCCCGCTCGGCCGCACCGGCCAGTCGATCGTGCTGACGGGCTATCGCATCGCGGCGGGCTTCATCGCCGAACGCGCCGCCGACGAATGGCTCGAGCTCGCTCACAAGGAACGCGTCGCAAGAGGCTTGCCCGCCGCGCCGCAGGACAGCGAGCCGCATCTGTCGCCCGATCCCGCCGAAGCGGATCAGTTGCTCGACCGCGCTTACGAATGCGCGCAGCGCATCCTCGACCCGGTCGCGGGCGAGCCCGTGCTCTCGCTCTTCGAGACGCACTATCGCGGCGGCCGCGAGTTTTTGCGCCTGACATGGGAAGGCCTCCCGGAAGATCTCGTGCCCGAGTCGCGCCGCCCGCTCGCGGCGCTGGCCGCGGCCGCGCAAAACGGCGAGCGGCGCGAGAAGCGCGATTACGATCCCTACGGCCTCGACGGCGTGGACGATTACGACGTCGACAGGCCGCTCGCCTATCGCGAGAAGATCGGGCCGTTTCTTTTCACGATGACCTATCGGCACGAATATCCGCAAGTCGATGACGAGCGCCTCGGCACCGCGTTCGCCGTGTTTCACGAGGCCGGCAGCGACATCGTCGCGGCGGCGGTGCGGCTGCAGCTCGTCAAGGTGCCGCCGCTCACGAGCAGCGCCGATCTCGTCTATACGCTCGACACGTATTCGGGCGAAATGCTTTCGCTCGCGCTGGCCTCGACCGAGGCGCTCGGCCCGGAAAAGCTGTGCGAGGTCTTCAACGCGCACCGCGTGATCTACATCAGCCTGTGGGAAGTGCGCAAGCCGTGGCGCGGCGAAGGCCTGGGCGTCGCGCTGCTGCATCAGGCGCTGGAACGGCTTCCCGTCGATGTCGACGGGCGGCCCAACGCGCTCTGCGTCGCGCCCGAGCCGTATCAGACCGACATGCGTCACTTCGAGAAACTGCCCGGCGTGCTGCGCGAAGAACTGAAGACGCCGGCGAAGCGACTCGCCGCGCATCTGACCAACTGGCTCGAACGCTCGAAGCTGCCGATCGCGACGCACTTCTTCGTGCCGATGGCCAAGCACGCGGGCATCGGCTCCGCGGGCGAGAATGCGCGGCTCATCGACCGCATCATGGAGAGCGAGGCGTAGCGCGATGCTCGTCATCGTCGACATGCAGGCGCGGCTGCTGCCGCATCTGGATGGCGCCGAACGTCTGACGGAGCGCGCCGGCACGCTGTTGCGGGCGGCGAATCTGCTCGACGTGCCGGTGGTCTTCACGGAGCAGAATCCACAGCGGCTCGGCGGGACCGCGGATGCGTTGCTGCGCGATCTCCAGTCCGCCAAGGGCATCGAGAAGCACACGTTCGATGCGACGCTCGAACCCGCCTTCGTCGACGCACTGCCGCCCGCGCCCGCGACTGTATGGGTTGCCGGCGCGGAAGCGCATGTGTGCGTCCTGCTGACGACGCTCGGGCTGCTGCGGCTCGGCTATCGCGTGGAATACGTGGCGGACGCGGTCGCGTCCCGCCGCGCCGCCGATCGCACCATCGCGCTCGAACGGGCGCAACAGGACGGCGCGCGGCTCACGACCGTCGAAACGGCGATTTTTGGATGGCTCGGCAGTTTTCGGCATCCGCGCTTCAGAGATGCGCTCGCGCTCATCAAATAATCGCGGCGTCGGCGCCGAAAGACGGTTAGTTGCGGGCCTGCGCCGCACGCCAGATCGATAGCTCCGACGTCACGCGATCGATCACGTCGTCCCAGCGGCCCGGCTGCGACTGCCGGAACAAGCGCATCGACGGATACCACGGCGAGTCGTCGCGATCTTCCAGCCAGCGCCAGCACGCGTTCGAGCACAGAAGGATCCACGCGGGCTTGCCGAGCGCGCCCGCCAGATGTGCGACCGACGTGTCTACCGTGATGACGAGATCCAGCGACTCGATGATCGCCGCCGTATCGGCGAAATCGGCGACGTCGTCCATCAGGTCCAATGGACGCAAACGCGCGGGCAGTCCGCCCGCCTGCGCGCGCGCCACCGGTCCTTGCTGAAGACTGACGAAGGCGATGCCGGGCGATTCGAGCACGGGCGCGAGAAACCGGGCATCGACATGACGCCGGGTGAAGTGCGCGGTGGACTCGATCGCCCAGGCGCGCGGCTCGCCGCCCCAGACCACGCCGACCTTCGGCAAGTCCGCGGGCAAGCGCGCGCGCCACGCGTCGACGCGCTCCGGGCGCGCCTCGATATAGGGAACCGATGCAGGAATGGTTTCGAGCGTCGTGCCGGTAAGGAAAGGAAGGCTCAGCAAAAGACACCAGTAGTCCGCATGCAACGCCCCCTCCAGATCGGCGGGCGTGACGCATGCATCGACGCCTGCGACGGTTTCGAGGAGCGGCTTCAGCGCGGGCGGGCAGATCATCGTCAGTTTGCTGAGTCCGCGCTGCTTGAGCATCGGCAGATAGCGGCAAAACTGAAGGTTGTCGCCGTAACCTTGCTCGGCCAGAACGAACAGCGTCTTGCCCTGCAAGGACTCGCCCCGCCATCGCGGGAGCGGCCAATGAAGCGCGCCGAGGGGAACGCTTTCCGGGTTCGCGTCGTAGCGGGCCTCCAGCAACGGCCAGCCTTCCTCGTATCGGCCCGTGCGCAGCAGGACAGCCGCGAGATTCACTTTGGAAGAAGCCGAATGCGGATCGAAACGCAGCGCCTCGCGAAATATGGCTTCTGCCTCCGCGAGACGTCCACGCTGCTCTTTCAGGACCAGCCCGAGATTGCCGTGCGCGCCGATGAGATCCGGCCGCAAGGAAAGCGCCTGCCGAAAAGCATGTTCGGCTTCATCGAATCGGGGGCGCGGTCCGAAAATGCTCGCGTGATAAATAGCGAAGCCGAGGTTCATGTGCTTGTCCGCGTTCGACGGATCGCGGGCGAGCGCCTCGCGATAGCACGCTTCGGCCTCCTCGCCGCGGCCGAGCCGCATGAGCAGGCCGCCGAGATTGTCGAGCGCGCCGGCATGTCCGGGATGCAGCGCAAGCGCCTCGCGATAGGCGCTTTCGGCTTCCGGCAGGCGATCGCCTTCACGCAACGCGTTGCCGAGGTTGTAATAGCCGTCGCCCCACTCGGGCCGAGCCGCGACGACCAGGCGCAAATGAGCCTCCGCCTCGTCGGCGCGCCCGAGGCTCACCAGCAGATTGCCGAGGTTGTTGTGCGCCTCCGCGTAATCGGGCCGCGCGGCGAGCGCACGGCGATAGGCCGATTCGGCTTCCGTCAGACGGTCCAGCCGGTTCAGCAGAGCGGCCAAGTTGAAATGCGCTTGCGCGAAATCCGGCTCGATATCGAGTGCGCGGCGAAATGCCTGCTCTGCTTCGCCGGTGCGTCCGAGCTGGTCCAGTACGTTCGCGAGGTTGTAGTGCGCCTGCGCGAAGTCCGGGCGAAGGTCGAGCGCCTGCCGATAGGCCGTTTGCGCCTCGTCGAGCCGGTCGAGCTCCGTGAACAGATTGCCGAGATTGCTGTACGGTCCCGCTTCCCGCGGATGCTCGTCGATCGCGCGCCGCCAGTAGTCTTCCGCGAGATCCTTCCGGTTCGAACCGTAGGCGCAGGCGGCGGCGAGATTCAGCGCTTCGACATCGGCGGGAACGCGAGACAGAAGCGGGGCCAGGCGCGCCAGCGCTCCGGCGTTGTCGCCCTTCGAGTAGCAGGCCACGGCGAGGTGATAGCAATCAATTTCCGAAGGCGTCATGCGAGGCGGGAAACTCGTGTCGAGTAATGGCGAATCCGACATTTTGAAGCGCCGCGCACTGGCGAGACATCACAAACTGTGTTTTTGATCGGTACGGCAATCGAAACGATCAGGATAGCCCGGGGAAACTTGCCGCATGCCCCGATGCGAATCGTGTACCTGGCACCCGATTTGCTCGCTTCGAACATTGTGCGCACGCGAACATACGGCCGTCTTACAGTCCGCCGGGGTTCACGTGCCCGCGCCTTCCCATGCACCGGACCGGACTCGGGCAATCGGGCGCTCGCGCATCGACGTCGCAATCGGTCGCGGGCGAATGCCCCATGGAGACTGGAGCCTGCCGGCGCCCTTTCGAACGAGCGAGGAGCCTTCGATCGCCATGTCCCCAGTCAATGTGCCCACAACCGACGCCAGCGAGGCCGTGAAAAAACCGTCGCGCCGGCGCTTTCTGCAATCGGCGGCGGCCGCCGCCGCCGTGACCGCCGCGCCGCTCGCGCGTGCTCAGCAGCCGGCCGCGGCGCCCGCGCCCGCCGCCTTGCCGATGATGCCCGTGAAGCTCACCATCAACGGCCATCCGTACGAACTACAGGTCGAGGCGCGCACGACGCTGCTCGACGCGCTGCGCGAATATGCGAATCTCACCGGCACCAAAAAAGGCTGCGATCGCGGCCAGTGCGGCGCGTGCACGGTGATCGTGTCCGGCCGGCGCATCAACTCGTGCCTGACGCTCGCGGTGATGCACGACGGCGAATCCGTCACGACCGTCGAAGGCCTCGCGCCCGACGGCGATACGCTCGCGCCGATCCAGCGCGCGTTCATCGAGAAGGACGCCTTTCAGTGCGGCTACTGTACGCCCGGGCAGTTGTGCTCGGCCACCGCGCTCATCGCCGAATATCGCGCCGGCGACGCGAGCGCGGTCACGGCCGACGTGCGTTTTCGCCCGGCGCAGCTATCCGACGACGAAATCCGCGAGCGCATGAGCGGCAACATCTGCCGCTGCGGCGCATATCCGAACATCGTCGCGGCGGTGAAAGCCGTCGCGTCGGGCACCGCCTGAAGGAGACGCACATGGACGCGATCTCCTATCAACGCGCCGCCGATATCGGCGCTGCGCTCTCGGCGGCGAGCCAGCCTGGCACGATGTTCATCGGCGGCGGCACGAACCTGCTCGACCTGATGAAAGGCGGCGTGATGCGGCCGATGAAGCTCGTCGACATCACGCACATCGATGCCTTGAACGGCATCACCGCGCTGCCTGACGGCGGCCTGCGCCTGGGCGCGCTCGTGCGCAACAGCGATGCCGCGAATCACGCGTGGGTGCGCGAGCGCTATCCGCTCCTGTCGCAGGCGCTGCTCGCGGGCGCGTCGGCGCAATTGCGCAACATGGCCACCGTCGGCGGCAATCTGATGCAACGCACGCGCTGCCCGTATTTCTACGACGTGGGCTTTCCTCAATGTAACAAGCGCGCGCCGGGCAGCGGCTGCGCGGCGATCGACGGCCACACCCGCATGCACGCGATTCTCGGCGCGAGCCGTCAATGCATCGCGACGAATCCGTCCGACATGAGCGTCGCGCTCGCCGCGCTCGATGCTGTCGTGCGCGTCACCGGCCCGAACGGCGAGCGGGCCATTCCGTTCGCGGAATTTCATCGGCTGCCGGGCGACAGGCCTGATCTCGACACGACCCTGCAGGCGGGCGAGCTCATCGTGTCGGTCGATCTGCCGCCGCCGCTTTTCGCGGAACACTCGAAGTATCTGAAGGTGCGCGACCGCGCGAGCTATGCGTTCGCGCTCGTGTCCGTCGCGGCCGCGTTGCAGATGGACGGCAACACCGTGAAGAACGCGCGCATCGCGCTGGGCGGCGTCGCGCACAAACCGTGGCGCGCGAACGCGACCGAACGCGCGCTCGTCGGCCAGCCGCTCGACAAGCTGACGCTGCAAAGCGCCGCCGCGCTCGCCGTGCAAGGCGCGCAACCGCAGCGCGACAACGCGTTCAAGGTGGCGCTCGCGCAGCGCGCGATCGTGCGCGCGGTTCAACAGGCCGGAGGTGTCGCATGACTGTCATCGGAAAACCACTCGATCGCACCGACGGCGTGCTGAAGGTCACCGGCCAGGCGCGCTATTCGGCCGACAACACCGACGCGAAGCTCGCGCATGCGGTGCTCGTCACGAGCACGGTCGCGAAGGGGCGTATTGCGTCGATCGACACGAGCCGCGCGCAATCGATGCCCGGCGTGCTGCTCGTCATGACGTATCAGAACGCGATGCGTCTGCCCAACAACGGCGTCCCCGACGCGCAGCCGCCCGCCGTGCGCAAGCTCACCCTGCTGCAGACCGGCGAGGTGCGCTACAGCAACGAGCCGGTGGCGGTGGTCGTCGCCGACACGCTGGAGCACGCGCAAGGCGCGGCGCGTCATGTCGACGTGCGCTACGAAGCCGCGGTGCCCAACGCCGATTTCGAGCGCGCGAAGCCTTCCGCCTATCAGCCGGAAAAGATGATGGGGCGCGCGATCGCGACGCGGCGCGGCGATGTCGACGCCGGCTTGAGGCAAGGCCCGGCGCGCCTCTCCGCCGTCTACACGACACCCTACGAGCATCACAATCCGATGGAGCCGCACGCGACGGTCGCCCGCTGGGACGGCCCCGATCTGACGCTCTACGATGCGACGCAAGGCGTGTCGGGTGCGAAAAGCGCGGTCGCGAAGTTCTTCGGCATCTCCGACGATCACGTGCGCGTGATCTGCCCGTTCGTCGGCGGCGGATTCGGCTGCAAGGGCTCGGTGTGGTCGCACGTCGTGCTGGCGGCGATGGCGGCGAAGCAGACCGGCCGGCCCGTCAAGCTCGTGCTCGAACGTCCGCAGATGTTCGGCATGATCGGCAACCGGCCGTACACGGAGCAGCGCATCCAGATCGGCGCGCGCGACGACGGCATCATGACCGGCATGCGTCACGATGTGATTTCGACCACGTCGACGTTCGAAGACTGGACCGAAAGCTCCGCGATCGTCACGCGCATGCTGTACGCGGTGCCGAACCAGTCGACCTCGCACAAGCTCGTGAAGCTCGACATCGGCACCCCGACGTTCACGCGCGCGCCCGGCGAGACGAGCGGCTCGTTCGCGCTCGAATCGGCAATGGACGAGATGGCTTACCAGTTGAAGATGGACCCGCTCGCGTTCCGCATCAGGAATCACGCGAACATGGAGCCGCAGGAGAAGAAGCCCTGGTCGGAGAAGTCGCTGCTCGAATGCTATCGGCGCGGCGCCGAGAAGTTCGGCTGGTCGCGCCGCAGCGCCGCGCCGCGTTCGATGCGCGAGGGCAATACGCTCATCGGCTGGGGCATGGGCACGGCGACGTATCCGGCGAACCGCAGCGAGGCGTCGGCGGTGGCGCGCATCCTGCCCGACGGCACCGCGATGGTCGCCTCCGGCACGCAGGATCTCGGCACCGGCACCTACACGATCATGACGCAGGTCGCCGCCGACGCGCTCGGCTTTCCGCTCGATTACGTGCGCTTCGCGCTCGGCGATTCGTCCTTGCCGAAGGCGCCGGTGTCGGGCGGCTCGCAGTCCGCTGCGAGCGTATCGCCGGCGGTGCGGGCGGCATCGTTGCAGGCGCGCGATCAGCTCATTGCGATGGCGCTCGCGGATCGTGGATCGCCCGTCGCCGGTCTCGCGCGCGAGGACGTGACCGTGTCCAACGGCTGGGTCGTGAGTCTGTCGAGCCCGGACAGGCGCGATCCGGCTGCGGCAATCATCGCGCGCAACGGCGGCCGCGCAATCGAAGCGGTGGCGACGACGCGCCCCGGCGACGAGAAGAAGCAGTACGCGTTCCACTCCTTCGGCGCGGTGTTCGCGGAAGTGCATGTCGACGCGGACCTCGGGATCATTCGCGTGCCGCGCATCGTCGCGGTCTACGACGTCGGCACGCTCTTCAACGAAAAGACCGCGCATAGCCAGTTGATGGGCGGCATCGTGTGGGGCGTCGGCTCGGCGCTCTTCGAGAAAAGCGAGCTGGATGCGCGCTACGGCCGCTACACGAACGCGAATCTCGCGGAGTATCACGTGCCGGTGAACGCGGATATCGGCATGCTGGATATCTCGTTCGTCGGCGAGCCCGATCCGTATATCAATCCGCACGGCGCGCGGGGAATCGGCGAGATCGGCATCACGGGCGTGGCGGGCGCGCTCGGCAACGCGGTCTATCACGCGACGGGCGCGCGCGTGCGCGATCTGCCGATCACGCTGGACAAAGTATTGCCGCCGATGATGACGTGATGTGAAACGGCACATCCGGCGGCCGTCGTGGCCGCCGGCTTTTTTGTGCTTGCGACGTTTTTCGATGCGCCGCACAATCCCGATTCAACCCCCATACGAGCAGCCGCGATGACTTATTCGTCTAACGCGACCGGCATCCTGTTGGCAGCGGGTCTCGGCACCCGCTTCGACCCGTCCGGACTCCACAACAAGCTGCTCGCCACCTTGCCCGGCGGCACGCCCATGGTGTTCCAGTCGGCGCGCAGGCTGCTCGCGGTGTCCGCCGAAGTGATCGCGGTCGTGCGGCCCGGCGCCGAAAAGCTGGCCGATGTCCTCAACGAAGCGGGCTGCAACGTCATCTTCAGCGTCGACGCCGAGCGCGGCATGGGTGCGACGCTCGCCGCCGCCGTGCGGGCGACGCCGGAAGCCGATGGCTGGCTCGTCGCGCTGGGCGACATGCCGTGGATCGAGCCGTCGACCTATGAAGCGGTCGCCCGTGCGCTCGATGGCGGCGAACCGCTGACCGCGCCTTTTTATCGCGGCAAGCGCGGACATCCGGTGGGCTTCGGCATCGTGCATCGCGAGGGGCTCGCCACGCTCGACGGCGATGCGGGCGCGCGCGGCATCTTCACGACGCACAAGCCGTTCGTCGTCGAAGTGGAAGATTCGAACGTGCTGCGCGATGTGGATTTGCCGAGCGATCTCGGGCAGGGTTGAAAGCGATCGCTCATCGTCAGGCCGCGATCGGCACGGCGTCCGCTGAACCGGCGGCGTCCGCGCCGATCGGCAGATAGCGCTTGCCGACTTCGACGAGCGTCGCGCCGAATCCCTGCTTCGCCCGAAAATCCGTCCGCGCGCTCGTCACCACGCGCGGCGACGCGCTCCACTCGATTCGCGCGCCGGTCGCCAGCAGCGCCTCGACGAGCGCCACGTCCTCGCTCGACTCCAGCGGCGCGAATCCGCCCGCCCGCACGTACGCCTTCGCCGACACGCCCAGATTCGCGCCGTGAATATGCCGATGCCCGTCCGCGTCGGTGTAAGTGCGCCCGAAGTGCTCGCGCACCGCGCCGATGTGCGGCGACCAGTCATGCACGCCGATCACGCCGCACACCGCGTCCGCGCAGCAGTCGAGCTGGCGCACGAGCCAGTCTTCCGCGACGGTCGTGTCGGCGTCGGTGAACGCGAGCCAGCGCGCGCCCAGCGCCAGCGCCCGCTGTGCGCCATGCGCGCGCGCGATGCCGACGTTGCGCGCGTCGATGCACGACACCTCCGCACCCAGCGCACGCGCGATGTCGGCGGTTTGGTCGACGCAGGCATCGGCCACGACGATCACGCGCGCCGCCTCGCCGAACAACTGATGATGATCCGCCGCGCGACGCGCAGCCGCCACGCACGCGCCGATATGCGCGGCTTCATTGTGAGCGGGAATGACGATGGCAAGCATGGAGGCTCCGTGTCGAATATCTACGCAGGCAATCGAACGCCGCGATGGATGAATTTCAGCAATGGCCGTTCCCTGCCCGCCGCATCGTGCTCAAAGGGCACGATCGTCTCTAAATAGTTGCCGAGAGGCAGCTTACATCGCTAGAATTACTGTATGGATATACAGTACTTTTCTGATTCCGCTCGCCGATGAAAAGCGTCACCATCGATCCGTCGTTTGCTGCCTGGCGTACCGAAGCGCGCAATCTGCTCATGCAGGACGCGCGTCCGGAAAACGTGCAGTGGCTCGAAACCGATGCATCGGCAACCGTGTTCGGCACCATCGACCCGCCTGCGCCCGGCTCGCTGGATCCGAACGCCAAAAAGCCGGTCAAGGTCGCGCGCGAATTCCTCGCGATGCTCGAAACGGCTGCGTGCTATCGCGCGCCGGACCGCTGGCCGTTCCTCTACAAGGCGCTGTGGCGCTGGACCCAGGGCGACCGCGCGATCGCCTCGCCGGCGGACGCGGACGGGCATCGGCTGCGCCGGATGATCGAATCGGTCGAGGCCGAGGAGCGTGAGATGCGCAAGGTGCTGCGCTTCCGGCATCGCGATTCGTCGCTCGGGCCGCCCGAGTTCATCAGCTGGTTCGAGCCGGTGCACGACCTGCTGGAGCACGCCGCGATGCATTTCGCTGCGCGCATGGGCAACGCCACGTGGATGATCGCCACGCCGCACGGCGCCGCGTTCTGGGACGGCGCACTCCTGCGCGTGGACCGCACGAGCGAACCGGAGGAAAAGCCGATGGACTTCGGCGACACGGCGATGAGCGGCGAGGCCGTGAGCGGCGACGCCATCGAGGCGCTCTGGCTCGCGTATTACGAGAGCACCTTCGCGCCCGCGCAGGCGAACGCCGCCGAAATGGCGTCGCATATGCCGGTGCGCTACTGGAAAAGCCCGAAGAACGCGCGCACCGATCCCGCGCTGATCTCCCGCGCCGATCCCTACTCACGGCGCGACCGCCATCCGCGCAACGTGCCGCCCGAGATGGAAGTGGCCATTAACACGGATCTGGAGCCGATCAAGGGCACGATGCTGACCGAGCCGGCGTCGCTCGACGCGTGCAGGCGCTGCGCGCTCTGGCGCAACGCGACGCAGGCCGTGCCGGGCGTCGGTCCCGGCGATGCGCGCGTGATGCTGGTCGGCGAGCAGCCAGGCGATCAGGAAGATCGCGAGGGCAAGCCGTTCGTCGGTCCGTCCGGCAAGCTGCTCGACGAAGCGCTCGACGAGGCGCAGATCGCGCGCGAATCGCTCTATCTGACGAACGCCGTGAAGCATTTCAAATGGGAAGCGCAAGGCGAGGAGCGCGCGCATCTGGCGCCCGCGCAACGCGAACGCGAGGCCTGCCGCTACTGGCTCGAGGAAGAACTGAAGCGCATCGCGCCAAAAGTCGTCGTCGCGCTCGGGGCGACGGCGCTGAAGGCGCTCACCGGGCATCGCACGGCGCTGTCCGAGTATCTCGGCAAGACCATCGAGCACAAGGGGCACATCATCGTGCCGACCTATCACCCGTCGTATCTGATGCGCCTGACCGACGACAAAGTGCGCGCGGAAGTGTTCGGGACGATCGTCGAGGCGCTCGTCTTCGCGCAGCAGATTGCGGACGGCACCGCGACGATCCGCACGCCCGTCAGGGACCGGACGACATAAGTGCAACAGGACGAAACAGGACGCAACAAGACGAAAGCGCCGTCAACGCTCCTGTAAGCCGCGCGTTATACCGGTGTCGCGCCGCTCTGGCGCTTTCCGATGGTCTCGACAACAACCTCCATGGCCGCTCTCCCGCTCGAAGAACTCCGCCGTCAACAATCGCTCATCGCGCTCGTGCCGAAGTCGGCCGGGCAACTGAAGACCGAACGCGAGCGCATCGTCGCGCGTCTGCAATTGCTGCTCAATATCACCATCGCGGTGGCGCTCGCGGGCGTGGCGCTCATCGCGTGGCTGCCGTTCTCGCCGGTGCCGCACGAATTCCGCTTCGGCGTGCAGGAAGTGCTCGGCGTCGCGGTGTTCGCGTCGTGCCTGTTCATCCTGCACGAGCGCGCCGAGCTGGAGCTCGGCCTGTACGACTACGAGCCCGTCGAGCAGACGACTCAGGGCGAATTGCGCGCGCTGCTGCATCGCGTGCCGGAAGGCGTGTCGTATCAGGAAGCGCTCGCCGCCGACAAGCGCACCTTCGTGACCGGCGAAGTCGACGGCATCCGCCGCCGCGCCGAAGCCTTCACGCCCAAGACGCTGCCCGCCGACGACGGCAACGCTTGAAACCCCGCGCGCCGCGCAAGCCGATCCAGGCCGCCGCCTCGTCCTCGCGAGGCGGCGGCTTTTTTACATCGGCGCTGCAAATCTCACGCCTTGACGAGCGCCGCGGCGCCTCCTTCAATACGTGACAGATGCTGCAACCGGCGCTCAGACTGTCACGATTCCAGGACGCAATCTGTGTCCGCGGCGCGCGCTTTCGGGCACGGCGCGCCAAAAACGCCCCGGGCATGGCGGGTGCTTGCCAAGCGCCGGCCCCGGGCGAATTTGCGAACATCGAACGAGGCCACGCCACTTGCAGGAGCCAAGATGCGAGCCAAGCTGCTTTCCACGTCGAACAACAACCTCACGACCGCTCTCGTCCCCGACGCGCCGGGCGCGATGCCGTGCGCGGACGCCGTTGCGCCCGCCGCCGAGCGCGCCCGGAGCGACGATTACGATGAACTCGCCGCATTCCACGGCATCGAGCGCGACCGCCTGGTACTGATCCATCCGGGCAGCCATCATGCCGCGCCCGCCTGGCCCGCCGAACGTTATGCCGATGTCGCCGACCAGCTCGCCGCCGAGGGCTGGCAGATCGCCATCGTCGGCGACGCGCCCGATCCCGAGCGCACCGCCGGCGTTCTCGGCGCGATGCAGACGGCTGCGCTCTTTCTCGCGGGCGCCGTCGCGCCGGATGCGCTTGCGCGCCTGATCGCCAACGCGCGCCTGCTCCTGTCCGACGACGCCGAAGCGTCCTCGCCCGTCGCCGCGGCCCGCGCGCTCGGCACGCCGCATATCGTGCTCGACGAGCAACCGCGCGATACTGGCAGCGATGCGATCGCCGCGCGCGCCCGCGCCGCGCTCTCGAACACCGGCGACGCGCATCCGGGCCAGCCGTTCACGCTGCACATGCCGGCGGCGCACGAGTCCGCCTAGCGCCGCACCACCTTTCGGGGTACATCATGAAATTCGACCTGCAGACCAGTCCCGTTCCGGATCCCGTCGCGGACCCGAACCGCGATCCCGAAGCCGATCCGCTCACGCCGCCTTCGCCGGGTCATCGGCCGGAGGAGCCGCAGCATCCCGACGCACCGCCGGACAAGGACCCGATCCGGCGACTCTGACCCGGCGCCTCTCCTACGGGATTCCCCGCCCTACATCCGCCGCCGCTGCCTGCCGTAAAGCGGGCATGCGGCGGCATGCGCCGTCGCAACGACAACGCAAAGGGGCGACGGGCGCAACATGAACAGAATGACGTTGAACAGAAAGCTCGGCTCGCTGATCGCCGTGCTGTGGATCGGCTTGATCGCAATCGGGATCATCGGGGCGTGGCAAAACCGGACGTCGATGATCGACGACCGCAAGGAGCAACTGAAGACCCTCGTCAACGAGGCGTACGCGGTCACGGCGCACTACGCGGCGCTCGCCGCGAACAAGACGCTCACCGAAGAGGAAGCGAAGAAGCGCGCGCTCGACGTGGTCGGCGCGATCCGCTACGGCACGGACGGCTATCTTTCGATCAACGATTCGCATCCGAAAATGGTGATGCATCCGATCAAGGCCGCCATGAACGGCCAGGATCTGTCGTCCTATACCGATCCGGCGGGCAATCACCTGTTCGTCGACATCGTCAAGGCAGGCGATCAGCCCGGCGGCGGGTTCGTCAGCTATCTGTGGCCGAAGCCTGGCAGCGACAAGCCGGTCGGCAAGCTCTCCTACTCGCAGCGCTTCGCGCAGTGGGACTGGTATCTCGTCACCGGCATGTACATGGACGACGTGCAGAGCGCGTTCTGGGCGAGCGCGCTGCGCTGGCTCGCGATCACGGCGGTGCTCGGCGGCATCGCGACGGCCGCGATGCTCGTCGTTCTCTCCAGCATCAGGCGCAATCTGGGCGGCGAGCTGGAGCTGGCGGTCGGCGCGGCGCATCGCATCGCGCGCGGCGATCTGACGGGCGCCGTCGACGTGCATCCGAACGACACGACGAGCCTCTTGCACGCGCTCAGCACGATGCAGCGCGGACTCGTCGAGACGGTTTCGCGCGTGCGCAGCGGCACGGACAACATCAACGTCGGCGCATCGGAGATCGCGGCGGGCAATACCGATCTGTCTCAGCGCACCGAGGAGCAGGCCGCGGCACTCGTGCAGACCGCGTCGAGTATGGATCAGATGACCGCCAACGTGAAGAACAACGCGGAAAGCGCGGCGCAGGCCGCGCGTCTCGCCGAGCAGGCGGCGGACGTGGCGACGCGCGGCAGCGGCGTCGTCGACGACGTGATCGACACGATGACGCGCATCACCGCGAGCTCGCAGCAGATCGGCGACATCATCGGCGTGATCGACGGCATCGCGTTCCAGACCAACATTCTCGCGCTCAACGCGGCCGTCGAAGCGGCGCGCGCCGGCGAACAGGGACGCGGCTTTGCGGTCGTCGCCGCCGAAGTGCGCAGCCTCGCGCAGCGCTCGGCGACGGCGGCGAAGGAGATCAAGGCGCTCATCGAGACGTCGACGCAAACGGTGGAGCAAGGCGCGTCGCTCGTGACGAACGCGGGCGCGACGATGACCGAGATCGTGCAGTCGGTGCGCCGCGTGAACGAGATTCTCGACGAGATCAGCCACGCGTCGCGCGAGCAGAGCGCGGGCATCGAGCAGGTGAATCGCGCGGTCGTCGAGATGGATCAGGTGACGCAGCAGAACGCCGCGCTGGTCGAGGAAGCGGCCGCCGCCGCGCATTCGCTGAAGGATCAGGTGGATGTGCTGCGCGAGGCGATCGGGAGTTTCAGGCTGCCGGCGTGACGCCCCGCGCGTGGAGCGTTTTCTGTCACGACGCCAGATAACGCTCCACCAGCCGCGCCCAGTAAGCCGCGCCGACCGGCAGATTCTTGTCGTTGAAGTCGTAATGCGGGTTGTGGACCATGCAGCCGTCCTCGCCCGCGCCGTTGCCGATGCGCAGGAACGAACCCGGCCGCTTCTGCAGCATGAACGCGAAATCCTCGCTGCCCATGAGCAAATCCGCGTGCGCGACGACGTTCTGCTCGCCGACCAGCTCGCGCGCGACCTGAATCGCGAACTCCGTCTCGGCGTCCGAATTCACGACGACCGGATAGCCTTCCAGATACTTCACCGTCGCCGTCGCGCCGTAGCTCGCGGCCTGCGACTCGACCAGATCCTTGATGCGGCGCTTCAGCAACTCGCGCACTTGCGGATCGAACGAGCGCACGGACAGTTCGAGCGTTGCGCGATTCGGGATGACGTTGTTCACCGTGCCCGCGTGCATCGAGCCGACGGTGACGACGGCCGGCTGCGCCGGATCGACGTTGCGCGCGACGACCGTCTGCAGCGCCATCACGATACTCGCCGTCACGACGACCGGGTCGACGGACAGATGCGGCCGTGCCGCGTGGCCGCCGACGCCCTCGATCACGATCGAAACCTGATCGCCCGCCGCCATGAACGGCCCCTTGCGGAACAGGAACGTGCCGGGCTGCGCGCCCGGATGGTTGTGCACGCCGAACACGGCATCGCAATGGAAGCGCTCGAAGAGACCCTCCTCGATCATCTTTTGCGCGCCGCTCGGGACGCCGTGCTCCTCCGCCGGCTGGAAGTACAGATGCACCGTGCCGTTGAAGCGCCGCGTGCGCGCGAGATGGCGCGCGGCGCCCAGCAGCATCGTCGTGTGGCCGTCGTGGCCGCACGCGTGCATCTTGCCGTGCGTCTCGCTCGCGTAGGGCTTGCCGCTCTGCTCGATGATCGGCAGCGCATCCATGTCGGCGCGCAGGCCGATGCGCTTCGCGCCGTCGCCCGCCTTCAACGTGCCGACGACACCCGTGCCGCCCACGCCGCGCGTCACCTGCCAGCCCCACTCTTCCAGCCGTTCGGCGACGAGCGCCGCGGTGCGCGTCTCCTCGTACGAAAGCTCCGGATGACGATGAATATCGTGGCGAATCTCGCGCAGCGACGGCGCGTCGTCGGAGAGATCGGCGATGACGGTGTAGTGTTGGTCGGACGAAGTCGTCATGGAAAAGCCCTTGCTGAAAGACGGAAAACGGCGCACATCATCCTCCACATGCGCGCCGCGTGCCAGTTCTTGCGCGAGATTTTTTCGACGGCAGTAAGCAAATCGTGAAGTTTCGGCCACTTTCAGCGCAGAAACCGGTCGATGACGCCGGCGAGTCTTGCGAAAGCCGGCGCGATCTCCTCGTCCGGCACGCATGCATAGCCGATCAGCAATCCCGATTCCGCATCGGGCCTCACCGCGTAATACCCCGACAACGGCCGCACGACGATGTCTTGCGCGAGCGCGGCGGCGGCGAGCGCGCGGTCGTCGACATGGCTGGGCAGTTTCAGCACCAGATGCAGCCCGGCATCGCCGCCGACGATGGCGAGCGTGTCGCCGTAGCGCCCGGCGATGGTCGCGAGCATCGCGTCGCGGCGCTGGCCGTAGAGCGCGCGCATCCGCCGGATATGCGACGTGAAATGGCCCTGCTCGATGAATTCCGCGAGCACCGCCTGCTGCAATAGCTGCCCCTCGCGATACAGCTCGGCGCTCGCCGTGGCGAAGCTCTCCGCGAGCGCCTCCGGCACCACGACATAACCGATGCGCAGTCCCGGAAACAGCGTCTTGCCGAAGCTGCCGACATAGATCACCTGCCCGGCCGTGTCCATGCCCTGCAGCGATGCGAGCGGGCGGCTGCCGTAGCGAAACTCGCTGTCGTAATCGTCCTCGATGATCCAGCAGCGATGTTGGCGCGCATATTCGAGCAGCATGCGCCGCCGCGCGAGGCTCATCACCATGCCGAGCGGATATTGATGCGACGGCGTGACGAGCATCAGCTTCGGCGGCGAAGCGAGATCGGCGGGCGTCGGCGCGATGCCTTCCGCGTCGACGGGAATCGCCTTCAGATCGAGCCCCGACACCTGCAACACGCTGCGCACGCCCCAGTAGCACGGATCTTCGGTCCAGATCGTGTCGCCCGGATCGGCGAGCAGCCGCGCGGCGAGGTCGATCGATTGATGAATGCCCGTCGTCACGACGATCTGCTCCGGCGTGCAGCGCACCGAGCGCGACGTGCGCAGATAGTGCGCGAGCGCGTGGCGCAGCCCCGCGTGGCCGCCGCCGGGCGCGTACGTGAGCAGATCGGGCAGCGGCTTGCGCCAGTATTTCGCCTGCAGCCGGTTCCATACGCGCGACGGAAACCGCGACACGTCCGGCACGCCCGGCATGAACGCGCCGCCCTGACGCTTCGAGACGCCCGCGGCCGAAATGAGGCGCGCGCCGCGCGTGGAAAGCGTCGAATGCGTATCGGATGGCGCGATGGCCGCGGGCGGCGCATCGTCGAAAACGATCTCGTCGGGCGTGCTGTCCGCGACGAAGGTGCCACGCCCCGTCGCCGACGACACGTAGCCTTCCAGCGCGAGCTGCTCGTAGACCTGCGTCACCGTGTTGCGCCCGACGCCCAGTTCCGCCGCGAGCAGCCGCGACGACGGCACTTTCGCCCCCGCCGCGAGCTCGCGCGTGAGGATCGCCTGCTGCAAGAGCCGGTGCAATTGACGATAGATCGGCTGGCCGTTCGTGCGGTCGATGCGCTGCGCCAGCCAGTCGGAAAGCACGCTTGCACGCGTCGACATCGAATTGGCTCCTATAGATTTATTGAAATGGCTCTGAACTTAAGGGCCAAATCTTACTATAGTCGACTCTAAATTCAGTCGGCCGATGCGGCCACCACCGACATGCGCTCTCGCGCGAAGGAGATATCTGTGAGCACGACCCTCAAGAACGCCGATCTGCAAGCCCGCAAGAACGCCGCGACCCCGCGCGGCGTCGGCGTGATGTGCGATTTTTACGCGGCGCGCGCCGAAAACGCGGAATTGTGGGACGTCGAGGGCCGCCGCTTCATCGATTTCGCGGCGGGCATCGCGGTGTGCAACACGGGGCATCGCCATCCGAAGATCGTCGAGGCGATCCGCGCGCAGCTCGACTGCTTCACGCACACCGCGTATCAGATCGTGCCGTACGAGTCGTATGTGTCGCTCGCGGAAAAGATCAGCGCCCGCGCGCCGGGCTCGCACGCGAAGAAGACCGCGTTTTTCACGACCGGTGCGGAGGCCGTCGAGAACGCGGTGAAGATCGCGCGCGCCGCGACGGGCCGGCCGGGCGTGATCGCGTTCACGGGCGGCTTTCACGGCCGCACGCTGATGGGCATGGCGCTCACCGGCAAGGTCGCGCCGTACAAGATCGGCTTCGGGCCGTTCCCGTCGGACGTTTATCACGCGCCGTTCCCGAATCCGCTGCACGGCGTGTCGGTTGCGGATTCACTGCGCGCGATCGAGCATCTGTTCAAGGCGGACATCGAGGCGACGCGCGTCGCCGCGATCATCTTCGAACCGGTGCAGGGCGAAGGCGGCTTCAATCCCGCGCCGGCGGACTTCGTGCGCGGCCTGCGCAAGATCTGCGACGAGCACGGCATCCTGCTCATCGCCGATGAAGTGCAGACCGGCTTCGCGCGCACCGGCAAGCTTTTCGCGATGGAGCACTACGACGTCGTGCCCGACCTGATGACGATCGCGAAGTCGCTCGCGGGCGGCATGCCGCTCTCGGGCGTCGTCGGACGCGCGGAGGTCATGGACGCGGCCGCGCCCGGCGGGCTCGGCGGCACGTATGCGGGCAATCCGCTCGCGGTGGCGGCGGCGCATGCGGTGCTCGACATCATCGACGATGAAAAGCTCTGCGAGCGCGCGACCGTGTTCGGTGACAAGCTCAAGGCGAAGCTCGAAGCGCTCAAGGGCGACGTGCCCCAAATCGCCGATGTGCGCGGTCCTGGCGCGATGATCGCCGTCGAGTTTTGCAAGCCCGGTTCGCACGATGCGGATGCGGCCTTCGCCAAGCGCGTGCAGACGCGGGCACTGGAGCGCGGTTTGCTGCTGCTCGTGTGTGGGGTTTATTCGAACGTTGTTCGGTTCCTGTTTCCGCTCACCATTCAGGAGCAGGTTTTCGATGAGGCTTTGGCTATTCTCGAAGATGTGCTGACGGAGACTGTGGGCGTTGCTGCCTGATTTGTAGTTGTTCTCTCTTCGCGAGGCGCGGTGTTTTTTCTCGTGCCTCGTGTGGTGTTGTTTGTTTTGGGTGCTTTGGGGTTTGTTGCCGGATCCCGTATTCGTGGTGGTCTATTAGCACTGCCCCTGTGCGGGGCGGCAGTCACTTTCTTTGCTGCTGCAAAGAAAGTAACCAAAGAAAGCAGCTATCCCCATCCAAAGTACCTCACACCGGCCCCGGCACAGGCGATTGGCCTAATGGTCCGCCTGTAGCGAGTGCCCTCACAAGCAGAACACAGCTTGGATCGCGCACGGTCTGACGAGCCAGTACCTTGAGGACGCTGGTTCAGCACGAAACAGCTTCGGCACAGCGCTACGCGCTGCCGCCGGGCCCACAAGGGAAACCATCGGTTTGCAATTGCAGTGAGATGGAAGTGTTAGCAAAGAAGCACGCGCAGACCCGATTAACCCATCGGCCACGAAGTGGGCCGGAGCAGTCTTGTGCCGTACCAGTTGTTTGTGTGGTGCGATGGGACAGACCGTGCGCTATCCAAGCCCTGTTCTGCTTGCGGGGGCACTCGCTACGGGCGGACCATTAGGCCAATCGCCTGTGCCGCGGCCGGTGTGAAGTACTTTGGATGGGAGAAGCTGCTTTCTTTGGTTACTTTCTTTGCAGCAGCAAAGAAAGTGACTGCCGCCCCGCACAGGGGCAACGCCAATAGACCACTAAAAAATCGGGATCCGCCGACAAGCAACCCAAAAGCGCCCCCAAACCCAACCAGGACTCGCAGAGAAATGAGCTTGAAAGACCACCTGAAGGACCCGACGCTCCTGCGTCACGATGCCTACATCGACGGTGAATGGCAGCAAGCCGACAACGGCGAGACCTTCGACGTCGTCAACCCGGCAACAGGCGAATCCCTCGGCGCAGTGCCGAAGATGGGCACGAGCGAAACGCGCCGCGCCGTCAACGCCGCCAACGCTGCCTGGCCGGCATGGCGCAAGAAAACCGCGAAGGAACGCGCAATCATCCTGCGCCGCTGGTTCGACCTGATGATGGCGAACGCAGACGATCTCGCGCTCATCCTCACGACCGAGCAAGGCAAGCCGCTCGCCGAAGCGAAGGGCGAAATCACCTACGCGGCCTCCTTCATCGAATGGTTCGCGGAGGAAGGCAAGCGCGTCGCCGGCGATACGCTCGCGACACCCGCCGCCGACAAGCGCATCGTCGTGACGAAGGAACCGATCGGCGTGTGCGCCGCGATCACGCCGTGGAACTTCCCCGCCGCAATGATCACGCGCAAGGTCGGACCGGCGCTCGCGGCCGGCTGCCCGATCGTCGTGAAGCCCGCCGAAGCCACACCCTTCTCCGCGTTCGCGCTCGCCGTGCTCGCGGAGCGCGCGGGCCTGCCCAAGGGCGTCCTCAGCATCCTCACCGGCGACCCGAAAGCGATCGGCGGCGAAATGACGGGCAATCCGATCGTGCGCAAGCTGTCGTTCACCGGTTCCACCGCCGTCGGCCGTCTGCTGATGGCGCAAAGCGCGCCGACCGTCAAGAAGGTGACGCTGGAACTCGGCGGCAACGCACCGTTCATCGTGTTCGACGACGCCGATCTCGACTCGGCCGTTGAAGGCGCGATCGCATCGAAGTATCGCAATAGCGGACAGACTTGCGTGTGCACGAACCGTTTCTACGTGCACGAGCGCGTCTACGATGCGTTCGCGCAAAAGCTGGCGGCGGCGGTCGGCAAGCTCAAGGTCGGGCGCGGCACCGAAAGCGGCGTGGCGCTCGGGCCGCTGATCAACGAAGCAGCCGTGCAGAAGGTCGAGTCGCATATCGAAGACGCGCTCGCCAAAGGCGCGGCGCTCGCTTCGGGCGGCAAGCGTCACGCGCTCGGCCACGGCTTCTTCGAGCCGACCGTGCTGACGGGCGTCACGCCCGACATGAAGGTCGCGAAGGAAGAAACCTTCGGCCCGCTCGCGCCGATCTTCAAGTTCGCATCCGACGATGAAGTCGTGCACCTCGCCAACGACACCGAGTTCGGTCTCGCCGCGTACTTCTACAGCCGCGACATCGGCCGCATCTGGCGCGTGGCCGAAGCGCTCGAGTACGGCATGGTGGGCATCAACACCGGCCTGATCTCGAACGAAGTGGCGCCGTTCGGCGGCGTCAAGCAATCAGGGCTCGGGCGCGAAGGCTCGCATTACGGAATCGACGACTATGTCGTCATCAAGTATCTCTGCATGGCCGTCTGAACGCGCGTGATCGCGCGTGCAATGCAGAAGCCTCGGCGCCGCGAACGCCGAGGCTTTTTCTTTTGACGCCTCGTGCCGGTCAGTCCGCCTATGGCTCGCCCGCGTCGCGCCCGCGTCTTTCTGACGATAAATTTCGATCGGCCCTCCTTCATCGCCGCGCGCCATCGAAGGCATGACCGGCGTCTAACCGGTAAAATCGGCGCCATATCCGGCACGGGCGCGCGCCGCCCGTCTCCTTGCCGCTTCTTCGATCCCTCCAGGAGCGCTATGCGACGCTCGGCATTCTTTCTCCGCTTCATCGGCATCGGCGTTCTGTTTCACATCTATGTCGGCGTGCGGCTCATTCCGGACGCGCCCGTCGGCCTGCCGCTCAAGGTATTGGCGGCGATCCTGCTCGCGGCATCGGTCATCGTCATTCCGCTCGGCATGGCGGCGCGACAGATCGAACCGCAGTCGCTCGCCGACCGCCTCGCCTGGTTCGGGCTCACCGCGCTGGGGTTTTTCTCGTCGCTCCTGCTTCTGACCTTTGCGCGCGACGTGTTGCTGTTCTTCGTGCATCTCGTCGACTGGATGCGCGGCGGGCCGATCGGCTCGCCGGTGCTGGTCGCGTATAGCGCGCTAGTCGTGCCGATCCTCGCCGTGCTCTTCTCCGCGATCGGTTTCTACAACGCGCGGCGGCGCGCGCCGGTCGTGAGCGTGGACGTGCCTATCGATAATCTGCCGGCCGCGCTCGATGGCTTCACGATCGCGCAGATCAGTGACATCCACGTCGGGCCGACGATCAAGCGCCACTATGTGGAGCGGATCGTCGCGGCCGTCAATGGGCTCGAGCCGGATCTGATCGCCGTGACGGGCGATGTCGTCGACGGCACCGTGCCGAATCTCGCCGAACACACGCGCCCGCTCGCGAGCCTCAGCGCGCGGCATGGCGCTTTTCTCGTCACCGGGAACCACGAGTACTATTCCGGCGCCGACAAGTGGATCGCCGAATTCCGACGCCTAGGGCTGACCGTGCTGCTCAATCAGCATGTCGTCCTGAATCACGACGGCGCGCAGGCCGTGGTCGCGGGCGTCACCGACTTCAGTGCAGGCAGTTTCGATCCGGCGCATCGCAGCGATCCCGCGAAGGCGATCAGCGGCGCGCCCGACGATGCCGGCGTGCGCGTCCTGCTCGCGCACCAGCCGCGCAGCGCGACGGCCGCCGCCGAAGCAGGCTTTACGCTGCAGCTTTCAGGTCACACGCATGGCGGTCAGTTTCTGCCGTGGAATTTCTTCGTGCGCCTGCAGCAGCCGTTCGTCGCCGGACTCGTGAAGTTCAACGGACTTTGGGTCTATACGAGCCGGGGCACCGGCTATTGGGGACCGCCCAAACGGCTGGGCGCGCCATCAGAGATCACCTTGGTTCGACTGGTCGCGTCGGCGTCTGCATGAAAAAAAGGACGTGCTGCGTATCAACGCAGCACGTCCAGCGCTCGGGGACAAGCGCAGCGCACGAACACGGGGATGAACGGGCGCTCCCGACTGGCGGGCGGGGCCCCGCCAGTGAGTAATTAAACATACGGGCGCGGGAAAACTTAAGCCACAAGAGATTTCCTAAAGGGGCGCGCCGCTCAATGTTTTTTTGGCGAAGTGCTCGAGCGATCGCTCACGACGTCGACTCTGACCGTTTCTCCGTTCGAGAGCGCGCCTGCTTCGCCCGAATTGCGCGTGCGCACCTCGATCGGCAGGCCGTCCGCATCCTTCAGCATGACCACGCCCGACGCAGCGTCGATGCTCGTCACTCGCGCCACGAAGCGCTTGTCGCCGGGAAGCGCCTCCTGCAGCTTCGCTTGTCTCACCGGCGTCAGGGTGACGGGTTGCAGCGCGCCGCTCTTGACGCGAGTGCCGAGCGGCAACTTGTCGAGATCATGCATCCCGGAACTCACGTTGAGTTGCCTCTCGTTCCCCTGCGCATCCACCACCGTGACACGATGCGCAGCGACGTCGACCGCCTTCACTTCGCCGATGACCTGCACGAGCATGCGACCTTCGATATGCAATGGAGCCCGCTGCGCCATCGCAGACCCATCGCCCACCGCAATCAACGAAGCCGCAACCACCATTCCGAGCTTTCTTGTTTTCATAGCCATTTCCTTTGTCGCGGGGGTTGCCGGCGCCGCGCGCAATCGTTTGCGTCTGCATCCGCCCTTTACAACTCCCGCGGCCGATTTTGCCGTCGATCGACCGATCCATGTACGGCGGATCGCGAAATTTTGTGTCAAACGGCACGATGCTATTCGCGCGAACTCATCTGCGACGACGCTACGGCTTTCCCGATACCGCCGCCGGCATCGACGTATAAACGCTCTTGTGCGGCGCCGTGCCTTCCCTCGGCCAGTCCGAACGCTCATCGAAAAACCATTCCGCGCGCTCCCGCCCCTTGCGGATCAGCGCGTGAATCAGCGCCGGATTGCGATCGAGTTTCGACGCATAATCGAGCGGCCCGGGATAGTCCTTTGCATCGAGGTGCATCTGCACGACGCGAACCTTGATCGGCTTGTAGCGCTTCGCGAGCGATGTGTCCGCCGCGAGCCACTCGTTCACGCGCGTCGTGAAGTAAAGCTCCTGCCCCAACGCGAGATTGCCGGAAAGCTCGTTGCGCCGGTCGATGATCTCGTTCATCGATTCGGGCAGTTCGCGACGATATTGTGGATTGATCTGCACGACCCAGATCTCGTCGGGCCGCAGGTCGAGCGCGAAGTCGGTGAACTCGCGCACCGGGGGATTGCTGCTGAAGAGTCCGTCCCAGCACATGCGGCCATCGGCCGCGACCGCGCGATACAGCGGCGGCACCGCGGCCGATGCGACCAGTTGATCCTGATTCAGCGTGTCGCCGGGAAAAATCACGCGATCGCCGGTGCGCACGTCGGTCGCGCCGACGAGGAGCGTGGGCTGCGCGCGCCGCTTCGGATCGGCCGGCAGCGACGCGAACGGCAGATGCTCCCCTAGCAGTTCGCGCAGGCGCTCCTCCGCGACCGGCGGATAGAGATACGGGCTGATTTCGGCATTGATCGGCAGCCGCGCGTACCACGTGCCGATCGCATTGGCGACGATATCCGGCCCGTCGCGCGCTTCCAGATCCTTCCAGAAGCCGGCGAGGCGACGCCTCGCGTCGGGCGGGCCGCCCAGGAGCAGGCCGGCCCAGACGAGCGCGCTGCACATCGCGCCGCCCGATGTTCCGGACAGCGCCACGAGTTCGAACCGGTTGATGAATTCACCGCTCAGCAGCCGGTCGAACACGCCCGCGGCGAACGCCGCATGGCTGCCGCCGCCCTGACACGCGATCGCAACTTTCGGAATGTCCGCCATCACCGCACCTCTGGCGTCCGTCGATATCGGACGTACGCTACAGGATAGGCGACGCGCGCCGCTATGCCAGCGCCGCCAGCACCTGCTGCGTCGAACGGACCCGGCCGATGCGCGGAAAGATGTAACGGCAGGTCGATTCGTGCGTGTCGGCGTTCAGATCGCTCATCGCGTCCTCGACGAAAACCTGCTGATAGCCGCGCTCATGCGCGCCGCGCGCGGTCGAATCCACGCCGATCGCCGTCGCGATGCCGCCCAGCACGATCGTGCCGACGCCGCGCCGGCGCAAATGCGAATCGAGATCCGTGTTGTAGAACGCGCCCCACTGCCGCTTGATGACGACGATGTCCGACGCCTGCATGCCCAACTCCGCGCATAGCTCGCTCCAGCCCGCAGGCTCCGGCGCTTCCTGCGCCTGACCCGCGTCGGTGACCGGGCGCAGCCCGCCGGGGGCGTTCGGAAACGCCACCTTGACGAGCACGACCGGAGCGCCCAGCGCCCGAAAGCGATCGGCGAGCGCACGCGCGTTGGCGAGCACGCTCGCGGCATCGTGAGGCTGCACGGGCAAGGCGGCGATTCCTGCCTGCAAATCGATCAGCACGAGCGCCGTTTTCGCGGGATCGAGCTTGAGTTCGGGTGCGTTCATGGGACGGTCGCGAAAATGGTGGTTGAGTGCGCGATGTCAGGCTTCGTCGTGCAGAAAGTCGAGCGCCGCGCCGTTCATGCAGTAGCGCAGGCCGGTGGGCTTCGGGCCATCGTCGAAGACGTGACCGAGATGCCCGCCGCAGCGCCGGCAATGCACCTCGTTGCGCATGTGGCCGGTCGCGTCCGCGTGCATCGCGACCGCGCCATCGACGGGCTTCCAGAAGCTCGGCCAGCCGGTGCCGCTGTCGAATTTCGTCGCCGACGAGAACAGCGCGAGCCCACATCCCGCGCACGCGTATGTGCCGTCACGGCGCTCCTTGAGCAGCGGACTCGCGAACGGCGGCTCGGTGCCGCCGCGCCTGAGCACGCGGAATTGCTCGGAGGACAGACGGCGGCGCCAGTCGGCGCTGCTGTGGTCGATCTCGTACGATCTGGCGGGCGCCGGATGGCCCGCGCCGCCCGCGAACGCAGCGGCCATCGCACCGAGCAAATTGCGCTTCGTGCGTTTCATGATTTTCATCCGCTGAACGCTCTCATGTCCTTATCCGCGCCATCGGGCGACGCTACGATTTGAGTCGGTATCCGGTCTTGAAGATCCACGCGACGATCCCGATGAATACCGCCAGAAACACCAGCGTCATGCCGAAACTCACGCCGACCTGGACATCGGCGAGTCCGTAGAAGCTCCACCGGAAGCCGCTGATCAGATAGACGACCGGATTGAACAGCGCGACGGTCTTCCAGAACGGCGGCAGGATATTGATCGAATAGAAGCTGCCGCCGAGAAACGTGAGCGGCGTGACAATCAGCAGTGGAATGATCTGCAGTTTCTCGAAGCCGTCCGCCCAGATGCCGATGATGAACCCGAGCAGACTGAACGTCACCGACGTGAGCAGCAGGAAGACGATCATCCAGACGGGGTGATCGATTCTCAGCGGCACGAACAGGCGCGCGGTCAGAAGAATGATCAGGCCGAGGATGACGGATTTGGTCGCGGCCGCGCCCACGTAGCTCACGACGAGCTCGAAGTACGACACCGGCGCGGACAACAGTTCGTAGATCGTGCCCGTGAACTTAGGGAAATAGATGCCGAACGACGCATTCGCGATGCTCTGCGTGAGCAGCGACAACATCACGAGGCCCGGCACGATGAACGCGCCGTAGCTGATGCCGTCGACTTCCGGAATGCGCGAGCCGATGGCCGCGCCGAACACGACGAAATACAGCGACGTGGAAATGACGGGCGACACGATGCTCTGCATCAGCGTGCGCCCGGCGCGCGCCATCTCGAAACGATAGATCGCGCGAACGGCGTATAGATTCATTTGGCTTCCCTGACGAGGCTCACGAAGATGTCTTCGAGCGAGCTTTGCGTCGTTTGCAGATCCTTGAAACGCACGCCGGCTTCGTCGACGTGGCGCAACAGCGCGATGATGCGGCCCGGCTCGTCGTGCGCGTCATACGTGTAGGTGAGCTCGCCGCCGTCCGCCGAGCGCGCGAGGCCGTAAGGCTCGAGCGGCGCGGGAACTTCCGCGAGCGGATGCTCGAGCTGCAGCGTGAGCTTCTTCTGCCCGAGCTTGCGCATCAACTCGTGCTTTTCCTCGACGAGCACGATCTCGCCGTGATTGATGACGCCGATGCGGTCTGCCATCTCCTCCGCTTCCTCGATGTAATGCGTCGTCAGGATGATGGTCACGCCGCCGGACTGCAACTCGCGCACGAGGTTCCACATGTCGCGGCGCAGTTCGACGTCGACGCCCGCGGTGGGCTCGTCGAGAAAGAGAATCTCGGGCTCGTGCGCGAGCGCCTTCGCGATCAGCACGCGCCGTTTCATGCCGCCCGAGAGCGTCATGATCTTGTTGTCCTTCTTGGCCCAGAGCGAGAGGGATTTCAGCACCTTCTCGACGTACGCCGGATTCTTCGGCCGGCCGAAGAGACCTCGGCTGAACGATACGGTCGCCCAGACGGTTTCGAAGGCGTCGGTGGTGAGTTCCTGCGGCACGAGGCCGATCATCGCGCGCGCGGCGCGATAGTCCGAGACGATATCGTGACCGGCGACGGTCACTTTGCCCTCGCTCGGATTGACAATGCCGCAAACGGTGCTGATCAACGTCGTCTTGCCCGCCCCGTTGGGCCCGAGCAGCGCGAAAATTTCACCGCGCCGGATCTCCAGATTCACGTTCCGGAGCGCGCGGAAGCCCGACCCGTAGGTCTTGGACAGATTGGAAACGGTAATGATGGTCGGCATGGCGGGACGATAGCAGATACCGCGCGATCCGGCTTGGACGACAGGGGTCGTCCGTTCGGCCAATGTTCGTCGCGCGCCGCGCTGCTTACAATGCACTGCTGAATGCCAGGAGGCGACACCATGCTGTTCGAACAGATCCAGACTACATGCCTCAACGACGCCGACCTGCCGTGGGTGCCGTTCACGCCGTACAGCGAGCGCGTGCTCGTCAAGTATTTCAAGCTCGACCCGATTCGCGGCGAGGTCATCGCGCTCATGAAGGCGCCGGCGAAAGGCCAGATGCCGCGCCATCGTCATACGGGAACCGTGATCGTCTACACGGTCGCGGGGCGGTGGAAATATCAGGAGCACGACTGGATCGCGGAGCCGGGCAGCATCGTGTACGAGACGGCGGGGTCGAGCCACACGCCGGAGGCGCTGCCATCGGATGCCGGCGGCGCGGACATCGTCACGCTCAATATCATTCAGGGCGAACTGCTTTTCGTGAACGACGACGGCCGCGTGCTCGCCGCCGAAAACTGGAAGAGCGGCTGGGACCGTTATGCTGCTTTCTGTCATGCAAACGGCATCGCCCCGAAGGATTTGACGGCTTTCGGGTAACGCCGCGGCCTGCGCCGCTGGTTAGAATCGATCCCTGGACGCGCCTCGCGCGCTTTCGACCATTTCCGGTTTGCCGGCCGCACGCGCCGGCGCAGATTGAGGAGGAGCAAAAGCATGAAGATTCAGACCGTCGGCATCGTCGGTGCGGGAACCATGGGCAACGGCATCGCGCAGGTCGCGGCCGTCGCGGGCTTCAAGGTCGTGCTGATCGACGTCACCGACGCCGCGCTCGCGAAGGGCATCGCCACCCTCACGGGCAGCCTCGAGCGGCTCGTGTCAAAGGACAAGCTGGAAGCATCGGCGCGCGATGCGGCATTGAAACGCATCGAAACGTCGACCGATTACGCGCGTCTCACCGAAGCCGACATCGTGATCGAAGCCGCGACCGAGAACGCCGAGCTCAAGAACCGCATCCTGAAACAGATCGAGGGCGCGGCGCGCGCCGATGCGATCATCGCGTCGAACACGTCGTCGATCTCCATCACCGCGCTCGCCGCGACGCTCGCCACGCCCGAGCGCTTCATCGGCATGCATTTCTTCAATCCGGTGCCGCTGCTGCAACTCGTCGAAGTGATTCGCGGCGTGCAGACGAGCGACGAGACCGCCTCCGCCGTGCGCGAGCTCACCGAGAAGCTCGACAAATCGCCGATCGGCGTGCGCAACTCGCCGGGCTTCGTCGTCAACCGCATTCTCGTGCCGATGATCAACGAAGCGTTCTTCGTGCTCTATGAAGGCGTCGCGAGCCCGGAGGAAATCGACGCGGGCATGAAGCTCGGCGCCAATCATCCGATCGGACCGCTCGCGCTCGCGGACCTGATCGGTCTCGACGTGTGCCTCTCGGTAATGGACGTGTTCCTCAAGGACTTCGGCGATTCGAAGTACCGCGCCTGCCCGCTCCTGCGCGAACTCGTCTCGGCGGGACGGCTCGGCCGCAAGACGAAGCGCGGCGTGTATCAATACGACTGAGCCGCATCGAAATCGAGCAGCGGTCCGGCGGGCACGATGCCCGTCGGATTGATCGTCCGATGGCTCTCGTAGTAATGCCGCTTGATGTGCCCGAAGTTCACCGTCGCGGCGACGCCCGGCATCCGGTAGATCTCGCGCGTGAACTTCGAGAGATTCGGATAATCCACGATGCGCCGCAGGTTGCATTTGAAGTGGCCGACATACACCGCGTCAAATCGCACGAGCGTGGTGAAGAGGCGGATGTCGGCTTCGGTGAATCCATCGCCCGTGAGATAGCGGCGCGTGTCGAGGCGCGCTTCGAGGAAGTCGAGCGTGTCGAAGAGCGGCGTCACCGCTTCCTCGTACGCGGCTTGCGTCGTCGCGAAGCCCGCCTTGTAGACGCCGTTGTTGACCGCGTCGTAGATGCGCGCGTTGAGCGCGTCGATCTCGTCGCGCAGCGCGCGCGGATAGTAATCGCCCGCTTTCGCGCCGATGCCGTCGAACGCGGAGTTCAGCATCCGGATGATTTCCGACGATTCGTTGTTGACGATCGTCCCGCGCTGCTTGTCCCAGAGAATCGGCACGGTCACGCGGCCGGAATAATGCGGATCGGCGGCGGTGTAGACCTGATGCAGATAGCGCGCGCCGTTGACCTTGTCGGGCACGACGCCCGGAGCGTCATCGAAGGTCCAGCCGTTTTCGAGCATCAGCCAGTTCACGACCGATACGTCGATCATCCCTTCCAGCCCCTTCAGCGCGCGCATGATGAGCGTGCGATGCGCCCACGGGCACGCGAGGCTCACATAGAGGTGATAGCGCCCTGCCTCGGCCTTGAAGCCGCCCGCTCCGCTCGGTCCCGGCGCGCCGTCCGGCGTCACCCAGTTGCGAAACGCAGCGTCCTTTCGCACGAAGCGTCCGCCCGTGGATGAAGTGTCGTACCACTTGTCCTGCCATTTTCCGTCGACGAGAAGTCCCATTTCGATTCTCCTTGAATGCCGCCGCGCAAGGCCCGCGCCACGGCATCGCTTCATGTCAGTTCGATGAAGGCGCGTCGATGAAGCGCACGAGTTGCGCCATCGTCGCATCCGGCGCTTCTTCCATCAGCCAGTGACCCGCGCCCGGGACGACCACGCCCTGCACGTTCGTCGCGACGAGTTTCGCCTGATCGATCAGGAACGTGCCCGACGCGCGCTCCCCGGCGAGGACGAGCATCGGCATCGGCAGCGGCGTTTTTGCGAAGACGGCGAAATCGTCCGCGTCCTGCGTGAACGTGTGGAAATATTCGAAGCCCGCGCGCATGCGGCCATCGCGTGCGTATTGCGCCGAATAGTAGCGGCGATCGGCTTCGCTCACCGAATGCGCGGCATCGGCGGCGAAGTCGTTCCAGAAGTGCTCGAAGAAGATACGCTCGCGACCGCGCACGAGCTTCTCCGGCGTGTCGCCGTAGAAGTTGAAATGCCACTTGTCGCGCAACAGCCAGACCTTCTGCCAGTCGCCGACGCCGGGCAGAAACGCATCCATCAGCACGACGCTTTCGACTTCGTCGGGATATTGGGCCGCATACGCATACGCGACCATCAATCCGATGTCATGCCCGACGAGCTTCACCTTGCGATAGCCGAGCGCGCGCACCATTGCGTGTATGTCTTGCGCGAGCGTTTTCTTGTCGTAGCCTGAAACGGGCATCGCCGAGCCGCCCGCGCCCGGCAGGTCGGGCGCGATCACGACGCGCTCGCCCGCGAGACGCGTCATCAGCGGTTGCCACATGCGGCTCGTTTCCGTGTAGCCGTGCAGCAGGACGACGGGCGTCGCGTCGCCATGTCCGGCTTGCAGATAGTGCAGCGCGACGCCGTTCGCATCGATCGTGCGGGACTGGATCGCGCTCGCGGCGGCGGCCGGTTGCGGCGCGCGCGGCGCGTTCGCGGCATGCGCGGCCGGTTGCAGCGCGGCGGCGGCAAGAAGCACGCCGGCGACGCGGCGAAGGGTATGCAGGACGGGTTTCATCGTTCAGCTCCATCGAAGGTTTGGTTTGTCCGATGACCCTCATGTTGGACCGCCGCAGCGCTTTTGCCGTACGATCCGGACGATGAACTCGTTCGATGGAGTCGAACATGTTGTCAGAGGAAGAACTCGCGCTGCTCGACGCAATCCGCGAAACGGGCAGCCTGTCGCGCGCGGCGGCGCGCCTCAACAAGGCGCCGTCCACCGTGTCGCATGCCGCGCGGCAACTGGAAACGCGCTTCGACGCGCTGCTCTTCGACCGGCGGCGCTATCGATTGCAACTGACGCCCGCCGGGCATCTTCTCGCCGACGAAGCGTCGCGCCTGATGCTCGACGTCTCGCGGCTCGCGCAGCGCGTGAAGCAGATCGCGAGCGGCTGGGAAGACCGGCTATGGGTCGTCTGCGACGAAATCCTCGAATTCGAGACGTTGCTGCCGGTCGTGCAGGCGTTCGATGCGCTCGATTCCGGGGTCGCGCTGCGCATCACGCACGAAGTGCTGAGCGGCACGTGGGAAGCGTTGCGCGACGGCCGCGCGGATCTGATCGTCGGCGCCACCAACGAGCCGCCCGCGATTCCCGGCCTGCGCTGGTTCGAGCTCGGCGTGATGCAATGGGTATTCGCCGTGTCGCCGCGCCATCCGCTCGCGAACGTGAGCGGGCCGCTGAAGCGCGAGCAGATCGCAGCGCATCGGGCGGTCGTCGTCGCGGATTCCTCGCGCTCGGCGGGGCGTGCCTACGGCGTGCTCGGCGGCCAGGCCGCGTTCGCCGTGCCGACGATGCGCGCGAAAATCCTCGCGCAGCGCCAGGGGCTCGGCACGGGCTGGGTGCCGCGGCATCGCGTGCAGGCGCTGCTCGCGCGCGGCGAGCTCGTCGAGAAAGACACCGCCGATCCGCGCGAACCGAATGTGCTGTATGTCGCGTGGCGCGGCGATCACGAAGGCCGCGCGCTGCAATGGTGGACAGAACAGCTGCGGCAGCCGCGCCTCGCCAAACGGCTCGTCGACGGCATCGATGCGTTCGCCTGAAGACATCGGCGTAAAACCTCGTTACAAAATCCGCATCCGCGCAGCGACGGAAATGCGCCCGTCACCCCGTTCAAGTTCTCGTCGCAACCTGAATCGACGGGACACATCATGAGAAAAACACATTCGCCGCTGCGCGCGGCGCTTTCGGCCGCCGTGCTCGCGCCGGTCCTCGCGGTTTCGTTCGCCGCGTTGCACAGCGGCCCTGCAAACGCACAGGCGATCATCGTCGCGCCGTCCGCGCCGCCGCCGCCGCGCGTCGAGCCGCCGCCGCCGCCGCGCGCGGGCTATGCGTGGGATCCGGGTCACTGGCGCTACGGCCACGGCGGCTATGTCTGGGCGCCGGGCCACTGGCGTCCGGTGCATGCAGGGTACCGCTGGATTCCGGGCCACTGGGTGCAGCACGGGCCGAACTGGCGCTGGGTCGAAGGCCACTGGGCGTAAGCGCGCGCCGCGCCACGGTCGAACCGAAGTGGCCCATCATGCCGAGGGCGTCGCTCGCCGGATGCGTCGTGCATCCGGCGCATCCGGTCCACCATCGCGGGCCGGTCGCCGTTTACCGAGGATGCGGACCAGAGCGAGAATGCGCCCGTCGCCCGGGCAGTCCGGCATGCGCCACGAAACCCGACATCACATTGAACGAAGAAGAAGATCCGGATACCGCGCTCGTTGCCCGCGTCGGCAATCGGGAACCGGGGGCCGTCCGCGAGATCGTCGCGCGCAAGCTCCCGCGCATCGTCGCGCTCGCGTCGCGTATGCTCGGCGATCGCGACGAGGCCGACGACGTGGCTCAGGAAGCCTTTCTGCGCATCTGGAAGATCGCGCCCAAATGGCGGCGCGGCGAGGCGCGCTTCGATACGTGGCTGCATCGTGTGACGCTCAATCTGTGCTATGACCGCCTGCGCCGCCATCGTGAGACGACGATGTCCGACGAACTGCCCGAGCAGCCCGATCTCGCCCCGCTTCCCGACGAGCGACTCGCGGCGGCTCACGCCAGCGAGCGGATTCAGAAGGCGCTCGCGACGCTGCCCGCGCGCCAGCGCGAAGCGCTCGTGCTGCAGTACTACCAGGAATTGCCGAACGCGGAAGCGGCGGCGTTGATGGGCATCAGTGTAGAAGCGCTCGAAAGCCTGCTCGCCCGCGCGCGCCGCAATCTCAGAGCCGCGCTCGACGCCCCGAAGGATGATCGATGACACCCGAACGATTCCGCCAGATCACCGAGGCCTACGGCGCGTCGCCGGCGCGCTGGCCCGCGCACGAACGCGACGCGGCGCTCGCGCTCGTCGACGCGCAAGACGCCGGGGCGCTCGCCGCGCTCGCCGAAGCCCGCGCGCTCGACGGCCTGCTCGACGCCCACGCCGTCGCCGCGCCGGGCCCGGCGCTCGTGCGGCGCATCGTCGATTCGGCGCCGACGCATCCCGCCCGCGCCTTCTGGCGACGCCCGCGCATCTGGTTTTCGGGCGTGGGCTTCGTCGGCGCGGGCGCGGCGGGCGTCGCGGCGGGCGTGCTGCTGGTTTCGCTGCTTGCACCCGCGCCCGCGCCGGGCGACAACGCGCACGGCGGCTGGTTCGAGCAATCCTATTCGGGCACGGCTTTCGGCGGCGCCCCTTCCGACTGGAGCGATCAATGAGTCCACGCACGCTGAAGACGCTCGCGGCGGTGTCGCTCGTGCTGAATGTGTTTCTGATCGGATCGATCGCCGGCGGCGCTTATCGCCTGTTCGCGCATCAGCGCGCGGACGCCGCGCAGCAACGCGGCATTCGCTTCGCCGCCGCCGATCTCTCCGCCGAGCGCCAGCGCCAGCTGCGCGACGCATTGCGGCAGACGCGGCGCCAAAGCCTGCCGCTGATCCGCGACGCGCGCGACGGGCGCATCGATCTCGCGCATATCCTCGCGGCGCGAGACTTCGACCGCAAGGCGCTCGACGATGCGCTCGCCCGCACGCGCGAAGCCGATGTCGCCTTGCGGGCGCGCATCGAAGGCACGGTCGCGGACTTTGCGTCGACGCTCACGTCCGACGAGCGGCTCAAGCTCGTCGGCGCGATGGAGCGCTACGGTCCGCTGCGCGCCGTGCCGCCCGACGAGCGCCCACAGCGATGAGAGCGACGGATTTCCCGGCCGCGCACGTTTAACCCGCATCGAGCATTCCGGAGCATGTCATGGCCATCGCGCCGCAACTTTCGCCTGCCGCCATCGCGGTGAATCGCTTCGGGCTCGGCGCACGTCCCGGCGAGCCGTTGCCCGCCGATCCGCGCGGCTGGCTCATCGAGCAAGCCGACCCGCGCGGGAGTGCGTATCGGCCGGTGCCGCCCGCGCTCGGCGGCCAGCCTTCGAGCGCCGCGCTGGCCGCACGCTTCGCCGAGCGCCAGCGCGCACTGCGCGACGCGAGCGATGCCGACAAGCCCGCCGTGCGCAAGCAATACGGCGAGCAGATTCGCGACGCGTACCGCGATGCCGTCGATGCGCGCGTGACGAGCGCGCTCACGACGAGCACGCCTTTCATCGAACGCCTCGTGCATTTCTGGGCGAACCATTTCGCCGTGTCGATCGAAAAGCCGCCCGTCGCGATGCTCGCGGGCTCGTTCGAGAACGAGGCGATCCGCCCGCATGTGCTCGGGCGCTTCGAGGACATGCTGATCGCGGCCGAGCGGCATCCGGCGATGCAGATCTTTCTGGATCAGGCGCGCTCGGTCGGCCCCGACAGTCCCGCGGCCGCGCGCGCCGCGATGAAAAATCCCGACAACAAGCGCGGCCTCAACGAGAACCTCGCGCGCGAGATCATGGAACTGCATACGCTCGGCGTGCGCAGCGGCTACACGCAGGCCGACGTGACCGAGTTCGCGCGCGCCCTCACCGGCTGGAGTCTCGGCGCGATGACGGCGAACGCGGCAAGCAATCCGAATGATCCGACGCCGCCCGGCGCGTTCGTCTTTCGTCCGCGTCTGCACGAACCGGGCACGCGCACCGTGATGGGCAAGCAGTACGCGCAGGCGGACGAAGCCCAGCCGCTCGCCGTGCTGCACGATCTGGCGGCGTCGCGCGCGACCGCGCGTCATGTGGCGGACAAGCTCGCGCGCCACTTCGTCGCGGATGCGCCGCCGCCCGCGCTCGTCGACCGGCTCGCGAACGTTTTCGCCGATACGGGCGGCGATCTGCCTTCGATGTATCGCGCGCTCGTCGAAGCACCCGAAGCGTGGCAAAGCGCGCCCGCCAAGTTCAAGACGCCGTGGGACTGGACGGTGTCGTCGCTGCGCGGGCTCGGCCGCACCGACCTGCAAGGCATGCGCGCCGCGCCGCTCATGACGCAACTCGGCCAGCAAGTGTGGCGACCCGGCTCGCCCGCCGGTTACGACGACGTCGCCGCGAGCTGGGCCGCGCCCGATGCGCTCGTGCGCCGCGTCGAGCTCGCCCAGCGCTTCGCGTCCCGCTTCGGTCAATCCGCCGGCGACACGCTCGACGCCCGCGCGCTCGGCCCGCAACTGCTCGCAGGCTCGTTGTCCGAAGCGACCGCGAGCGCCGTCGCCCGCGCGGAAAGCGCACCGACCGCGCTCGCGCTGCTGCTCGTGTCGCCCGATTTCCTGAGGAGATGAATCCATGCTGACGCGTCGCCGATTCCTATGGTGCGCGGGCGCGAGCGCCGGCGCGATGCTCGTCGCGCCGCAACTCGTGTTCGCCTCCGCCGAAACCGACCGCCGCTTCGTCTTCGTGATTCAGCGCGGGGCGGCGGACGGGCTGAACATCGTCGTGCCTTACGGCGATCCCGCTTACGCGGCGCTGCGCGGCCCGCTCGCGATCGATGCATCGGCGGCGACCCGGCTCGACGGCACATTCGCGCTGCATCCGTCGATGCAACAAGTCGCGCAAATGTATGCCGGCAAGGAGGCGCTCTTCGTGCACGCAGTGGCGTCGCCGTATCGCGAGCGTTCGCACTTCGACGGCCAGAACGTGCTCGAAACCGGCGGCAACGCGCCGTATCGGCTAAAGGACGGCTGGATGAACCGGCTTCTGTCGATGCTGCCGTCACCGCGCGCCGATGCTGTCGCGTTCGCGCCGACCGTGCCGCTCGCGCTGCGCGGCTCGGCCGAGGTGACGTCGTACGCGCCGTCGTCATTGCCGCAGGCGCCCGACGATCTGATCACGCGCGTGTCGCAGCTCTATGCGGGCGATGCGCAGCTTCATCCGCTCTGGGACGCCGCGATGCAGGCGCGCGGCCTCGCCGCCGACGCGCGCGCGCGTCAGGACCCGGCGAGCCTCGGCAAGCTCGCGGCGGGGTTTCTCGCGAGGCCCGACGGACCGCGCATCGCGATGATCGAAACCGGCGGCTGGGACACCCACAGCGCGCAGAATCCGCGCCTCGCCACGCAACTGAAGGCGCTCGACACGATGCTCGCCGCGCTGCGCGACGGACTGGGCGCTCACTGGTCGAACACCACGGTGCTCGTCGCCACCGAGTTCGGCCGGACCGCCGCGGCGAACGGCACGGGCGGCACGGATCACGGGACCGCCTCGGCGGCGATGATCGTCGGCGGCGCGGTGGCGGGCGGGCGCGTGCTCGCGGACTGGCCGGGGCTCGCGAAGGCGTCGCTGTATCAGGCGCGCGATCTGAAGCCGACGATCGGGCTCGATGCCGTCATCGCGAGCGCGGCGGGCGAGACCTTCGGCATCGATCCGCAGCGCGTCGGCGCGACGCTCTTCCCGGATGGCGGCGCGCAACGCTTCGGATCGCGAATACTGAGAGCGTGAGACTCAGCCTTTCGACAGCAACGCCACGACGCGCATCGAATGCGTCTGCTCGGCGATATCCTTCGCCGTCATGCCGCGATCGTCGCGCAGATCGCGCTTCGCGCCGCGTGCAAGCAGCATCGACGCGGTCGCTTCCTGATCGTAGCCCGCCGCCCACATCAGCGCCGTCAGGTGATTGCGATAGGCCGCGTTCACGTCGACGCCCGCGTCGAGCAGGCGCGTGACCGCCGCCTGATCGCCTTCGCGCGTGGCCAAAAGCAGGCGCTCGTTGAGCGTGTAGGCATCCTGCTGCGCATCAGCGATCGCGCTCGCGCACGTCAGCGACACGGTGAAAGCCAGCAAGCGAAGGGTTTTTGTCATCGTTATCGGCGCCTTCGTGCGTTATTGCAGGTTCGCGATGTAGTTCGCCAGATTCTCGATGTCCGCGTCCGTCAGATTCGGAGTTCGCGTCGAACGCCTTCACGAAGCCGCGTATGCCGTACTCGCCGCCGTTCGTGCCGATCAGCACCTTGTCTTCGACGACGACGGGCGCCATCGTCTCCGAATAGCCTTCCTCCGGATCGGCGATCTGCGTCGACCACAACACGTTGCCGGTCTTCGCGTCGAGCGCGACGAGCTTCGAATCCAGCGTGCCCATGAAAAGCCGGTTGCCCGAAATCGCCACGCCGCGATTGTTCGGACCGCAGCAGAAGGTCGTGACCGGACCCATCTTGTCCTTGTAATGCCAGAATTCCTTGCCGGTCACGGCGTCGATCGCGTAGACATGGATGTAGGACGTGGTGAGGAACATCACGCCGTTCGAGACGATCGGCGCGGTCTCCATCGACTCCATCACCGCAGTCTGGAAGATGAAAGCGGGCTTGAGCTTCGCAACGTTCGACGTGTTGATCTGCGTCGCGCTCGCGTAGCGCGTTTCGGCGTACGATCCGTTCGAGTGCTGCCAGGACGCGCTGTCGCCCGCGGCGCCGTCGAGTTGTTGTTGCGAGACGGGTCGCAACGAACTCGGAACCGGCGCGGCCTGCGTCGTGTTGGCGTTCTGGATTTCCTCGGCGGCTTCGATTCCCGGCGATGTCACGATCCCGAAAGCACCGAAGGCAACAATGAGCGGAACGAGCGAGGTACGGGAAAAACCGGCCATGTCAGTCGCCCAAATCGTTCTTGTATGGTCCTCGTTATGCGCGGCGGAACATTGCGTGCTCTCTTCTGCGCCCGCAAAAAAGAATGGGCGATTTAAATACGCATTGCCAGAATTCGTGAAGTTACTTCGCCCGATCCGCGATGCATCCGGCGAGCCGCGTTTCAGCCAGAGGCATGCGACGGAATTTAGTAGTATGGATTGGCGTGCCGTTATGATTACGCCCCGTCGCGACGGAAGCGGCTTGCAGGATCGCGGGCTTTCGCTTATCGCTCGTTCATTGCTCGTTGCGCGCCATGCCCGGACCCGGGCACCGCTTCGGCCATCACCTTTATCGGACGCATCATGCCAATCCCATCCAACGGGCAACCGAATCCGAATCCCCGCCAGCCGGTGGATATCGCCCGCATTCTGCTCGTCATCACGATCCTGGCCGCGCTCACGGTAGGCAGTCTCTACGTGTTGCGCCCGTTCCTGCCGGGCCTCATCTGGGCCACGACGATCGTCGTCGCGACCTGGCCGCTGATGCTCGGCGTGCAGCGCCGCTGCGGCAACCGCCGATGGATCGCGACGACCGTGATGCTGCTGATGCTCCTCGTCGTCATCGTGCTGCCGCTCTACGAAGCGATCTCGACGCTCGCATTGCATGGCGGCGAGATCATGGCCGCGATCAAGAGCCTGCCGAGCTACGCGCTGCCGCCGCCGCCGGGATGGGTGCACGACGTGCCGGTCGCGGGCGCGCGTGTCGCGCGGGAATGGCAGTCGCTTTCCGACGCCGGCCCCGGCGGCCTGCTCGCGAAACTCGAGCCCTATGTAACGATCGCCGCGCGCTGGATGCTTTCGCACGCGGCGGTCGTCGGCGTATTCGTCATGCACATGGTGATCACCATCATCATCTCGGGCATTCTGTACATGAACGGCGAGGCGGCGGGCCGCTTCGTCGTGCGTTTCGGCACGCGCATCGCTGCGCAGCGCGGCGCCGAAGCCGTCAAGCTCGCCGGCCTCGCGATCCGCGCGGTGGCGCTCGGCATCGTCGTGACGGCGGTGACGCAATCGGCGCTCGGCGGCATCGGGCTCGCGCTCGCGGGCGTGCCCGCCGCGGGCATCATCACCGCGGTCATGCTGATGCTGTGCCTCGCGCAGATCGGCCCGCTGCTGCCGCTGCTCGGCGGCGTCGCATGGCTTTTCTGGCACGGCTCGCAGGTCGCCGCATCGCTGCTGCTGGTCTGGTCGATCATGATCGCGATGCTCGACAATTTCCTTCGGCCGATCCTCATCAAACGCGGCGTGAATCTCTCGATGCTGCTGATTCTCTCCGGCGTGCTCGGCGGCATGTTCGCGTTCGGAATAGTCGGATTGTTCATTGGTCCGGTGATCCTCGCGGTGACGTCGACGGTTTTGAACGCGTGGATCAACGAGCAGCCGCCGCTTCCGCAAGTCGAAGCGATGAGCAACGAAGAACTCGCGAAAGCCACCTCCACACGGGATCTCGCGGATGCATCGAGAAGGCAGACCTGATCGATAAATATATTCAAGTTTTGTTGTATTTTTTAGCGCCAATCAGATTGCGCTTAAAGAGCGAATTAAGATTCTTACGAAAATGAGATTTTATCCCAGTTAATACGGTGTTTCACGATAATCCGGCGAGACATATCCGCTACAATGCAATCCTTTGTTATTTGCCCGTTTGAGGGCGTAGGGGATTGACCATGTCTTTGCGTGACGTGGACGCCATCGATTACATCGGAGTGAATATTCTCTTCAGACGCGTTTATGTCGGGCTCTTCGATGATCTCGACTGGCGCGATGAACGAGAGCATCAGAATTTGCTCACGAAAAAAATCGACCGCTACATCGGCTATGTTCGTTCAGGCAAATTGCTTTTGAATTATCCAAAGGTTCGGGGCTATGAGATCGTGATCGAATATGTATCGATGCATCCCATGACGCCGTCCGGGGTCGAGTTCTGGAAATCCCGCGAGCGCCTGCTGGCCGATGCCGGATACAAGGTGCACTTCCGCGGCGTCGACGTGCGCCACTCGCTCGGCATTTGCGTCGATACACCGGAGCACGTCGAAGCGGAGCCGGTCGAACCGCCCGCGCTCGAAGTGTTCGACGCGGACCCGGACATGGAACAACTCGTCGACGTCGCCGATATCTCGTTCCTCCCGCCGTCGTCGCCCCGGTCGCGCCCGCGGCAATCGCTGCCCGTGCTCAAGCGTCTCGCGATGCGCCAGGCAGCCGGCTATTGAACCCAATAATCCGCATTAAAAAAATGCGGCGCGGCTCGATCGTGAGCCGCGCCGCTTTGTTTTTGCGTGCGTGATCGCCGCTTCACATCACATCACTGCGCGCTGCCGAGCGCCGCTGCCGCGATCGATGGCACCGAAATTCCATTGGTCTTCGCGTATTGCACGGCTTGCGTGAGCGTCTGCACGAGGGACTGCATCTGTCCCGGCGCCGATTGCGCGATATAGCTCGCCGCCTGCGCGGTCGCCGGGTTTGAACCGGCCTGCATCAGCGACGACATGTTCATCGAATTCGTCACCGAGCCGAGATTCGATTGCAGGCCGGCGTACTGCTTCACGCCCTGCCCGAGCGATGCGAGACCCTCGCTGAAGGTTTTCTTACTCGCGGCCGTCGCCGGCGCGGCAGAGCCGTTCGAGAACGCATGCATCAACGATTGCGACACGCTCTGCTGCGTGCCGCCGAGTTGCGACAGCACGCTCGTGCTCGGCACGCCGCTGCCGCCCGATGCGCCCGACAGCAAACCCGCCGCCGATCGCGCCTGGCTCGCGACACTCGACATGCCCATTGCCGAGGCGAGGCTCGATTGCCCCGAGAGCACCTGCTGGTTTGCGCCGACATAGCTCTGCACGACCGACGAAAGCGCCGAAGGTTGTGCGTTGTTCGAGCCGCTCGCAACGTCTGCCTTGCCGCTGCCGAAGCCGAACTGCTGAAGATTGAGTTGTGCGTACGATGCAGCCGGCGCGACCAACGCGAATGCGATGCCGGCCGACAGAAGCGCGATCCGTGTCTTACGGTTCGGCATGGTCGGTTCCTCCTCTTGAATTGTCCGATGATCGATAAGGCCCCATTCGACCAGCGGACAATTCGACGGTTCGCCGCAGAAACATTTTCTTGCGAATTCCGTCAGGAGAGCATGCTCACAAGTCCGCGAGCGGATGCATCTCCCTGCGCCACGGAGAACACAGGAAGTGCTGCACGCGCTCGGCTCGAACCTGCGCGAGCGTCGTCGGCGCGAAACGCGGCCGCTCGTCCTTGTCGATGATGAGCGCACGCACGCCCTCGATGAAATCGCCGTCGTCGATCGCGCGATACACGACGCCCAGCTCCATGCGGAAACAGTCCGCCAGCGACATCTGGCGGCCGCGCGCCAGCGCGTGCCAGGTCACTTCGAGCATCGTCGGCGAGTGGCTTTCGAGCAAAGCGAGCGTCGTGCGCGCCCAGTCCGATTCGTCCGTCGCGAGCGATGCGGCGATGCGCTCCACGCCGCCCGTCGCGCATACGGCGAAGTGGCGCCTGATCTGCGCGCGGATATCGTCGAGCGGCGCGTGACGTTCGAGGTTCGCGCTCGGCACGAATACACGCTTCAGTTGGGTCATCGCATCCTGCGTATCGTCCCAGCGGATCTTTTCGAGACGTTCGACGAAACCGCGCAGCCACGCCGACGGCACGCATTCGTCCGCGAGGCGGGCGCTTTTCGCATCCGCGCCCGAAAGACGCGCCCCGGTCAGCCCGATGTAGAGCGCGAGTTCGCGCGGCAGCACGCGCAAAAAGTGGGTCGCGCCGACATCGGGCAGGAGTCCGATGCGCGTCTCCGGCATCGCCATGCGTGTGCGCTCGGTCGCGATGCGCAGCGCGGCGCCTTGCGCGAGCCCCATGCCGCCGCCCATCACGATGCCGTCCATCAGCGCGATCACCGGCTTCGCAAAGCGATGCACCGTGAAATCGAGCCGATATTCGTCGATAAAAAAATTCAGCCACGGCGTCTCGTGACGCGGATCGTTGCGCGCCGCGTGATAGAGCTCGCGCACATCGCCGCCCGCGCAGAACGCCTTGTCGCCCGCGCCGCGCAAGACGACCGCGGCGATGGAAACGTCTTCCGCGCACCGCGCGAGGATATCGGCGAGCAGCGCGATCATGCCGTGCGACAGCGCGTTCAATGCTTGCGGCCGGTCGAGCGTGACGATCGCCACGCGGTTCACGACCTCGAAGGCGACTTCCGGCGCTTCACGGCAATGTCCTTGCGTGCTCATGACGCGCTCCATCGCGGCTTGCGCTTTTCGAGAAACGCGGCGACGCCTTCGCGCTGATTCGCGCCATCGAAGAGATCGACGAAACGCTCGCGCTCCAGCGCCAGCGCCGCGCGGCGCGGCATGCCCTCGCGCGCGGCGTGGATCAGCGGCTTCGAATGGGCGACCGCATCCGGGCTCATCGATGCGACGCGCGCCGCGATCTTCAGCGCGGCGTCATACGCGCCGCCGCTCGCGACCACTTCCTCGACCAGACCGATGCGCAACGCGGTCTGCGCATCCACGCGCTCGCCCGTCAGGATGATGCGCTTCGCCCAGCCCTCGCCGACGAGCCACGGCAGCGTCTGCGTGCCGCATCCGCACGGCAGCAGTCCGACCGACGCCTCCGGCAGCGCCATCTGCGCGTGTTCCTCGGCGATGCGGATATCGCAGGCGAGCGCGCATTCGAGTCCGCCGCCCATCGCATAGCCGTTGATCGCCGCGATGGTCACGGCGCGCGCGTTCTGCAGCGCCTCGAACGCCGCGCCGAAGCGCTGCGCCGCGACGCGCGCGTGAGCCTTGTCGCCATCGGCGAACTGGTTGAGATCCGCGCCCGCGCTGAAGAACTTCGGCCCCGTGCCCGTCACGACGATCGCGCGCACTTGCGCATCGCGGTTCAGGGCGTCGACGGTTTCCTGCAACGCCGCGAGACCCTCGGCGGTGAACGCGTTGGCTGGCGGACGGGCGAGACGAATCGTGACGGTCGCGCCGTCGCGGGTGATTTCGATCATCGTGGGGATTCCTTGATTTAGTCGGGCTTGCCGGCCTGGCGCAGCTCCGGGAAATCCTCTTCCCAGAACTCGAACTCGCCGCGTGCGCCGTCCTGCGTGCGCGCGATTTCCTGTCTGCGCAGATCGACGCGGCGAATCTTGCCGGAGATCGTCTTCGGCAATTCCGCGAATTCGAGACGCCGGATGCGCTTGTACGGCGCGAGCCGTTCGCGCGAAAACGCGAACACGCTCTTTGCGAGTTCCGGTCCGACCGAATAGCCGTGGCGCAGCATGACGAACGCCTTCGGCACCGACAGCCGCAGCGGGTCGGGACTCGGCACGACGGCCGCTTCCGCGATCGCCTCGTGCTCGATCAACACGCTCTCCAGCTCGAACGGGCTCAATCGATAGTCCGACGACTTGAATACGTCGTCCGCGCGGCCGACGTAGACAAAATAGCCGTCCGCGCCGCGCGCCGCGACGTCGGACGTGCGATAGAAGCCGCCGCGCATCGCGTTCTCGGTGGCCTTGGGATTATCGGCGTAACCGGTCATCAGGCCGAGCGGCGGCGGATCGAGCGCGAGCGCGATCTCGCCCTCTTGCGCGGGATTGCCGTCCGGATCGAGCAAGGCCACGCGATAACCCGGCAGCGGACGGCCCATCGAACCCGGCACGAGCCGCTGGCCCGGCGTGTTGGCGATCTGCGCGGTGGTTTCGGTCTGGCCGTAGCCGTCGCGAATCGGCAAGCCCCACGCATGCTGCACGCGTTCGATGATTTCCGGATTCAGCGGCTCGCCCGCGCCGACGATCTCGCGCAGCTTCACCTCGTACGACGCGAGCGGCTCCTGCACGAGCATGCGCCATACGGTGGGCGGCGCGCACAGCGTCGTGACTTCGTGCTTCACGAGCACATCGAGCGCGCGGGCCGCATCGAAGCGGCTGAAGTTGTAGATGAACACGCACGCCTGCGCATTCCACGGCGCGAAGAAGCAACTCCACGCATGTTTTGCCCAGCCGGGCGAACTGATGTTCCAGTGGACGTCGCCGGGCTGCAGGCCGATCCAGTACATCGTCGAGAGATGCCCGACCGGATAGCTCTGATGCGTATGCGCGACGAGCTTCGGTTTCGACGTCGTGCCCGAAGTGAAGTACAGCAGATACGGATCGCTCGCATTCGTTTCGGCATCCTTAGCAAATTCGTGCGATGCCTCGTACGCGGCGTCATACGCGAGCCAGCCGTCCTTCGCGCCGCCCACGGCGATGCGCAAGCCCGGCACGTCGATGCCGTCGAACTTTTGCGTCTCGGCTGCATCGACGATCACGTGCTGCACGCCGCCGAGCGCCACGCGGTCGCGCAGGTCGGCGGGCGCGAGCTGCGTCGTCGCGGGCAGGACGATCGCACCGAGCTTCATCGCGGCGAGCATCGTTTCCCATAGCTCGACGCGGTTCGGCAGCATCAGCAAAATGCGCTCGCCGCGCTTCACGTTCAACGCGCGCAGATGATTCGCGACGCGTGCCGAACGCTCGCTCATCTGCGCGAACGACAGACGCGTCTCGTCGCCGCTTTCGTTCACGATATGCAGCGCCGGCGCGTCATTGCCGCGCGCCATCGGATCGAAATAATCGAGCGCCCAGTTGAAGCGGTCGAGCGACGGCCATGTGAAATCGCGATACGCGGTGTCGTAATCGGTCCGATGGGCGAACAGGAGGTCTCGTGCTTCGAGGAAGGCTCTGGCTTCGTTCATTGCGTCTCCGGTCGTTTTTTTAACACCTGTCAAACGTTGCGCGCGATCACCATCCGCTGCACTTCGCTCGTGCCTTCATAGATCTGCGTGATGCGCGCATCGCGATAATGCCGCTCCACCGGATAATCCTGCAGATAGCCGTAGCCGCCGTGAATCTGGATCGCGTTCGAACACACGCGCTCCGCCATCTCCGATGCATACAGCTTCGCCTGCGACGCCTCGGACAGACACGGCACGCCTTCCGTGCGCATGCGCGCCGCGTGATGGATCAAGAGGCGCGCGGCGTTGATCTGCGTCTGCATGTCGGCGAGCATGTTCGCGACCGATTGATGTTCCTGGATCGGCTTGCCGAACTGCACGCGCTCCTTCGCATAGGCGCGCGCCGCGTCGAAGGCCGCGCGCGCGATGCCGAGCGCCTGCGCCGCGATGCCTATGCGTCCGCCCTCCAGATTCGACAACGCGATCTTCAACCCCTCGCCGCGCTTGCCGAGCAGATTGCCGGCGGGAATCGCGCAATCGTCGAAGGTGATCGGACACGTATCCGACGCGCGGATGCCGAGCTTGTGCTCCGGCGCGCCCACATTGAAGCCGGGCGTGCTCGCCGGCACGATGAACGCGGAGATGCCGCGCTTGCCCTGATCGGGATCGGTCACGGCGAAGACGATCGCGACGCCCGCGCGCTTGCCGTTGGTCACGAACTGCTTGCTGCCCGATAGCACCCACTGGCCGTCCTTCTCGATGGCGCGCACGCGCAGGTTGTTCGCTTCGGAGCCCGCCTGCGGTTCCGTCAAACAAAAAGCGCCGATGATCTCGCCGCTCGCGAGCTTCGGCAGCCATTCGGATTTCTGTGCGTCGGTGCCGTAGGCGAGGATCGGACCGCAGCCGACGGAGTTGTGCACGCTCATCATCGTCGCGCACGACGCGCAGCCGGCCGCGATCTCTTCCATGGCGAGCGCGTAGGCGGTGTAGTCGCTGAAGGTGCCGCCGAGGTCCGCCGGCACGATCATGCCGAGCAGGCCGAGTTCCCCCAGTTGCCGCACGACCGCGTCGGGGATGGCGCCGTCCTTGTCCCACTGGCCCGCGTTCGGCGCAAGGACTTCGGTGGCGAACTGGCGAGCCGCGTCGCGGATCATGCGTTGCTCTTCGGTGAGGAATGCGTCGATCATGTTCTGAATTCGGTGAATGGGGCTGGAGCGGCGCGCCGTATCGATCGGATACACTTTCTGGCCGCCGCTCGCCCGGTCGATGAGGGGCGGATGGGCCGTCTGAGCACGAGTCTAGGCAATCGCCGGACGTTAGCCGATGCCCAAAACGATCACGCTAACTGAGCGCTTTGGCCACCTAGTGACAACCCCAAGTCCCAAAAAGAAGATCGAGCGCGACTCGATTTCCGTGAGTCTCGTCGAAGCGGCGCTGCAATGCGCCGAGATGCGGGGCGTCGCGCGCGAGCATTTGCTGGACGCGGCCGGCATCGCGCCGGCGACGCTCGATTCGCCGCGCGCGCGCGTGTCGCCGATGCAGTACGGCAAGCTGTGGAACGCCATCGCCGACGCGCTCGACGACGAGTTCTTCGGCCAGGATGCCCACCCGATGCGGCGCGGCAGCTTCGTGCTGCTGTGTCACGCGGCGCTTTCCTCGCGCGACGGCGCGCAGGCGCTCGCGCGCATCGCGAATTTCATGCGCCTCGTGCTCGACGAACTGCGCTTCGAGCCCGACATCGACGGCACGCGCGTGCGCATCTGGCTCGCGGACAAGGGCGCGCCCAAGACGATGTTCGCCTACGCGACGGGCTTCATTCTCGTCTACGGGTTGCTGTGCTGGCTGGTCGGGCGGCGCGTTCCGGTGCTCGCCGCGCACATGCGCTGCCCCGAGCCCGCCGACAGCGACGAATATCGCCTCATGTTCTGCAACGACCTGCGATTTCACGCGACGCGCTCGTTCGTGGACCTCGCGGCCGACTGCGCCGCGCTTCCGGTCGTGCAGACGCCCGCGACGCTCAAGCGCTTCCTGCGCGATGCACCGGCGAATTTCATCGTGAAGTACCGCAATCCGGATTCGCTCGCGGCGCGCATCAGGACGCGCCTCAGGCAAACCGCGCCGACGGACTGGCCGGAAGCCGAAAGTATCGCGGCCGCGCTGCACATGGCCGAAGCCACGCTGCGGCGGCGGCTGAAACAGGAAGGGCTGACCTATCAGACGATCAAGGACGCATTGCGACGCGATCTCGCGATCGCGCGTCTCGCGCATACGCGGGAGACGATCCCGCAGATCGCCGATGCGCTGGGCTTCGCGGAGCCGAGCGCATTCCGGCGCGCATTCAGAAAGTGGACGGGCGTGCGCCCCGCGGATTACCGCCGGGACGGCTGACTGCGAGCGAACATCGAGGCTGCTATATTGGATCGACCATGACCCAGCATCACGGAGCGCGCCATGACCAAAGCCAGCCGAGATGAGCGTTCGAAGCAGGATCAGCCGAAGCCGGACAACGAAGAGGACCTGCTCGACGAGGCGCTCGAGGAAACCTTCCCCGCGAGCGATCCGATCGCCGTGCATCCGGAGCCGGAAGCGCCGAAGGACGGCAAAAAGAAGTAGTTATTCGCCCGCTTCGGGTTCGTCCGGGCTCGACAGCAGCACCACGAGCTTCTCGACATGCTGATGTAAAAGCTTCACATGTTTGTCGATCTGTTCGAGGCGCCCGGTCAGGTCGGCTTTCGCAGCCTCGCTCATGCGATCCGACGCAATGAGTTCGTCGACCTTGGGCTGCATGCCTTCGACCTGCAACAGGCCGAGCTGGCGCTCCAGGCGGCGCAAATCCTGTGACAGCAGCTCGCGATTCTTGCGGAAAAGCAGGTCGCGACGGTTTGCCTCGGCCTGTTGCTGCGCCTGATCGGCGACGCGGCGCGTCGCCTCTGTCTGGGAGAGCAGCGGCTCCGGGCCGCGCAGCACCGAACGCTTCGGCGCGGGATGCGCCGTGCCGCGAAACACGGCCATCGGCGTTTCCTCGTCGATTGCGCGCAGGACGTCGCGCGGAACCTCGTCCAGCGTGCGGCGCTCGTCCATCCAGTGCGGCGGCAGGCCGGTGACGAGCTCGATGCCGCGCACGAATTCCTCGTTGAAATCGCGTTGACCGGCGACGATCAGCTTCATGAACGTCGGCGAGAAGTTCATCATTCGCGCGAGGCGCCCGGCGCCTCCGGGCGAACCGACCAGAACGTTCAGGTTGGCTCGCCAGACTATGAACAGCGTTTCGTCGAAATCTTCCATGAACAGGCTCCAGGCAGACCGACGCACCCGAATGTGCACATCGGATTTGCGCGCGGCGGCGCTGCGCGCATACGTATCCGGTTCCCGCACTTTTTGCTCAACATCGCGCACCGTGGCCGGTGCGTCATCCACATACCGCATAAAACACCATAGTACCTTCATCGGCAAGCCCGGCGGACAACGGCGTTCCGCGCGGGTGGCGAGCGTGCGACACGACGGACTTGGCCGCCCGCGCACGCCGCCCGCCGGCTTACGGCTCGTTACGGAGATACCCTTCCTTGCTCGGATCGAGCATGCGCCAGGACACGACGAGCGAAATCGCGCACATCACTGTGACATACCAGAAGAACGTCGATTCGCTGCCCACCGATTTCAGCCACAGCGCCACGTACTCCGCCGAGCCGCCGAACACCGCGTTGGCGACCGCATACGACAGGCCGACGCCCAGCGCGCGCACTTCCGGCGGAAACATTTCGGCCTTGATGAGACCGCTGATCGACGTATAGAAGCTCACGATCGCGAGCGCGATCACGACCAGCACGAACGCCATGACCGGGCTCGCCACCGTTGAGAGCGCGTGCAGCAACGGCACCGTGCCGATGGTCGCGAGCGCGCCGAACCACAGCATCGATGCGCGGCGGCCGATCCGGTCCGACAGCGCGCCGAACAGCGGCTGCAACAGCATGTAGACGAAGAGCGCGGCGGTCATCACGTTGCTGGCGGTCTTCGCATGCATGCCGGCCGTGTTGACCAGATACTTCTGCATGTAGGTCGTGAACGTGTAGAAAATCAGCGAGCCGCCCGCCGTGAAGCCGACCACCGTCATGAACGCGGCCTTGTGCTGCATCAGGCCCGCGAGCGTGCCTGCCTCCTTGCGGTCGCGCGTTTCGGCGGTCGAGGTTTCGTCGAGCGAACGGCGCAGGTACAGCGAGACCAGCGCCGCGCACGCGCCGATGAAAAACGGAATGCGCCAGCCCCACGCCTTCAGCTCTTCCGTCGACAGGAACATCTGCAGGATCACGAGCACGAGCAGCGCGGCGAGCTGGCCGCCGATCAGCGTCACGTACTGGAACGACGCGAAGAAGCCGCGCCGGCCGCGCAGCGCGACTTCACTCATGTAGGTCGCGCTGGTGCCGTATTCGCCGCCGACCGACAGCCCCTGGAACAGGCGCGCGATCAGCAACAGGAACGGCGCCCACGCGCCGATCGACGCGTAAGTCGGCAGGAACGTGATGACGAGCGAGCCGCCGCACATCATCAGCACGGAGATCATCATTGCGTTGCGGCGGCCGTGCTTGTCGGCGATGCGGCCGAAGAGCCAGCCGCCGATCGGACGCATCAGGAAGCCCGCGGCGAACACGCCCGCAGTGTTCAGCAACTGAACCGTGGGATTGCCGCCGGGAAAGAATGCCGCGGAGAAGTACAGCGCAAGAAACGAGTAGATGTAGAAGTCGAACCACTCGACGAGGTTGCCCGACGAGGCGCCGACGATTGCGAAAACGCGGCGCCGCGTGTCCTCTGCGGTATAAGCGGGAAGGTCGGTCATATTGTTTCTGATCTCTTGGTCACTGTCTGGATGGCGTTTGCCGGGGCTCGTGACCCCGGTCCGGACGCTCTTGGCGGCGTTCGGGCGCAAGTTTATACGCGCTTCGTGCGAAAGCGCGCGATCGTGGCGCGCGAAAGACGGCCGGATGTAATCAGAAAATTCGCCCGGAGCGCGCTCGCGTCGCGTTCACAACTGACATACGCCCGCCCGCTCAGGCTTGCCGCGAAAGCATTCGCCGCGCGTGCGACGGCTCCGCGCAACGCTCGCGCCCCGAACGGTCGATGGCTCGTCCGCATGTCATAGGTAATTACCCTAAACAAAGATTTTGACGACTATTTATCGATAAAGTCCCGGGAACACGATCCGCATCGACGAGGACTGCATGAATCCGCATCAACCGATCACGCTCGACGCCACGCTCGCGTCGAAATTCGCGCAAGTCGCGCTCGGGCACCTGACGCGCGAGTACCCGAACAAGCTCGATCACGTGATGGCAGGCGCTGCCGACGTGCAGAGCCCGCGCGCGTTGCATCCGATCTTCTACGGCAGCTTCGACTGGCATTCGTGCGTGCACGGGTATTGGCTGATCGCGCGGCTTCATGACCGTTTTCCGGATTTGCCGGAAGCGCCGCGCATCCGCGCCGTGATCGACGCGCATTTCACCGACGCCAACGTCGCGGCCGAAGTCGATTATTTGGAGCGCCCTGCCGCGCGGGGCTTCGAGCGTCCTTACGGGTGGGCGTGGCTGCTCGCGCTCGCGGGCCAGCTCCGCTCGATGCGTTCCGGCGACGGCGTGCGCTGGGCCCGCACGCTTGCACCGCTCGCGGATGCGTTCGTCGCGCGCTTCGAGGAATTCCTGCCGAAGTCGACGTATCCGCTTCGGGTCGGCACGCACTTCAACATGGCGTTCGCACTGACGCTCGCGATGGGTTACGCGCGCGCCGCGCAAAACGCCGGTTTCGAGCGCCTGTTGAGCGAGACGGCGTTGCGCTGGTTCGAAAAGGACGAGGGCTGTCAGGCATGGGAGCCGGCGGGCGACGAGTTTCTGTCGCCGTCGCTGATGGAAGCCGTGTTGATGCGCCATGTGCTGCAGGGCGAGCGTTTCGTCGGCTGGTTCGACCGGTTTTTGCCGCGCATCGCCGCGCGAGAACCCGCGACGCTCTTCACGCCCGCCACCGTCACCGATCGCAGCGACGGCAAACTCGCGCACCTCGACGGCCTGAACCTTTCCCGCGCGTGGTGCCAGCGCACGATCGCGCGGGCGCTGCCGGCGGGCGATGCGCGCATCGCCGTGCTCGAAGCGGCCGCGCATGAGCATCTGGCGTCGGGCATCGCGCACGTCGCGGGCGATTACATGGGCGAGCACTGGCTCGCGACATTCGCGCTGCTGGCACTGGAAGCGTGAGCGGCTCTAGACGCGCGGCTGAAACGCGATCACGCCCATGCCGATGAGCGCGATTGCCGCGCCCGCGACATCCCACGCCGTCGGCCGGATGCGGTCGACGGCCCATAGCCACGCGATCGCCACGCCGATATACACGCCGCCGTACGCCGCGTAGACGCGCCCCGCCGCTGCCGCGTGCAGCGTGAGGAGCCATGCGAACAGCGCGAGCGACAGCGCGCCGGGCACGACGAGCCACGGCGAGCCGCCCTCCTTGAGCCATCGATAAGGAAAGTAGCAGCCGGCGATTTCCGCGATGGCCGTGACGACATAGAGCGCGAATGTTTTCATGACGCGCATTATCGACGTTCGCCGGAAGTTGCGCGGTCCGCGTTCGCTCGGGACAATGACGCCCTTGCCACGAACGCCCGCCCGAACATCTTGCAGACGACCCCGCCCGACGCTTCCACCGACGACCACGCGCTGCCCGTGCACTGGCACAAGCGCGTGCTGACGCTCGCGTTTCCCATCGTCCTCGCGAATCTCACGCAGCCGATTCTCGGCGCGGTCGACACGGCCGTCGCCGGCCATCTCGACGGACCGCAGTATCTCGGCGGCGTCGCGCTCGGCGGGCTCGTGTTCAGTTTCGTGTTCTGGGGCTTCGGGTTTCTGCGCATGGGCACGACGGGCCTCGTCGCGCAGGCGTTCGGCGCGCGCAACGACGACGCCTTGCGCGCCAGCGTGCTGCGCGCGCTGCTGCTCGCGCTCGCGATCGGCGCGGCGGTGCTGGCGCTGCAAGTGCCGATCATCCGCTATGGGCTCGTCGCGCTGGGCGGCAGCGCCGCCGTGCAGGACACGGCACGCGCCTATTGTCACGCGCGCATCTGGGCCGCGCCGTTCGCGCTCGGCAATTACGTCGTGCTCGGGTTTTTGCTCGGCTGCCAGCGCGTGCGGCTCGCGCTCGTCACGCAAATCTTCATCAATCTGGTGAACATCGTCGCGGTGCTGCTCTTCGTCTATCGCTTCGATTGGGGCATCGCGGGCATCGGGGCGGCGACCGCGTTCGCGGATGTCTGCGGCTTCGCGCTCGGTCTCGCGATACTCTGGCATCTGCGTCCGCGCGGCCTCGCCCCGCTCGCGCCGCGTGCGCTGTTCGATACACACGCGCTCAGGCGACTCATCGCGATCAACCGCGATATCTTCATTCGCACGATCTGCCTGCTCGGCTCGTACGCCTGGTTCGCCCATCTCGGCGCGCGCCAGGGCGATGCGATCCTCGCCGCCAACGCCGTCCTGCTGAACTTTCAGACCTTCATGTCCTTCGGGCTCGACGGCTTCGCGCACGCGGCCGAAGCGCTCGTCGGCGCGGCGGCGGGCGCGCGCGACCGGTACGCGTTCCGTCAGGCCGTGAAAGTGACGCTGCTGTGGTCGGTGATCGGCGCGGCGGGCTTTTCCATCGTCTACTGGATCAGCGGCGAATGGATCATCGGCAGGCTCACGGATCAGGCCGTCGTGCAGGCGGCGGCGATGCGCTATCTGCCGTGGGCGTCGATTCTGCCGCTCGCGTCGGTCGCGGGCTTTCAACTCGACGGCGTGTTCATCGGCGCGACGCGCACGCACGAGCTCATGAAGGCGATGGCCGTCTCGCTCGCCGTGTTCTTGCTGGCGGCGTGGGCGCTCGCGGGATCGCTCGGCAATCACGGGCTGTGGCTCGCGCTCACCCTCTTCATGGTCGCGCGCGGCATCACGCTGGCGATTCAGGTGCCGGCGATCGAGCGCGCTTCGTGCGCGCCCCGGACAAGCTGAGTCACTGCGCGATTGGCTTCAGCGCGGCGAGGCCATCGAGCAGCGCCTTATGGAACGCCGCCGGATCCTGCATCTGCGGCGCGTGACCCAGCTCGGGAAACTCGACGAGCTTCGCACCCTCGATGCGCTCCTTCGCCAGCTTCGCGAGATCCGGATATCGGCCGAGCATCGGGCGAATCTCCGGCGGCGCGAAGTCCTTGCCGATCGCGGTCGTGTCCTTGTCGCCGATGAGCAAGAGCGTCGGCGTTTTCAGTTGATCGAACTCGTAGACGACGGGCTGCGTGTAGATCATGTCGTAGAGCAGCGCCGAGTTCCACGCGACGATGTCCCTGCCCGGCCCGCGATACATGCCCGCGAGCATTTGCACCCACGGTTCGTAGTCGGCGCGCCAATGGCCCGAGTAGTAGGTGCTCGTCTCGTAGCGACGAATGCCGTCGGCGCTCGTCTTCAGTTCGCGCGCGTACCAGTCGTCGACGGAAATCGACGGCACGCCCTTGGCCTTCCAGTCTTCGAGACCGATCGGATTGACGAGCACGAGTTGCTCGGTCTCGCGCGGATACATGAGCGCATAGCGCACGGCGAGCATGCCGCCCGTCGAATGCGCGATGAGTGTCGCCTTCGATACGCCGAGCGCCGTGAGCAGCGCGTGCGTGTTGCGGGCAAGCTGCTGAAAACTGTACTGATATCGCGCGGGCTTGGTCGATTTGCAGAAGCCGATCTGGTCCGGCGCGATCACGCGATAGCCCGCGTCGGTCAAGGTCTCGATGGTCTGCTTCCAGGTCGCCGAACAGAAATTCTTGCCGTGCAGGAGTACCGCGGTGCGCCCGTTCGGATGCGGCGGATGCACGTCCATATACGCCATGCGCACGACCTGCCGTTGCGACGTGAGCGCGAAGCTCGCAACCGGATACGGATAGTCGAAGCCTTGCAACTCGGGGCCATAAGCGGGGCCGTCGTTGCCGACCGGTTGCGCGGCATCCTCCGCATGCGCGTGACAAGCGAAGGACATCGCGAGAGACAAAATCAAGGATCGAACGAGGGACGGCTTGCTGCGCACTGGATTCATTTTTCGATTTCGCTATGACGTCGGCCGACGCATTCTAGCGCGCCTGAATTTGACACGCGCCCGCGGGCTCGCCCGCCCCGCGCGCTGTCTTCAGCGCTTATACTTTGCGGCCCCGATCGTCGCCAGGACCTTCTCAAGCATGCAATTCCGCCTCAAGGCGTTCACCACTGCGCTCCTCGCATTCGTGTGTGTCGGCGCATCCGCGAACGACTGCCCGCAGTTCAGCCCGAACGGCCGCGCGCCGGTCGTCGTCAATGCGAAGATGCGCGCGGCGACGCAGGAAATCTGCTATACGGATTTCGCGCTGCTTCATTCCGGTGTCACCAAGGGGCCGCTCTGGTCCGCGGAACATCTGACCGCGGACGGCGTCGAGAAGGCGAAGGACAATACGCGCACCAATCGCTTCTTTGCCGAGAAGCGCCTTCCGCCCAATGAAAGCGCTCAACTCGCCGATTACAAGAGGAGTGGATACGACCGCGGCCACATGAGCCCCGCGGGCGATCGCGCGAGCAAGAAAGGCATGGCCGAATCGTTTTCGCTCGCGAACATCGTGCCGCAGGATCCGTCGAACAACCGGCGCATCTGGTCGCGTATCGAGGAAGCGGTGCGCAGGCTGACGGAGGAATCGGGCGAGGCGTATGTCGTCACTGGCCCGCTCTTCGCGGGACGCCAGTTGCAGACGATCGGCGAATCGCGCGTATTCGTGCCGACGCAACTGTATAAAGTGGTCTATCTGCCGCAGCGCAAGATCGCATTCGCGGTGGTTGTCGAGAACACGGCCACGAACACGTACACGATGAAAACCGTGCGCGAGCTGGAAGCGATGAGCGGGCTCGCGTTTCCCGGCATACCCGACGAACTGAAGGACAAGCGACTTGGAGGATTGCGCGGTGTTTAAGCCATTTGCAAACGATACTGACGTGATGAACATCGCGGGCGACGCGATCAACATCGAGAACGGCGTGAAGCGCCTGACCATCAGCGGCGATTTGACGATCGCCCGCGACAAGATCGGGCTCGCGAATGCGCTGGCGCTTCAGAAGGCGATCGGTGCGATCGTCGAAGCGTTGCAGAGCGATGCATCGCTGCCGGCGAAGCTGCCCGACGAACCGGGCGCGCCATCCGGCACCGCCGACAATCCGTTTATCTGAAGCGGCGGGCAAAGACCGCCGCGCGGGGAATAGAAGTGATCGAATGCCACGTCGGCCCGAGCCCGCTCGGGCACATCCTGTATCGAGCCGAAAACGACTGCCTGACGGGACTCTACTTCGTCGGACAAAAGCACTTTCCCAATGGTCTGCCGGAACCGGTCCTGTCGGACGCGGCCCCTGGATCACGCGTGATCGCCCTGGCGTGCGAGCAGATCGGCGAGTATTTCGCCGGCGCGCGCAGGGATTTTTCGATCGCGCTGCAACTTCACGGCACACCGTTTCAGCGGCAGGTCTGGGATGTACTGCGGCAGATTCCGTTCGGCGACGCATGGACCTACGGCGATCTCGCGCGCCGTCTCGGCTTGCCCGCGGGCGCATCGCGGGCAGTGGGCGGCGCGAACGGGCGCAATCCTGTGTCGATCATCGTGCCGTGTCATCGCGTGATCGGCGGCGACGGCGACTTGACCGGCTACGCGGGCGGCGTGGAGCGCAAGCGTCACCTGCTTACGCTGGAGGGCGGGCCGGGGCGCGAGCAACTCGCGCTCTTCTGAACCGTCGCCCGTTCGCTGCAAAATAAAAAGCCCGCGAACCATCGGTTCGCGGGCTTTTTTCGACGCCGTACCTCGGCAAATTACGGCGTGAGCGTGATTTCCACGCGACGATTTTCCGCACGTCCGATGCTCGTTGCGTTCGACGCGACCGGATTGGCCTTGCCGAAACCCTTCATCGCGTAGTTATCGGCGCTCAAGCCATGTCCCTTCAGGTACTCGAGAACCGCCTGCGCGCGGCGCTGGGACAGACCGATGTTATAGGCATCGGAACCCATCGAGTCCGTATAGCCCTCGACCGCGACGGACGAAAGCTTCATGCCTCGCGATTCCGCAACGAGCTTGTCCAGCGAGCCCTGGGCCTTCGGCGTCAATACCGCACTGTCGAAAGCGAAGTTCGTCTTCGCATCCAGCACGATCTTGCGCGGCGCGGGGGCCGGCGCGGGCGCGGGCTGTGGTGCAGGCGCGGCCGGAACGGGAGCCGGTTGCGCCGGCGTTCCGCAGTTGAAGATTACGTTACGCGCATCGCCGGATGCCTGCGTGCCGGCGAGCGTCTGGAGGACATTCACCTGCTGATTACCGCACATCTTCTGTGCTGCGGTCATACAGGCGCTGCCGCTCTCGAAAAGGCCGTAGCATTCGGCGCGAAAGGCCTTCTGCCCATTCGAGGTTTGAATTTCGCTGATATTGAAAGCCGGACCGGTGGTCGACGAGCAACCCGCAAGTACGGCAGCGGCGACAAGACTAACGGCAACGGTTTTCGTGAGCATCTTGGAGTTCATGCGTTTCATTTTCAAAGCGCGAGCCGCTAGAGCGCAACTCATTTTCGGACGAGAATTCATGCCCGAAGGGCCGCAGGCAGATTCGTGGATCGATTTCGGATGCATTCAGTGATCGAAAAGCAATCCAAAAGCTGCCGGATTGTAGCGTGGCGATTCGCGGCGCTTAAGCGGACAACTCCCAAATCGAGGAGATCTGTCACGCGTTTCGGAAACACTATTTAGGCAAAGCGGGCAGATCGCCATCGGACTGCTTTTGCAACTCCTGCACCCGGATCTGTAGCGCGCGAAGCTGTGCCTGCGCGGCGGCCTGCTCCGTGCGCAGTTCGCGGATTGCGTTCTGCTGCTCCAGCTGGTAGGTCGCCGCTTGGCTCTGCTGCGCGCGAGCAATGTCGAGATCAGCTTGCAGCCGGACGGCGCGGTCCTGCTGGGCGGCAATCTGGCGGTCGGCATAGGCCTTTTCTCCCTCGAGCTTGATGCGCTTGATTTCGGCTTCGGCGAGCGTGCCCGAAGTCTTGGCGAAATCGGAATAAATCGCTTCGGCGCGCCCTTCGTTTTGCGTCTTGAATACGCGCCAAACATTGTTTTGTTGAAACAGTGCGGCGTAGTAAGTCATCTGTTCGGAATAATACGAGAGACTCGCGCCGTAACTGCCGTTGAATGTCTTTCGTAATTCCGTGATTTTTCCGGCGGAAGTCAGATTTTCGAGTTCCGCGACATCGCCATTCTTTGATGCCGCCGCGTCAGGCCTGGTCAATACAGGATCCGCAGCCCACGCAAATCCGGACAAGCCGGCGGCGATCAGCACGATTTTCGCAATCAACCAATGTTTCATTGCGATTTTCCGTAACGGCGAAGCACGTCGCTCGGAAGGGATTATGCCGCTACAAAGCCGCCAATTCCAGACGATTTATTATCTCGTTCAATCAAAATAAAACCGCGCGGATTCAAATCGTCGACGGGCGCTTGAAAGAGTCTTGCGGCAAGCGCGGCTCGCTCGCGTCGCGAATCGTTCCGATCGGCTTGAAGATGCGGGAGTCCGAGGGATCGACAGGCATGCGCGAGAGAATGCCGCGGTCGCTCTGGAATACGAAGGGCACCGCCGACAAGATGCGCGCGTCGGGCAATGCTTCGCCGGCGTGGACCGGGACGGCGGCGGCAAAAAATGCGAAAAGACTGGCGACGAGCGCAAGAGCGCCCGGAATCGAGTGCGAACGGTGCATGGCAAAGGAGAAGTAACGAGGGCGCGCGAGCGCCGGAGTGGAGCGGCCGGAACAACTCGGCGTCCGTGTACGACATGGTTCGTTATTTCACCAGTGGTTTTGCCATCTGCCTATGAGAGTGTTCTCAAAGAATTCCTTTCGATGGGCAGCCACTCTCATTCGTCGCGTCGATCAGGCGTGAAAAATGCGTGCAAGAAGCGTTCGTTCACGTGCACGAGCGCGTCTGGCGCGCGCCGCGAGGCTTGCAGCAACACAGAAAACCCTGCACGGAAAGGCACGGCGGCGGGGGCGACCGTCACGGCACGCGGACACAGCTTGCCGATAGTCAGCCATAATGCGCCTTCGCAAAAAGCGTTACGCCAAGTAAAAACGAAAATGCCATGAATCAAGACGACAACCACTCCAGCGATCAACCCAGGCAGCACGCCGCCAACGACGGCAACGTGACGACCGGTGTGACGGGCCTGGACGACATACTGGGCGGCGGCCTCGTCGAAGGGGGCTTGTATCTGATCGAAGGGATGGCGGGCGCGGGCAAGACGATTCTTTCGTCGCAAATCGGCTTTCACCGGGTCGCGCAGGGCGACATGGTGCTCTACATCACGCTGATCGCCGAATCGCACACCAAACTCCTGTCCCATCTGCGTGGGCTCTCGTTCTACAACGCCGACGCCATCTCCGACCGGATGCTCTTCGTCTCCGGCTATCACGAGCTGATGCGCGACGGCCTGTCCGGCTTTCTCGCGCTGATCGCGGCGACCATCAAGACGAGCCGGCCGCGCTTCATGGTGATCGACGGCTTTCGCAGCGCGCGCGAATTCAGCTCGACCGAGCTCGAACTCTCGCAGTTCATCCACGAGCTTTCGGCGTTCGTGAGCGCCGCGCGCTGCACCACGCTGATCCTCGCACCGCTTTCCGGCAACGAGCCGCATCCGGAACACACGCTCGTCGACGGCCTCATCGAGCTGAACCGCTACAACACCGGCATGCGGCGCGCCCGCGAGATCGAGGTCCACAAGCTGCGCGCCCGCGATCATCTGCTCGGCAAGCACTTTTTCAAGATCACGGAAAGCGGTCTCGTGACCTTTCCGCGCATCGAGGCGTCGCCCGCCAACGATCGGGGCACGCCGGACTTCGCAAGCAAACTGGGCTTCGGATTTCCCGATTTCGATCAGATGCTCGGCGGCGGCGTCGTGCGCGGTTCGACGACCACGCTGATCGGCCCATCTGGTATCGGCAAGACCCTTCTGTCGCTCAAGTTCCTGCAGGCGGGCGTCGAGCGCGGCGAGCCCTGCGTCTACTTCGGTCTCTACGAATCGCCCGAGCGGCTGCTCGCGAAGGCGCTGTCGGTCGGCATCGATCTCAGGCCGGCCGTGCAGGACGGACGCCTCACGATCCACTGGCACCCGGCTGTCGAACTCGCGATCGACGAGCTCGCCGTCGAGCTGATGAATGCGGTCCGGAACTCGAATGCGTCGCGGCTGGTGGTCGACGGCATCGACGGATTTTTTCAGTCCGCGAACCGCACCGAGCGTTTCGGCCTCTTTCTCAACGCGCTGACGCACCGCCTGCGCGACGCCGGCGTGACGACCATCCTCACCGAGGAACTCCCGCTCTACGGCGATTCGGCGGCGCCCGCGACGTTGCGCGCCTCCGCGATGACGGAGAACATCGTGCTCATGCGATATGTCGAGGCGAATTCCGCGCTGTATCGCATGGTGTCGATCGTCAAGCAGCGCGAAGGCCCGCATGATTCGGCGATCCGCCGTCTCACGATCGACTCGCGCGGCCTTCATATCAGCGAAGGCTTCATTGGCCCGACGGGTCTGCTGTCCGGACATCCGTCGATCGCGCCCGCGCTCTCTGTGTCGGACCCCGGCGCGCGCGCATGAAAAAGATCCTCGTCGTCGACGATGAATTCGACATTCTGACCACCTGGCGGCTCGTGCTCGAAATGGAGGGCTACGAGGTGTCGACCGCGTCCAACGGGCGCATCGCGCTCGACGCCGCGCGGTCGAACCCGCCCGCCCTCGTCATCACCGACTGGATGATGCCGCACATGGACGGCGTCGAACTAATCCGGCAAATGGCCGCGAACGACGGGCTCGCACGCGTGCCCGTGGTTCTCACGAGCGCGGCGGCGAACGCGCCGGCGCTCGCGCATCCGCACGCGCAGTTCCGCCGCAAGCCGCTTTCGATCGACGACCTGCTGGACACCGTTAAAAAAGCGATCGGCCCGGCCTGAGCCGATCTGGGCACGCCGCGTGCTGTGAAGGTGCGTTCCGGCAATCCGGACTCACGAAAAACCGCTCAACCGAAGGGAGGCACCATGGTGCAGGATCAAGTGGAAGGCGCGGCACAAAAGGTCGTCGGCAAGGTGCAGGACGTGGTCGGCGCAGTCACGGGCGATGAAAGCATTCAAGCCGAGGGCAAGGTGCGGCAGGCGTACGGCAACCTGCAGCAAAGCTACGGTCAGACCGTGGACAACGTGCGTCTCGCGGTCGCCAGCCAGCCGATTCAGGGTGTGCTGATCGCGGCAGCCGTCGGCTTCGTGCTCGGCGCGCTATGGAATCGCGATCGTTGATGCGCGGCTGATTTCACGTATGACGAACGGAGACGGAGCCGGCGCGGGCAACCGCGCCGGCTCCGTCGTTTATCGCGTCTCGCGCACGATGCCGGCGAGCGCCGCGGAGCGCGCGCAACCGATGGCGATCGCGACCGCCGCGACGGCGAGCGCACTCTGCGCGCCGCCGAGCGCCGCCGCGAGCGCGAGTCCGCCCGCCGCCGCCGCGCTCATGACGCTCGCGGCCGGAGCCGCCGCGTTGCCGCCCATCGCGAGCGACAGATGCGCGCCGATGAGCGCGATCATCGCAATGACCGGCAACACGGCGAGCGCGCCCGATTGCGCGCCGAACGCATAGGCGAGCGCCGCGCACGCGCCTGCGCAGGCGAGATGCATCGGTTGAACGCCGATGCTTTCGCGGCTCGTCCCGAGGCCCAGGACAAGGCCCAAGGCCGCAATCGCGCCGCCCGCCAGCACCGCGTACGCGCTGCCCGAGCCCGGCAGCATCCATGCGACGAACGCGAGCGTGGCAAGCAGCGCCTGCGTCGATGCGCCCGATCCGCCGCGACCGGACCGATACCCGACGCATCCCGCGACAGCAGCGAGCACGAGCCCGACGACACCCTGTGCGCCGCCCGCGCAGCATGCGGCGACGAGCAGCGCGCCCGCCTCCCACATCCCGCGCGAACGCGCGATGCCCACGCGCATCGACGAACCCGCCGACAGCGCCGCGAGCACGCAAAGCGCGCCGGCCAGAAAGTCGGACATGCGTCGCTCCTTCAGGCGTCCAGCACGTTCGACAGCGTGCCAATGCCCGCAATCGACACATCCACGCGCGCGCCGTCCTTGATCGAACCGACGCCGATCGACGTGCCGCACGCGATCACATCGCCGGGCACGAGCGTCATGTCCTGCGACAGCATGCTCACCTGCTCGGCGGGCGAGAAGATCATGTCGTCGAGCGGATAATTCTGGCGCTCGACGCCTTCGAGCGTCGTGACGACGTTCGAGGTGCGCCAGTCGAAGCCGTTGCCCGGCGTGACGATCGCGGGGCCGAGGCACGTGAACGTGTCGAAGCCCTTCGAGCGGCACCATTGCGCGAAGTTGGGGTCCTCCTGCAGCAGTTCGATGGCCGTTACGTCATTCACGCAGGTATAGCCGAAGATCGCCGCCTCGGCCTCCTCCACCGACGCCCCACTCACCGTCCTGCCGATCACGATGCCCAGCTCGCCCTCATAAGCGATCTTGCCTTGGTAGCTCTTCGGCCGGCGAATCGACTCGCCCGGTCCGATCACCGACATCGGCGGCTTGATGAGAAAGAGCGGATGCTGCGGCGGCGCCTTGTCGAGCTTCTGCGACAGCGCGTAGTAGTTGTTCCACAGCGCAATGACCTTGCTCGGCTGGCACGGCGCGAGCAGCGTCAGGTCGTCCACGGCGAACGAAACGTCGGTCGGGCGCGGGCGGTCGAACATCGCGCCGTCATGCTGCACGACGCGGCCCGAGTGCTGATCGAGCGTGCCGAAGCCGATACTGCCGCCGGCATCGCGAAAACGAATCCAATGTGTCATATGTGTGTCTCCCTTATAAGGAGCGCGGGCTGCATTTGGGTTCAAATGGCCCGCGCTCTCGTCTCCTCCTACTCACTTCAGATCAAACCTGCGCCGCGCCCCGCTCGCACAACCGTGCGGTTCATTTGGACGTATCTCCGGCTTTTTTCGCGCAGGGGCCCGCGCCGCCTCGTTCGAGGCGGCGGCAAAGCATTCAGTCAGTGCAACTCAGATCGCGCCGAGGCTTTTCAGCGTGGCGACCTGATCGGGCGTGTAGCCGAGTTCGGCCATGACTTCATCGGTGTGTTCGCCGAGCAGCGGCGAGCGCATGACTTCGGTCGGGCTGTCGGACAATTTGATCGGATTGCCGACCGTGAGGTATTTGCCGCGCACCGGATGATCCACTTCGACGACCGTTCCGGTCTTGCGCAGCGACGGGTCCTCGGCGATCTCCTTCATCGAGAGAATCGGGCCGCAGGGAATGTCGTGCTTGTTGAGGATTTCCATCGCCTGAAACTTGGTCTTCGACATCGTCCAGCGCTCGATCTCGGCGAAGATATCCTTCAGATGCGGCAGCCGCGCGTTCGGTGTCTTGTAGTCCGGATGGTCGATCCATTCCTCCTTGCCGATCACCTTGCAGATCTCGCCCCACACCGGCGCCTGCGTGATGAAATAGATGTACGCGTTCGGGTCTGTTTCCCAGCCCTTGCACTTCAGGATCCAGCCCGGCTGGCCGCCGCCCGATGCGTTGCCCGCGCGCGGCACCGCTTCGCCGAAGGTGCCGTTCGGATATTGCGGGTACTCCTTCATCACGCCGGTGCGCTCGAGGCGCTGCTGGTCGCGCAACTTCACGCGGCAGAGATTGAGCACGCCGTCCTGCATCGCGGCGAGCACTTTCTGGCCGCGTCCGCTCGTGTTGCGCTGATACAGCGCCGTGACGATGCCGAGCGCGAGATGAAGGCCCGTGCCCGAATCGCCGATCTGCGCGCCGGAAACCGTCGGCGGGCCGTCCTCGAAGCCGGTGGTCGAGGCTGCGCCGCCCGCGCATTGCGCGACGTTTTCGTAAACCTTGCAGTCTTCGTACGGTCCCGGCCCAAAGCCTTTCACCGACGCGACGATCATCCGCGGATTCAGCTCCTGGATGCGCTCCCACGTAAATCCCATGCGATCCAGCGCGCCCGGCGCGAAATTTTCGACCAGTACGTCGCACTTCTTCACGAGCGTTTCGAGCACCTTCTTCCCTTCGGGATTCTTCGTGTCGATGGTGATCGAGCGCTTGTTGTGGTTGAGCATCGTGAAATAGAGGCTGTCGGCGTCGGGAATATCGCGCAACTGCTCCCGGGTGATGTCGCCCGCGCCCGCACGCTCGACCTTGATGACATCCGCGCCGAACCACGCGAGCAACTGCGTGCAGGTCGGCCCCGACTGAACGTGCGTGAAATCCAGGATGCGCACGCCGTGCAGCGCCTTGCCCGAAGTGTTTACCGTCATGGCTTGTCTCCCAATCTCTTTCGACGTTTATAGGTTCACATTTATTCGTACATCGTCTGCGCCATCTTGGCGGGCGCATAGACAGTCGGATCGACCCGGATCTCGATGATCGCGCTCACCCCTCTCGGCGATCGTCGCGCTTCGTTCCGGTCGTTGTGATATACAATATTCCACACACAGTATTAGTCAACTCCCAGGCCGATCGATAAAAACCCTGTGATGCAGCGCATCATCGTCTAAAAGCCTCTTGCTGTCTGCGTCACCGGATTCATAACGCTGCAGCGCATCAATCCCTGATTTCCGTTCTCTTCCGTTAAGCGCTCATTTAGTTCAACACGCGTCGCGTCTCGAAATGTTTTTGTACGGCGTGAAATCTGATATACAGTATTTCAGCGCGCTCATCGACGACGCGTTTTTCGGCCGCGCCCATTCCCATCAGAGGACATCAGGAGACGCAATGAACATCCACGAATATCAGGCGAAAACGCTGCTACGAAAGTACGGCGTCGCCGTGCCGGAGGGCCGTGTCGCCTTCTCCGCGCAGGAAGCCGCCGACGCCGCGAGCGCGATGCCCGGGCCGGTCTGGGTCTTGAAATCGCAAATTCACGCAGGCGGTCGCGGCGCGGGACGCTTTTCCAACGATCCCGAAGGCAAGGGCGGCGTGCGCGTCGTCAAATCCGTGAACGAGGTGCGCGAACACGCGCAGAAGATGCTCGGGTCCGTGCTCGTGACCAAGCAGACCGGGCCGGCAGGCAAGGAAGTGAAGCGTCTCTACGTCGAGGAAGGCTGCGACATCGCGCGCGAACTGTATCTCGGCATGCTGGTCGATCGCGCCACGTCGCGCATCACGATCATGGCGTCGACCGAAGGGGGCATGGAGATCGAGGACGTCGCGCATCGCACGCCGGAGAAGATCCTCAAGGTCGCGATCGATCCGGCGACCGGCCTTCAGCCCTTTCGTACGCGACAGATCGCGTTCGGCCTCGGTCTCGCCGGCAAGCAGGTCGGCGCGGCATCGAAATTCATCAGCGCGCTGTATCAGGCATTCGTCGAACTCGATGCGTCGATCGTCGAAGTGAATCCGCTCGTCGTCACCGGCTCGGGCGACGTCATGGCGCTCGACGCCAAGCTCAATTTCGACGACAACGCGCTCTACCGCCATCCCGATATCGAAAAGCTGCGCGACGAGGACGAGGAAGATCCCGCCGAAATCGAAGCGGCGAAGCACGGGCTCAATTACGTGAAGCTCGACGGCAACATCGGCTGCATGGTGAACGGCGCCGGCCTCGCGATGGCCACGATGGACATCATCAAGCTCTATGGCGGCGAGCCAGCGAACTTCCTCGACGTCGGCGGCGGCGCGACGCAGGAACGCGTCGCGACCGCGTTCAAGCTGATCCTGCACGATCCGAAAGTGCAAGGGATTCTCGTCAACATCTTCGGCGGCATCATGCGCTGCGACGTGATCGCGCAAGGCGTCGTTGCGGCGGCGCGGGAAATCGAACTCGGCGTGCCGCTCGTGGTGCGCCTCGCCGGAACGAATGTCGATGCGGGCCGCGAGATTCTGCGCACTTCCGGCCTCACGATCATCGCCGCCGACAATCTCGCCGACGCCGCCGACAAGATCGTCAGCGCTCTGCACCGTTCCTGAGGACACCAAGATGAGCGTTCTGATCGACAGCAACACCAAAGTGATCTGCCAGGGTTTCACCGGCGCGCAAGGCACCTTTCATTCGGAGCAGGCGATCGCCTACGGCACGCAGATGGTCGGCGGCGTCACGCCGGGCAAAGGCGGCACGACGCATCTGGACTTGCCCGTGTTCGACACCGTCGCCGATGCGGTCGCGAAGACCGGCGCTGACGCCTCGGTCATCTACGTGCCGCCGCCCTTCGCCGCCGATGCGATTCTCGAAGCCATCGACGCGCACGTGCCGTTCATCGTCTGCATCACGGAAGGCATTCCGGTGCTCGACATGCTGCGCGTGAAGCGCGCGCTTTCCGGCTCGGCAAGCCGGCTCGTCGGGCCGAACTGTCCGGGCGTCATCACGCCGGGGCAATGCAAGATCGGCATCATGCCGGGGCATATTCATCTGCCGGGGAAAATCGGCATCGTGTCGCGCTCGGGTACGCTGACCTATGAAGCCGTCGCGCAGACGACCGCTGCCGGGCTCGGGCAGACGACATGCATCGGCATCGGCGGCGATCCGGTGAACGGGACGAATTTCATCGATTGCCTGTCGCTCTTTCTGGAAGACGACGCGACCGAAGGCATCATCATGATCGGCGAGATCGGCGGATCGGCGGAGGAGGAAGCCGCGCAATTCCTGAAGGACGCGAAGACGAAGAAGCCCGTTGTCGGCTTCATCGCCGGGACGACCGCGCCGCCGGGACGTCGCATGGGCCACGCGGGCGCCATCATCTCGGGCGGCTCGGGCACCGCGAGCGCGAAGATCGACGCGATGAAATCCGCCGGCATCCACGTCGCGGACTCGCCCGCGGCGCTCGGCGAGACGATGCTTCACGCGATGCGGTGACGCGCCGTGCCGCGACGCAATGGCACGAATATGCTTCGCGGCACACACTTTGACGATTCAACAGCGCAGTGCAGTAGAGTTCGACTTCTGAACAAACCGAACTCCAGTTGCCCTGATGATCCGTCTTTTCTATACCGCCGTCGCGGCCCTGTTGCTTTCCGTCTGTCTCGAACAGGCGCTCGCTCAGAACGTTGCGCGCACGGCGGGCATCGCGGGCGCGGCGTCGTCATCGCGCTATGCGAGTCCGCTCACCGGCAATATCGAGCGCGCGCCCGGCCCTTCGGCCGCCGACCGGTAATTGCAAAGCGAACGCTGTGCGTCGCTGGCCGCGTCGATCGACCGGGGAAAGGACAATCCGATCGCGCAGCACGATCGCGGCAACGATGGTTACCAGAACTTCGTGAGCAACGCATGGGGCGGCGCGGACAGCCAGCGTTCCACAGACCGACAGCGCGAACTCGAACGGCAGTCGTCGCTGCTCGGTTGCCCGAAAAGCACGCAGCGCTAGCAAAAGATAAAAAGGCCGCGTGGCATCGCGCCACGCGGCCTTCAATACTCGCGCGGACTCGCGTCCGGTCAGACTCAGTCGAGGAAGTCGCAGTTCGCCTCGACGAACGCCGCCAGATCGAGCGAATGCTGCTTCACGAGCCGCTCGACCAGCTCCGTATCGCGCTTTTCCAGCGCCTCGATGATGCGCATGTGATCGACGATCGAGCGCGACGCACGGTCGCTCTGCGAGATCGTCATCTTGCGGATCGCACGTACGTGCACAAAGATATTCTTGATGGTGTCGAAGATGATTTCCGACTTCGACAACCGGACGATCGCGGAATGGAACGCGATGTTCGCTTCCGAATACTCGTCGATATGCTCGGCGGGCGTCGAATCGCGGAAATTGTCGAACATGTGGCGCAGATGGGCGATTTCCTCGTCCGTTGCGCGCTGCGTCGCGAGCCGCGCCGCCATGCTCTCCAGCGCCGCCCACATATGGATCATCTCGACAATCTCGCGCTTGGTCTTGCGCAAGATGTAGACACCCCGGCGCGGCACCGTGCGCAGAAACCCTTCCTGCTCCAGCAGCGTCATGGCCTCGCGGATAGGCGTGCGGGACACGCCGAGCGCTTCGGTCAGCTCTTTCTCGTCGAGACGGATTTCTTCCCGCGAGCGGTAAATGTCCGCGTCGGCGATCGCCTGCCGCAGTTTCGCGTACGCCTGGTCGCGCAGCGAAACCGTGGCATTGATTGGCTCCAGCGTAAGCGTCAGTCCTGACGGACGAACTTCCGGCCTATCTACAGATTGAGTATCAGATGGCATTGATGGCTTGATTTCCCAAGTGCGGACGGCCTGCGACGACACGCTTGCCCGAACCGCCGTTCTGGTCATCCGCCGCGAGTCCGGCGAAGCGACCGTGATCCTGTGCGCGCTGCAGCATGCTCTGCGGCACCGCCGACGCAATCATAAACGTAACACCCACACCAACGGCAACCAGCGCGAATCCGACAACAACCAACAGGGCGATGCTCATTTCAGGCTCCGGTTAAATCACTCAAGAGCCCTCAGTATATGCTGCATCGCAACAGCGCGCAATATATTTTGCATCTTGTATATCAGAAACAACGCTGGTGCCTTTTTCTGCAGTTTAGGCGGCTTTTTGAGATTGCGGGAGCGGCAGAGCCTTCGCCGTGCCCTGGTTTACCCCTTCGCGCAGCTTGATCAATGCGAGGACCGCATCAAGCATCGGCGTCTCGACATGCACCAGCCGGCCGATTTCCTGCACGACTGTCATCAGCGGATCGATTTCCATCGGGCGCCCGGATTCGCAGTCCATCAGCATCGAGGTCTTGTGCGCGCCGACCGCGCCCGCGCCGTTGATGCGCCGCTCCACGTCGACCCGGAAGTTCACGCCGATCCTGTCGCCGATGGCCTTCGCCTCCAGCATCATCGCCTTCGAAAGCGCGCGCGTGCCCGGATCGCTCGTGAGCACGTCGAGCGTCGCGCCAGTCAGCGCACTGATCGGGTTGAAGCACAGATTGCCCCAGAGCTTCAGCCAGATTTCGTCGCGGATGTTGTCGCGCATCGGCGCTTCCATGTCGGCCTTGGCCATCATGTCGTGCAGCGCCTGCAGCCGCGGTGTGATTTCGCCGCTCGGCTCGCCGATCGGGAATTTCTTGCCGTAGTGATGCTCGATGACACCCGGCTCCGCGATCTCCGCCGCCGGCAGCAGCACGCAGCCGATCGCACGTTCAGGACCGAATACATCCCACTGACGGCCGCCCGGATCGACGCTCTGCAGCTTCGTGCCTTCGAGTTCGCCGCCGTGCTTGTAGAAGTACCAGTAAGGCAGGCCGTTGACGGCTGTGACGATCGCGGTCTCCGGGCCGAGCAGCGGTGGAATGAGGTCGACGACGCCGGGAATCGAATGCGCCTTGAGCGCGATGATCACGTAATCCTGCGGGCCGAGTTCGGCGGGGTTATTGGTGCAACGCACCTTGACGACGTGCTCTTCGCCGTCGATACGAAGCTTGACGCCGTTCGCCTGCATCGCCGCGAGATGCGGCCCGCGCGCGACGAAACTGACGTCCGCACCCGCGCGCGCCAGTTGCGCACCCATATAGCCGCCGATCGCACCGGCGCCGTACACGCAGATTTTCATGGTTCGTCTCCTGAGGGTAGTAGCCTTATAGCTTTCTGATATACAAGATACTACATTCCGTGTGCATCGAGGACAAGGCGAATCGTACGTTCGCAGACGAGCGAAAACCCGCATGTCCGAGGCTCGTTGCGGGTTCGAAGGAAAAGGGAGAAGGAAAAGGAAACGCTTCGGTCAGGCCTCGACAGCCTGACCCGAGATGAGAGTATGCGACGACGACGCGACGGCGTGTGACCAGACACTCGCCGCGCTCGCGCGCAATGCGCGGTTCTTGCGCCGCACGAGCATTATCGTGCGCGAGCTGTCCGGCACGAGGGGGATGAAGCGCGCGTGCGCGCTGTCGCACGCGAGACGTGCGTGCATCGGCAGGATGCCGAGGCCGAGTCCCGCTTCGGCCATGCGCGCGACGGCGGACGGTTGCGTGAGTTTCTGACGCACCGCGCCGCTCACGCCATATCGCGCGAGCTCGGTTTCGATGACGCCGAGGCTGCCAGTGTCGTCATCGAGAAGAAGGAGTGGCGTGCCGCGCAGTTCGCGCCAGTCGATCCGCGCCGCCGCGCTCAGCCGATGCTGCCCGCCGACCACGGCCGCGAGTCCATCGGTGAAAATATGTTCTGCCGCGAGTTCGTCGAGATTGTCCGGCGCGATGACGACGCCCAGTTCCGCCTCGCCCGAGCGCACGAGTTGCAGCACCGCGTTCTGCGGGCGATCCATCACGACGACCGTGATATCCGGCAAACGCTCTCGACACGATGCGAGCATCGCCGGAAGCACGCTTGCCGTGAGACCGCAACTGCTCGCGAGATTCACGACGCCAGGCTCACCGCCCTCCTGCGCGCGCGGCCTCAGCGTCGCTTCCAGTTCCTCGACGAGCGGCGCGATGCGCGCAAGCAGTTTGCGGCCGGTTTCGGTGAGCGCGACCTGGCGCGTGGTGCGATCGAAGAGCCGCAGCGCGATTTCGTCTTCGAGTTCTCGAATGCTGCGGCTGACCGCCGATTGCGTGATGCCGAATTCGTCGCCCGCGCGCGTGAAGCTGCGATGCCGCGCGAGGGTGACGAACAGTCTCAGTTGATGCAGCGATACGCTCAACGCCGACGCGCCGTTTTTCATCACTGCGCGGTGTTGCGCGACGCGTCCCAGCCCGACTGGTACGACGCGTTGATCGACGATTCGGCGGACGTTTCCGCGACCGTGTTTTCGATCCAGCGCTTGCGCATCGGCGCCAGGACGAACTTCGCGCACAGTCCCGCCGCGATCGACGTCACCGCTGCCGTGATGAACACCGCGTTCCACGAACCGATCGACGCGAGCACCGATGCGAGCGGCACCAGCATCGAGGCCGTGCCTTTCGCCGTGTAGAGCGTGCCGGCATTGGCGGCGGCGTACTTGCTGCCGAAGGTGTCGGCGCAGGTCGCCGGGAAGATCGAGAAGATCTCGCCCCAGCAGAGGAAGGTCATTGCCGCGAACAGCATGAAGAGATACGGGTTGTGTCCGAACTCCATCAGCCCGAGCAGCGCGATGCCTTCGCCGATAAAGATGAAGAACATCGTGTTCTCGCGGCCGATCTTGTCGGAGATGAAGCCGCACAGCGGACGCGTGAAGCCGTTGCACAGATTGTCGATGGACAAGGTCATCGCGAGCAGCGGCAGCGTCACGCCGAGGAGATTGACCGGCATCTTGGCGAAGCCATATTCCTTCGCGATCGGCCCGAACTGCGCGGTCGCGATCACGCCGCCGGCCGCGACGAACACGAACATCAGATACAGCACCCAGAAGAGCGGCGAGCGCACCATCTGTCCGGTCGTGTAGTCGATTTTCGTCGACACGATGCGCTTGGCCTGCACGATTCCCACCGGCGGATTCGGGCGCACCAGCATCAGCGCGAGCACGAAGATGCACGCGCCCTGCAGGATGCCGAAGAACATGAACGCTTGCTCGTAACCGGCGCTCTGGATCATGTTGGAGATCGGAATCACGGTGACGGCGGCGCCCGCGCCGAAGCCCGCCGCGGTCAGACCGGCCGCGAGACCGCGCTTGTCCGGGAACCACTTGAGCGCCGTGCCGACGCAGGTGCCGTACACGCAGCCCGCGCCAATACCCGCGACCACCGCCCCGATGTAGAGATGAATGAGACTCGTCGCGTGCGCGTCGATGATCCAGCCGAGCGCCGCGCAGATCGAGCCGCCGATGACGACCGGACGCGGACCGAACTTGTCGACGAGCCAGCCCTCGACGGGCACGAGCCACGTCTCAGTGACGATGAAAATGGTGAAAGCCGTTTGAATCGCCGCTTGACCCCAATGGTGCTTCGCATCCATCGGAACGACGAAAAGCGTCCATGCGTACTGCAGGTTGGCGACCAGTCCCATGCATACGATGCCAATGAATAGCTGGAACCATCGGTTGTGATGACGCCCGTGCGATTGCCCGGACACAATCGTGTCTGCGCTTGCCATGTCTGTCTCCGTTATGTGTCTTAGCGCTCGTGCGGCGCTTGATGTGCTGCGAGAAACCGGCGCGGTGCGTCGGCGGCGAGCGGTCGGTCAGGGGAAATGCTCGGTCCAGGCGGCATGGGCGTGAGGCCGCCGGTCGCAGGTATTGCGTATGTCGCGCTTTTTGACGTGGACGATCGATACACACATCGTGCAAGCATCCGCGTCAGGCGATCGAAGAATCATTTCAAGCGATTCCCAAGAGGGTCCGGATGGTTGAGGCGGCCTTTACGGGCTTCGTCTGTTGCGACGTGCTCGTGCTGCTGTGCAACATCGGCCGTTGCTCGGGGTTAAGCATGGCCGTTCGTGCTATCCACGACTGCTTGCCTTACAACAATCGGGGACGTGAAAGCATCGTGGGGGAGAAAAACGATTAAGGAAAGTTAGAAAAAATTATTGTATAAATTAGCTATCGTTAATGGATGAAGGATTTGCCGTGCTGCGCAACGCCACTCTGCGTCAGTTGAAGATCTTCGAAACCGTTGCCCGTCGATTGAGTTTTTCTCGCGCAGCCGAGGAGCTCTACCTTACGCAGCCGGCGGTTTCGACGCAGGTGAAGCAACTGGAGGAGCATGCCGGTCTGCCGCTTTTCGAGCAGTTGGGCAAGAAAATCTACCTGACGCCTGCCGGAAATGAAATGCTCCATTACAGCCGGGCGATCCTGGAGCAGTTCCGCGAGGCCGACGATGCGATGGCGCGGCTCAAGGGTATTGCCGGAGGTACGCTCAACGTCGCGGTAATCAGTGCGGGCGACTACTTCTTTCCCCGCTTGCTCGCCGCTTTCACGCAGCGCAACACCGATGTCAGGCTCAATCTCGCGGTGCACAATCGCGAAGAGCTGCTGCGTCAGCTTTCCGACAATCTCACCGATCTCGCCGTCATGGTGCGGCCGCCGCGCGATATGGATACGGTCAACGTTTCCTTCGCGCCCCATCCGTATGTGATCGTCGCGCCGCCGGATCATCCGCTGGTGGGCCGCAGGAACATGCCGCTCGAAGCGCTGGCCGATGAACCGTTCATCGTCCGCGAGCGCGGCTCGGACACCTGGAATTCGATGGAAGAAGGATTCGCCGGGCGCCTCTCGAACCTGAATGTCGCGATGGAGATCACCAGCACTGAAACGATCAAGCAGGCCGTCATCGCCGGCATGGGTCTGAGCTTTCTGTCCGCGCACACGATCAGCATGGAATTGCAGATGGGAAAACTGGCGGTGCTGGATATCGAAGGCTTTCCCGTGATGCTGAACTGGTTCGTCGTGCATCGGAACAACAAGCGCCTGCCGCCGGTGGCGCTCGCGTTCAAGCAGTTTCTGATCGAGGAAGGCGCCGCGCAGATCGAGGCGATCACGCAAATCGTCGCCAAGACGGGCAAGCCGAATGCATAACGCTTTCTGAATAATTAAACGAAAAAACTTTAACTATCGTATATGGATCGGCTTCCCTATCCTGCATTCATGCCCTACGGCCATCCAGGAGACGATCATGATCCATGCAACGTTCAACGACGACCGCGAAGTTCAGGCGCAAGTCTGCGCGTTCAATACCGCGTTCGAAGAACTCGACCTGATGTTCCGCTGGGATGCGCAAACCTATCGCGCGCTCGCGTCGGCGGATAGCGATTACGGCAAGATCGCGCTGTACATCGAATCCCATTCTCCGCACCTCTTGAAGGCGTACAGCGCGGAGTTTCTCTGCCAGGTGATCGTCGAGCGTAAGAATTCGACGATCGAAGCGTGCCGGCAGAACACGGTTCAGTACGAAGACAGCACGCAGCGGGCGCGGCTTTGGCGAGCGCGCAACCAGGAAACGGCGCTCGCCTGAGGATTTTTCCTTGTCGGTACGGGCGGTCCGGAAGAACTCCGGACCGCTCTTTTGCGTTCAGGCGACGCACTCAATCCACCGCGATTGCCCGCGGCGGCTTCGGCGTCAGGGCGTCAGGGCGACCCAGACCGCCTTTGGCTCGGTGAAATTTTCGATGGCGGCATCGCCATGTTCGCGGCCGAAACCCGAGTCGCCGCCGCCGCCCCACGGCAGCCGCACGTCCGTGAATCCGTAGGTATTGACCCAGACCGTTCCGGCCTTCAGTTCCGCGGCCATCCGATGCACGCGGCCGATATCCGCGCTCCAGACGCCCGCGGCGAGACTGTACGCGGTGCCATTGGCGATGCGCAGCGCATCGGCTTCGTCTTCGAAGGGAATCACGCTCGCGACCGGCCCGAAGATCTCTTCCTGCGAGATGCGCATCTCGTGCCCGACGTTCGCGAACACCGTCGGCTCGACGAAATAGCCGCGCTCGCCCGAACGCTTGCCGCCCGTCACGAGCGCCGCGCCCTCGCCTCTGCCGATGTCTACATAATCCAGCACGCTTTTCATCTGCTTGGCGGAGATGAGCGGGCCCATATTGGTATCGGGCTTCGACGGGTCGCCGAGCTTGATCGTCTGCGCGCGTTGCGCGAGGCGCTCGACGACTTCGTCATAAACGGCGCGCTGGGCGAGAATGCGCGAACCCGCCGAGCAGACCTGACCGGCGTTGAAGAAAATGCCGGAGGCCGCCGCGCGCACGGCGCCATCGATATTCGCGTCCGCGAAAATCACATTGGCCGACTTGCCGCCGAGTTCCAGCGTGACACGCTTGAAATTGCCCGCCGCGCCTTGCAGGATGCCGCGTCCGACAGATGGCGAGCCGGTAAACGTCACCTTGTCGACGCCCGGATGCGCGACGAGCGAATCGCCGACGACCGCGCCCTTGCCGGTGACAATATTGAGCACGCCCGGCGGCACGCCTGCTTCCAGCGCGAGCCGTCCGACCATCAGCGCGGAGAGCGGCGTGATCTCGGCCGGCTTCACGATCAGCGTGCAGCCGCACGCAAGCGCGGGCGCGATCTTCCACATGCCGATCATCAACGGGAAATTCCAAGGGACGATCGCCGCGACGACGCCGACCGGCTCGCGCACCGTATAGGTCAACGCGTCGGGGCGCGCGGGCACGACCTGACCGTTGATCTTGTCGCACCAGCCCGCGTAGTAGGCGAGTGTATCGATGGCGGCGGGCACGTCCTGGCGCTGCACGCCGGCGATCGGCTTGCCCGCATCGAGGCTTTCGAGCGCCGCGAGTTCTGCCTGGTTTTCGCGCAGCAGATCGGCGAGCTTCATCAGGATTCGGCCGCGCTCGGCGGCACGGATCGCGTTCCACGGTTTGAGCGCGGCGCGCGCGGCCTGCACCGCGCGATCGACATCCGCGGACGTACCTTGTGCCACGTAAGCGATCGGATTTTCGGTGGACGGATCGAGGTTCGTCGAGTATTCGCCGCCACTCGGCGGAACGAACTCCCCGTTGATCAGCAATTCGTAGCGCTTCAGGTCCGTGTCGCTTTCCATGTCTCGCTCCATGTGCTTTTCATAGTCATCTCATGTTGGAACAGAAAATCCATCCACGAAAGCAAAAGATTTTTATTATTTATATTTGACGGAATGTATGGAGAAATATAACGCGTGTGCGGCCTGACCGAGGTCTTTCGACCGCTTCCGGTCTCGGCGAGGCGCCACCCGCCTGCGGCGGCGGCCTCGCACATGGTCGCTGCAGTGCTTGTTATCAGCGCTTTGCCGGCTTGCCCATGATCGCATCGAGCGACTCGCCGACCACGACGATTTCCGTACGGCGGTTCTGCGCCTGACCCTGCGGCGTGTCGTTGTTCGCCGCCGGGCGATCGTAGGCGAATCCCTTGGCCGTGACGCGGGAGGCCGCGATGCCGCGCAGCTCCAACGCGCTCGCCACGGTCTGCGCACGCTCTTCGGACAGCGCCTGGTTGTACTCGTGCGTGCCGGTGTTATCGGTATGTCCCTCGACAATCACCGATTTCTTGCTGCGATTGAGCAGTACGACCGCGCGCTGGATCGCCGGAGTGGAATCGCTGCGCAGGGCCGACTTGTCGAAATCGAACAGCACGCGATCGGGCAAGCGCACCTGCACACCCTGCCTGGTCTGCGTCACCTCGATGCCGACTTGCTGATTCAACGCGACTTCCTGATCGCGGTTCGGACCGGCGGCACAGGCCGCCAGCAAGGATACGGAGAGCGCGCAGACGGTGAGGGAAAGATAATTCTTCATGTATTCAAGCTCGGTTGATAAAGATGGTGTGGTCAATGAGACAGCAGCCCAGCGGCGCTTTTCGAGAGCGCGTTTGCGCTCGCCTTGGCGCTCGTGAGCGTATCGGCGGCGGTGCTGACGTTTTGCGCGGCCGCCTTGCCTGCGGCGGCCGCGCCCGAAACGCTCGATGCCGCCGAGGCCATCGAAGCGCCGGAGTTCGGCGTGGACTGCTGCGGCGCTTCATGTCGAACCGGCTTCGGATCGGCGCCCTCCAGGGCGAGCAGATTGCTTCGCACGCTGATCGTCACCGGGGTCCAGGAACGCCGCCAGCGGCTCCGCGCCGTCGCGGTTCTGCGCGACTTCATCGACGAAGTACGACGGCATGCGCGCATCCACGCCGTACAGGCCGAGAAAGGTCGTGCGCACGGTCGGCGGCGCATCCGGGTTGTCGTCGTCGTATTCGACACGGTCGGTTTCGCGGCCCGGAAAACCGAGTCGTCCGCGCGAACGAAAGCGCACCGGCTCCGTACCCGGCGAATCGACGGTGCCGATCGGCGCGGCATCGGGCGCGGCGAGTTCGATCAGTTCGCAGAAGCGATAGAAGTTCATCCGCGGAGCCTGATCGAGCAGCGTTTCACAGATGCGTCTACTTTGGGACCGTACCTTATCGCATAACGCCTTGCGCCATAAGGCATAAAATTCCTAAACGAGTTTATTTATCCGCATTCCTGATCTTTCGCAATGCCCAAGTTCAGGCAATAAACGCGTTCAACCTGTCGAGAGGACGAATACCTGCACGTCGCCGATCTGTACGGCGAAGGGAAGGAAGAAATCAGCGTCGAACGGAATGCCGTCGCGCTGCTGTTCGAATTCGAGGCGAGCGGTGACTATGTGACATGCCCGGTCGCGCGGTTCGTCCGCAATGCGCAAGGACAGTTCGAGCTGGACGCCGCATTCGTGCCGCCGTGCCTGTTTCTCTCGGCCAATGCGATACTGACCGCGCGCATGAAGCGTCTCTCGGAAATCCTGAGCGCCAAGAGCGCTAGCCTCGCGGTGCGCCGACGCGAGCGTTCGGATCAGATCGCCGACTACGCAGTGGCCGACGTATCGCTCTTCTGGCTGCTGCACAGCGTGAACTCCTCCTGGCCGGAACTCGCACGGCTGGTTCAGGCGCCGAATCAACATCCGGAGCGGCTCTATGTGCTGCTCTCGCGTCTGGCGGGGTCGCTTCTGACTTTCTCCACCACCGAAACGCTGCAGGCGCTTCCGCCATACGATCACCGCGCGCCGGACCCCGTCTTCGCGGAACTGGAGTCGCTGATCCGAAATCTGCTCGATACCGTGATCCCGTCGCGCGTGGTGCCGATCGCGCTCGAACGTCTGCGTGGCACCGTGTGGACCGGCCAGATCAACGACGAACGGCTCGTCGAGAACGCCGACTATTACCTCTCCGTGCAAGCCGCGCTGCCCGCACACGCGCTCATCGAGCAGTTCCCGCGTCTGTGCAAGGCGGGCGCGCCCGATGAAGTCGAGCAGATCGTCAATTCGGCGCTCTCCGGCATTCCGATCAAGCCGATGTCCCGTCTGCCCGCGGCGATTCCGGTGCGCATCGAGAATCAATATTTCGCGCTCGACGCATCGCACCCGGCATTCAAACGCATGATCGATGCACGCGCCTGCCAGTTCTACGTGCCGGCCTCGATCCCCGATGTCTCGCTCGAACTCTATGCGGTATTGCCGACGTGAGAAACATGACATCGAACCTCGATGCGGATCTGCTACCCGTGGCGCTACGCGGTACGGCGCTTATGGTGGCGGATCTTGCTGACGACAGCAAAGAGAAGTCCGCAACTGATCTGAAAGTGACGTGCAAAGCCCAGATCATGGCCCTGACCGCGGAACTGAAAGCAAAGCGATATCCGCCGGACGTGATCGAGGACGCGCGCTACGCCCAATGCGCGCTGCTCGACGAGGCGGCTTTAAACAGCTTCAAAGGCGACGACCGCGACGACTGGGAACGCCAACCGCTGCAACTGGATGAATTCAAAACCAACGATGCCGGCGAGGACCTCGTGCGGCGAATCCAGGAGCGGCTGCGAGACCCGAGGCCCGTGCGTCCCCTGCTCGCGATCTTCGGCGCGGTGCTGGACCTCGGTTTCACGGGACGACTCGCGCTCGACGGCAGTGAAGCGAAGCTCCGGCTCCGACAGGCCATCGACGCTCGGCTCGGCATCGTGCAGGGGCAGAATGACGACACTTCTGTCGTCATCAAAGCGCCGGTCGCACATTCATGGACACAGAGAATTTCGCCGCTCGCCTTCAGTGCGCTCGCCTGCGCGACGATCCTGATGCTGTTTCTGGTGGACATCGCGATTGCCTTTCTCGCGCGCGCTCTGCCGCAAATGAACGCGCTCATGCTCGGACTGCAAGTCAAGACGATCGTCACTTTGAGCGTCGCATCCTTGTCGGTGGGACTCGTGGCGTCAGCCACCTTGCGCCTGCTCGACTACGCCCTGCGCTTCGCCGCGTCGCTGGAGTAACAAGGTGTCCGCAGACGAGCAGAACAAGTCCGAGCAAGCGACCGCATACAAGCTCGACCAGGCACGAAAGAAGGGAATGGTTCCCCGCAGCGCCGATGCAGGCATGGTCGTGAGTCTCGCTGCTTGCGCGGGTTATCTTTGGATCCGCGGCGATCAGCTTGTCGGGCAGATCTCGGCGCTCGACGCGCGCGCGCTTCAACAGGCGGCCTATCTTGTGATCGACAGCCAGGCCGTCCTGTCGTTGTTCGGATCACTCGTCACACGGACGGCGGCCGCCATCGCGCCGCTGATCGCCATAGCGGTCGGCGCCGCCGTCGTCGGTTCTGTTCTGCAGACGGGACTCTTGTTCGCCCCTGCCGCGCTGAAGGCGGACATGGCTCGCCTGAACCCCGCCGAGGGATTCAAGCGTGTCTTTTCCGTGCAGACCTTGATCGAGGCCGTGAAGGCCTGCATCAAGATGGTTGTGTATGGCGTAATCATCTGGCGCTCCGTCGCTGCGATCGTCAAAAGCGCCGTTCATGCGCCTCTGTCTGCCTCGGCCTTGGGGACGGCTTTGCTCCACCACGGTCTAAAACTGATCACCACGCTGCTAGCGGCCGCTCTCGTGTTCGCGCTGATCGACCAGGTCATCGTCCGTCGCGCATTCGCGAAAAAGATGCGCATGAGCCGTCATGAAATCCGGCAAGAGCACAAGCAACGAGAAGGCGACGGTGACGGGCGGTATATCGACTTCCGCAACACCACGATTCTTCTTACCAGCAACGTGGGCTCGGAGCTGACGGCGAGTCTGTGCGCGGACCCCGCGCTTGCGCCGGATGCCGAAGGCCTGCGCGATGCGCTCGCCCCCGAACTGCTCAAGGTTTTCCCGGCCGCGTTCCTCGGTCGCGTCACCGTTGTCCCATACCGGCCACTGGCCAGCCTGTCACTCGCGCGCATTGTGTGCCTGCACCTGGATCGCGTCGTGCACCGCATGGCTGAAACGCATCAGATCACACTAACCTACGACGAGCCTGTCGTCGATTACATCGTCGGTCGATGCCTCGTGCAAGAAACAGGCGCCCGCGTGCTGATCGGCTTTATCGAGCAGCACGTCCTGCCGCGCCTTTCGACCTTGTGGCTCGATGCGTTCTCGTCGAAGCAGCCACTTTCAAGCATCGATATTGTCTTGGGCGATCGTGACGCTCCGCCGGCCACTGCGCTCATCTTCCGGTTCCCGGCTACGACGCAGGGCAGACTGACCGATGGCGTCAACGCTGACGCCGAGGAATCCCTCGTCGGACAGGCTCTCTGACGCTGCCGCCCCTACCACCCCTTTACCACACCCACCACCGCTCACGGGAGTTTCCCCCCATGTCTTCCACCAGTTCGCAGAAGTTCATTGCACGCAACCGCGCGCCGCGTGTGCAGATCGAGTATGACGTCGAGGTCTACGGTTCCGAAAAGAAGGTCGAACTTCCGTTCGTGATGGGCGTGCTCGCCGATCTGTCGGGCAAACCGGTCGAGCCGCTGCCGGCCGTGGCAGACCGCCGCTTCCTCGATATTGATATCGACAATTTTGATGAGCGCATGAAAGCCATCCGGCCGCGCGTCGCGTTTGCCGTGCCGAACACGCTCACGGACGAAGGCCAGATGATGGTCGACATGACCTTCGAAAGCATCGAGGACTTCTCGCCCGCGGCCATCGCCAGCAAGGTCGAGCCGCTGCGACAACTGCTTCTCGCGCGCACACAGCTCGCGAACCTGCAGACGTACATGGACGGCAAGTCGGGCGCGGAATCGCTCGTGAACCAGCTTCTCCAGGACCCGTCGCTTCTGAAATCGCTGGCTGCTGCACCGAAGCCGCAGGTGGCAGACGATGCCGCTGAAGCCGGCAACGCGAACTGATCGACAGGATACCTTTAGAGACAAGTCATGGCAAAACAGCAAGCACAGACAGCGGTTGCCGGCGTTACAACCGGTTCGGACTTTACGCAACTGCTCAATCAGGAATTCCGACCGAAGACCGAGCAGGCCCGCGAAGCCGTCGAGCTCGCCGTCCAGACGCTCGCCGAGCAAGCGCTCCGGCAATCGGCCACCATCAGCGACGATGCGTACAAGAGCATCGCGGCCATCATCGCGCAGATCGATCACAAGCTCTCCGAGCAGATCAACCTGATCCTGCACCACGACGATTACCAGAAGCTGGAATCGGCCTGGCGTGGCCTGCATCACCTCGTCTCCAACACGGAAACGGATGAGCGCCTGAAGATTCGTTTCATGGATATCTCGAAGGACGAGCTGCGCCGTACGATGAAGCGCTACAAGGGCCTCGCGTGGGACCAGAGCCCGCTCTTCAAGCAGATCTACGAAGAAGAGTATGGTCAGCTCGGTGGCGAGCCGTACGGCTGCCTCGTCGCGGACTACTACTTCGACCACACCCCGCCGGACGTCGATCTGCTCGGGTCGATCGCCAAGATCTCGGCCGCCGCTCACACGCCGTTCATCTCGGGCGCATCGCCCGCCGTGCTGCAGATGGAATCGTGGCAGGAGCTCGCCAATCCGCGCGACCTCACGAAGATCTTCACCCAGAACCTCGAATATGCCCCGTGGAACTCGCTGCGCAACACCGAGGACGCACGCTACATCGGTCTTGCGATGCCGCGGTTCCTCGCGCGCCTGCCGTACGGCGCAAAGACCAATCCGGTTGACGAATTCGACTTCGAGGAAGACACGGCAGGCTCGGATCTTCCATGTAGCCCTTGTCGAACACCTGGAAGAACATCTCGTGGACGTCGCGATGCGCCTTTTCGATTTCATCGAGCAGCACCACCGAGTAGGGGCGGCGGCGCACAGCTTCGGTGAGCACACCGCCCTCGCCGTAGCCGACATAGCCCGGTGGCGCGCCCTTGAGGCCCGAGACGGTGTGGGCCTCCTGATACTCGCTCATGTTGACAGTAATCAGGTTCTGTTCGCCGCCATACAGCGCTTCGACCAGGGCCAGTGCCGTCTCGGTCTTGCCAATGCCAGACGGGCCCGCAAGCAGGAACACCCCAAGGGGCTTCTTCGGATCCGTGAGGCCGGCACGCGCGGTCTGCACGCGCTCGCCGATCTGGTGCAGCGCATCAGGCTGACCGATGACCCGTACCTCGAGCGTTGCGGGCAGCGTGCGAACGGCCGTGATCTCGTCAGTCACCATGCGGCCTACCGGAACACCAGTCCAGTCAGACACGATCTCCGCGACGATGGCTTCGTCGACCTCCGGGAACACGTAGGGTGTGTCGCCCCGCAGATCTGCAAGCCGGGCCTCGAGGTGCCACAATGAGTCGCGCGAGGAACCCGCCGTCTCCTGGTCGCCGGCGAGAACTGCCTCACGCGCGCTCGCGAGCGCCTGCATGGCGTCGAGCTGGGCGCGCCAATGTCCTTCGACAACGGCGATGTCGCGTGTCAGGACTTCAATGCGCGAGTTCGCCGAGGCGATGGCTCGATCCGCATCCAGACCGATGAGTGCTTCTTGCTGGAGCAGGTCGCGTTCCACGGTAGCAGCGCGTAGACGTTCGGAGAGGTTTTGCAGTTCACGCGGTGGCGTGTGCTGTGAGAGTGCCACGCGAGCGCAGGCCGTATCGAGCAGGCTGATCGCCTTGTCCGGCAACTGCCGTGAGGGAATATAGCGATGCGAAAGCTTCACCGCCGCGCGGATCGCCTCGTCGAGAACGACAACACCATGATGTTGCGCGAACGTTTGCGCAAGGCCGCGCACCATGTCGATAGCGGCCACTTCCTCCGGTTCCGTAACCTGGAGGACCTGGAAGCGGCGGGTGAGCGCTGGATCCTTCTCGATATGTCGCTTGTACTCGGCCCACGTTGTCGCGCCGATGGTGCGAATCGTACCGCGCGCAAGCGCCGGCTTGAGCAGGTTGGCAGCGTCCCCCGTTCCTGCCTGACCACCGGCACCGATCAGCGTATGGATTTCGTCAACGAAAAGAATCACCGAAACCGGCGACTTTGCAGCCGCTTCGAGTATGCCTTTCAGGCGCGCCTCGAACTCGCCCTTCATGCTGGCGCCAGCGAGGAGCGCGCCGACGTCGAGGCTGAGCAGTCTCACGCTGGCGAGTTTGGGCGGCACTTCACCGTTGGCAATCGCCAGTGCGAGCCCTTCCACCACGGCGGTCTTGCCAACGCCGGCCTCACCCGTGAGCAGCGGATTGTTCTGGCGACGTCGCAGCAGCACGTCGATCATCGTGCGGATTTCGAGTTCGCGCCCCACCACGGGATCGATCTCGCCAGCACGCGCACATGCCGTCAGGTCGGTGCAGTACTGCTCGAGCGTCGAGCCTTTCGACGCGCCCGGCATCGCCTGGGAGGCTTCTCCCGGAAGAGCAAGAGAGTAGTCGCTATCGTCGTGCGGGACTTCACCGGCTTCAGGCGAGCCGTCAATCCACGCCGGCAACACATCGCTCAATCCGTCTACGGGAATCTTGGCGAAGTCCGGTGAAATGGACATCAGCACACGCCGCAGTTCGGGTGTCGTCAGAAGGGCGGCCAGCAACCAGGCGCCGCGAATACGCCGTTCGTTTCTGTCGAGCGACGTGATGAGCCAGGCGCGCTCGATGGAGTGATCGACATGATGTGAAAAATCGATGATGGAACTGGCCCCTGCCGGTAACCCCGCAAGTGCGCGTGCCATGTCGCGATCCAGCGTGTCCTGATCAATTCCGCAATGACGCAGCACACGATGCAGGTCGGAATCAGGCTGCTGCATGAGCTGATGCAGCCAGTGCACGAGTTCGACGTAGGGGTTGCCTCTGAGTTTGCAGTACGCCGTTGCAGATTCTGCACTCCTGAACAACGTGACTCCCAGTTTTCTGAACAGGGAATGACGGGAAATCGCCATGTGGTTCTTCCAGGATTGTCGTTATCTTCTTTCTTGGTGTGCTTCGCCGCTGTGGGAGCACACGGGCCCGAAGCGCAGTACTTTAATTGCAGATGTCCATACTCGTCAACGTTAGGAATGCAGAGGGCGTACTAACTTTTCAAGTTCATGCATTTGTCGTCTATTTTTTTAGGCGCGGTTGTTCAATCAAATCGCTGAATATCAGAAAAGTCTTAATATTGATTGAAAAATCCCGATTCGCTGATCTGTGCGCGATATGCTTCGGATGCCGAGCCATTATTCATGACTATTTTTATCGGCGTGATTGAGTTTGTAAGCAATTGGTATGCAATGCTGATGAGATCGTAGTATAAAGTAGACGAATTATAGTTCGTTGTGTTTAAAATGCAGCCTCTTCAAGCGGATTCAGATCGCCGTCTCATGCACTTCTTCCGGATGCTTCACCGTCGCGAATTGCCCACGACGCGCGTTGAACCTAAAGTGTTCGCTGCCGAGCATGTCCTTGGCCGGCAAGATACGGGCATGCCGGAGGTGAATTGTGATCCGCTTGCGATGTTTGATGAAAAGCAACAAGAAGACGATCTGCGAGGCAGTGCGGCCATCTTTGGTCTTATCGGCTCACGTCCAGCGCTGGAGAAGGGCGCAGTGCCCCAGGTGTCTGAAAATGTTGCCCCGGACGATCTGATCTCCAGTTTGCATAGACAGTACTATCTGGCACTGGACAACCCCCTTGAGCCCGTGTCAGGGGCTGATTGGGAATCCTCATCGGAGTGGTCCGATCGGTACGTGCAAGGCGAGCCCGGTTTGCCCGTCGATTCACCGCTTCACCATGCGGGCCATGATTCCATCGAAGCGCTGCTCTCGGGTGCACAGCAGTTGGACCATGCATTTGGTCCTCTCCGGGAGAGCGACCTTGGGTCATTGCCGGAGTCCGAGCCGGTGCCGGAGATCCTGCGTCTCTTTGCTCCACCGGAATATCTCGCCTCGGCCTTCCGTTCGATATCGGCACTGCTGCCCACGCTTGCGCGTCGCGAACACCATGCACTCGGCATTGACAGTCCGCTACCTATGCCAGAAGTCAGCCAGACCGGGGATGCATCATGACGATGTTGCGCGTATCGCTCGCCACGCGCCTGGATGACATGCAGGGCAAGCGCCCTGCTGAACGCGGGTCTCGCCTTCCCCGTTGCCGAACAGATGCAGCGTGCCGCAGGCGCCGCGCAGAAGCCAACTGCCAACATTGACTGGTGGCTGACCAACGATGCGGTGCTGATCGACACGGCTGGCCACTATACCCGTCACGGCACATCCGGACACGCGTTGCCGCTGCCTCCGGAAAACAGCAATCCCGCGGAGCGCAGGGCTACCGACACAAAGAATGGGAACGGGAAGTCTGGCGATGGGAAAGCCCTCGACGCGACGCAAGCATCGACCACATCAACTACGTGGGCCGATCCGGCGCAGGCTCGCCAGCGGATGGACTCGGAAGAATGGCTCGGCTTTCTCGGCATGCTTCGGACGCACCGGCCGCGCGCACCCATCAACGGTGCGCTGCTCGCGGTCAACCTCGCCGAACTGACGAGCCAGGACGATAGCCAACGCATGGCCGAAGCGGCCGCATTGCGTGCGCGCCTGGCCGAACTGCGCGGCGAGCTCGGCATCCGGTTTCCGGTCTATCTAGTCGTGACCGGCATGGACCAACTCACCGGGTTTACCGAATATTTCTCCTCGCTGACGGCCGAGGGTCGCGCCCAGACGTGGGGTTTTACACTCCCCTACGGCAAGGAAACCATCGCGAAAGAAGGGGTGGCCGCTCGGTGCCGCTCGGAGCTGTGCCAGCTCGGGCAGCGGCTCGACAACGGCGTCAATACCCGTCTTCAGGACGAGTACGACCCGATCCACCGCCGCAAGCTCGACGCGCTGTCGCAGGAGTTTGCCGCCCTGAGCGCGCCGCTCATCGAACTGATCGAGCGTGTGTTTCTCGATTCACGCTACGATGACACGCAGTTGTACTCGACGCTACGCGGCGTGTACTTCACGAGCGCGGAGCAGGCCGGCAGCGAGACGGTGGCCGAACGGCGCACCATCGTGCAGCGGGTGATCGCAGGTATGAAGTCGCCGGCAAAATCGCTGCGGGAGGCGACCAGCGAAAGCTTCTTTCTGCACGACCTCTTCACGAAGGTCGTCATTCCCGAGGCACATCTCGTCCGCCCGAACCTGCGCTGGGAGTTCCGCTTCCGTCTGCTGCGCCTGATTGGCCACGCGCTCGCCCTGCTGCTCTTCGTCTGGCTCGCCATTGGTCTGCGCGTGAGCTTCGGCAATAACAGTGATTACCTTGGTGCCATCGCGCGCAAGGCGCAGGCGCTCGCCGCGCGCGTGACGCAGCTCTATCACGACCCGAAGCCGGAAGCCGTGCCCGATACGCTGAGCGCCGCGCGCTATCTGCCGACGTACCAGGGGCTCGACCTCTCGGACCCCGACAGCACCTTCCGCTACGGTCTCTATACGGCCCCCGACATCATCACGGAAAGCCGCCATACCTATGACGCGCTCAAGGACAACCTGCTGGTGCCGCAGATCGTCCACCGGATGGAAGACGTGATTCCGCAGTCGATCGCGAACAAGGATCCGAAGGCGACCTATGAGGCGCTGCGTGTCTATCTGATGCTTTACGACAAGGCGAAGTTCAACGCCGACGACGTCAAGGCATGGGTACTCGACGACTGGGCGAAGACCGACAGCGCATCCGTATTCGGCGGTCGCGCCTCGATGATCGATCACGTCCAGCAATTATTCTCCGGCAGTCGGGTAGTCCAGTCGCCGCTCATCCGTAACGACGCGCTGATCGAGCAGGCACGCGCCTTCCTCGACCGCAGCAATGCGACCGACCGGCTCTACGAGCGGGCCAAGGCCGCCATGATGAAGGAGGCGCCCGACGAGTTCACGCTGATCCGCGCGGTGGGCCCCCAGGCGGGGACCGTCTTCACGCGCGCAAGCGGCGCGCCGCTCTCGCGCGGCGTGCCGGGCCTCTTCACGTTCGACGGCTACCGCAATCTGTTCGACAAGCGCCTGCCCGAGTTCGTGCAGGTCGCGCGCGATGACGATGCGTGGGTGATGGGGCGCTCTTACCTCGGCGGCCTCGCCGATCAGGCTCAAAAAAAAACTGCTGAGCTTGTAAGTACGGCCACTGGTGCCGACGATCCGCTGACAGAAGCCATCCGCCGGGAATATCTGACGGAGTATGCGCAGCAGTGGAATGCGTTTCTCGGCGACATCCGCACGGTGACAGGGACGAGTCTCGCGTTCAACCTGCAGGTGCTGCGCAGCTTTGCCGCACCTGGCTCCCCTCTTGCGCGGCTCGCGCGTGCGGCCGTGCATGAAACGACGCTCACGCAGCCAATCGCCGCAACCGGCGGATCGCTGCTCCAGAAGGCGACCGACCAGATCAGCCAGAAGGCTGACTCTGCGCTGGGCATCCGGGCGTCGGAACAGGTCGAGCGCGAACTGCTCGACAGCCATTTTGCTGCGCTGCGCGAGGTCGTGACCGGCAACGCGGAGGTTCAGGCCACGGGCGATACCGCGGCACAAGCCGGCAAAACCGGGCTGGACGGTGTGACCAACCTGTTGAACGATTACTACACCGCGCTTACGGTGGCCGATAACGCGATCAGCAACAACAGCATGCCACCCGCCAGTGACACGGCCGCGAAGCTGAAGATGGCGGCGAACACGATGCCCGCGCCTTTGCGCGCCGTGCTGCTGCAACTTGCGCAACAAGGGTCGCAGGAGGTCAATCAGGGCATCGGCCAGTTGCTTTCACGCCAGATGGGTGCAGTGATCGGCGATACCTGCCGGCTCACGATCGAGGGCAACTACCCGTTCACACCAGGCAGCACGCGCGACGTGAGCATCGACGACTTTACGCGCGTGTTCGCGCAGGGCGGCGTCATTGACGACTTCTTCAACAAAACGCTGGCTCCCTTCGTCGACACCTCCGCGAAACCGTGGCGCTACCGCACGCTGCCCGGTGTGACGGAGCCAGTCCAGGGACCGGACCTTGAGCCGTTCCAGCATGCAAAGGCCATCCGTGATGTCTTCTTCAGCGGCCCCGGCCAGAATCAGATGACGTGGAAAGCCAACCTCCAAGTGCCGGAGCTCGATCCCGCCATTACCGGCCTCACGATCGACATCGACGGCCAGACGATGCTCTACCAGCACGGGCCGGTCACGCCTTTCGCGGTTAGCTGGCCCGGCCCTCGCGGCGGCGTACACGCCGAGATCACGGCGAACCCGCGTATCCGCCCCGAGACGTCAACCGCGTCTGCCGACGGCCCATGGGCGTTGATGCGCCTGCTGGCAAAGGGGCACGTCGTGGAGACGGCCACGCCAGGAAAGACACGCGTTGCCTTCGATTTCGATGGACGCAAGGCGGTGCTCGATATCGACAGCACCGGTAGCGTTGCCAATCCGCTCACGAGCGATGTCCTGAGAACGTTCCGCTGCCCGAGCTCGATGCCGGTATTCGGTCTCGCCGACAGCGGACCGCCACCGGGCCTGCCTGCCGCGGGGCTGCCCACGGCAACGGCCAGTCCGCATTGATCGCACCAACATCCGGAAAAGAGCTCATGACCGCGACCGACAACGTTGCCGCCTCGCCGCCAAACACCCGCATGCGGCTGGCCCAGTCGTGACCGCATCGAGCAATTCGTTTCACTTCACCTTATTCGATTCGGCACGTCAGGCGATCGCCGTCGAGCTTGATTCTGTAGAACCAAGATATCACGAGGGAAACACCATCGACGCGTAGGTCAACCTGTCGCTACCCAGCGGCGTAAAGACCATCAGCCGTTCGTGCGGCGTGCGGCTGATCGCATCGACGCGTTCCAGGATCAACCGATGATGTGCCGCCAACGGCGCCGCCAACGGCGCCGACAACGGCTCGAACTGCTCGTCGTCGGCCCCGTCTATGTCAGCGTCCGTGTCGTCACCTGCATCACCGCTCACCGGCCGGCCCGGCACCTCGATCGCGTTCGCGTTCTCGAGGATGCCCGCTCGCGCACGACGACGCGTCAGCAGTTCAGCCGCCGCCGCATCACGATCGACGGGATTGACGTCCTTTCTCAACGATGGCTTCGAGTTCGGCATCGCTCATCGACTGCACCAGCAGCGGCCCGCCGTTCGCGCCCGACAACTCGACCGCCTGCGCGGTCTCCTTCCAGTGCGCACGACATTTGAGCCAGAAGATTGCCGCGATGGTGTCGCCGCCCGTGGCCTTGTTGTAGAGCGATTGCGCCACGTTGCTGTTGGCGCGTACCGTGCCTTCAAGCAGCTCCTGCGCGAAGTGCGCGCGCAACGTCTGCTCGCTCACAGGTCGACCCCGCGCATCCATCACCAGCGCGCAAATCTCCGATACCGAGGTGCCACACGCAGCGAGCTTCAGCACCAGCTGGCGCTGCGCCACCGCTGGCGTGAACTTGCTGCGCGGCATTGTTCAATCTATGACGTAGTCAACGTGGTATTCGATGTTCAGCTCGCACGTTGCTCACGATCATGCTCTTTCGATCGGTTGCCACAGCCTCGTCGAATTGACTCGCTTCCGTGCGCGAGCAGAGCGTAAATGCGGTCACCCCAACCCACGGAGTCAGAAGCATGAACGCAATAGCCAACACCGCTCGGAACGCGATCGAACTCGATCCGCATCCGCTCGTGATCGGCCACGCCATCGAAGTCGACACGCAGACGATCGCGTTCGACCACCGCCACTACCACCGCACCGGCAAGACCGGCCACTCGATGCACGACAGCACGCCGGTCGCCGAATACCGCTCAGAAGACGGCCACACGGTCTGGGTCGATCCCCTCAACCGGGTGCATGCCCACACGCTCGACGAGGCGCGCGGATACCGCGCCGAAGCTGTTCGACAAGGCGCGCGTGAGGTACCGGTGCAGAAGGTGCACCGCATCGAGCACACCCGGCTGAAGGCCGGCGATGCGCTCTACGACGCGCACGGCCGCAAGGTCGACGAGGTGCTGTATTTCACCTACGGCCTGAAGCACAGCGAACGCATCGTTCACACGCGCGCCGGCTACGCCCACGCCACACGGGGCGGATACCTGCTGGGCCTGTCCAACCGTGCACCGGAATAAGACCGCTTCTTGCGCGCAGCGCCGGCCACCCGCCGGCGTTCTCGTCGCTCAGCGATGCGATTCATCCCATGCCACGGCTGTCGAGTCCATTCCGCGCGCTGTCGCATCGTTCCGACACCGTCGCACGAACATCGCGAAGGGCCGCAGAAATCACTCGATGGGTTGGCGGTGGTACGCGACAGTGAACCCATCGCAACGCACCACGACCTCACGCACATGAACGCCCTGCTCGACACCACGATCCCCGCCCCGCGCAACGAACGCCTCGGCTTCTTCATGAGCATGGGCCGCCATGCCAGCGACGCCTGGCCGCTCGCGATGCTCGCCATCGAACGCCTCGCCGATGAAGAGTTCGACGCCATCCGCGCCTTTCTGGAGAGCGACCACGGACGCATCTTCGCCGACCACGTGCTCAAGCGCATGACCCACGGCGCCTCCCTCGAACATATCCTGGTTGTCGCCGCGCCACGCCGTCCACATCGCGCCGCCGCGCTCATGATTGACGAGCAGCTTGATCGCCGCTCCCAGCGCGTCCGCTTCCCAGTGCGTCAGGCCGCGCATCGACATGACGTCGGCCGCGGTGCGCGCGGCACCCGTATCGACGGTCAGCGCCGCATCGCGATCGAGGCCCACGCGCACCTCCATCTCGACCGTCACGCCGGATTGCACCACCCCGTTCAGGCGATGTTGTCCGTCGATCATGCTTCCGTCGGTGGCGAACTTGATGCACTCGCCGTTCAGACGCCAGCGCCCGCTCTTCATCTGCTGCGCGTAGTAACGCACCAGACGCGGCTTCACGAAGCGATTGCCATGGTTGCTCCCGAGCCACCGTTCGGCCAGCGCGGGCGAGACCGCCACGCGCACCACGAGCGGCGTCTGGCAGTACGGTAACTCCGACAGCGGAGGTATTCCCGCAGAAAAGAGCTCCGCCGTAGTGCTGGCCGTTTGCGGCACGCGGGCGTCGAGCCGCGGTGCGTGGTTCGCGGAGCGCGCGGCCTCGGAGGCAGACTGGCCCGAGCCGTTCGCAGTCTCTCGCAACGGGTAGTCGAGCGACAGTCGCACTGGAAGTGCTTGATTCGTAGTGCTATCCTTAATAGGGTTCATTGCGACAACTCCTTCGTCAAGTGAACTCCCCGTGGGTCTGTGGCCGTACTGCTGTGTGCGGCCATTTTTTCGCCGCCGTGATCGGCGGCACACACTCAACCGGTTCCGACCGACTCGAATAACGGGACCAGAACACGATCATGGATGCCGAAACGCGACACGCGCGGCCCGTCCACTTCGGCGTCAACAAGCAACTTGTTCTCGAGCGCGGTTTTCAGCGCGGCAAGGATGATGAGGCGCTCGGCAAACTCACGCATCGGGATCACCGATCTGCTGAGGTTCGGTCGACGAGCGCCCGGCGCAATTCGCCGACATTCCAGCGCGCGGTGACGCCGAGTTTGCGCGGTGCCGGAATCACGCCTTTACGCACGCGACGCCATACCGTCTGCGCCGTGCAGCCGTACAGAAGGCCCACCGTCCTGACGTTGACGAAGGCGCTGTCGGGGTAGGCGTCGAACAAAACAAAAGCATCGGGAAGAGGAGAAGCTGACACGGTATCGCTCCTGGCTGCGGCGCGATACGGTCAGACTCGGAAGGTATCGCACCAGGCGTGGGTGAAATGCCTGAGGCGATACCGATTAAATACCGCAAATCGGGACTTGAAAAGCTCGCTGCGCGCAGCGTGTAGGCTGCACAGCCGCGATTCGGCGCGTCGCTCGGATCGCGACCCAGGCGAACTCGGGTGCTACTGCTTGTGCGGCGGGCGTCCGTTTTTACCGAAGTCGGTCAGCCACCTTCGGACGGTACGCTGCGCAACGGGACGCAGCGCAACGTCCGGCCCTCTTGCTTCGACCTCGATCATCTCCGTGATAGCCTCGGCCAACGCTTCCAGACTGCCACACGCGGACCGGTGCCGCTTAAACAGCTCATGCGCCCGCCGTTTCGCCGCATTGGTCCCCGCGTGTCTCCTTCCCGCATTTCTCGAAGCCGTCTCGGAAATAGTCTTCTTGGTTGCCGCCTCCAGATCTTGAGTTTGAGCCACCTCTACAGCAATCTGGCGGTTGAGGTCGTCCACCGCGCGCAGCGTCCTTTCGTGCGCGAATCGCTCGGCCCAGCAGCTCGCCTCCATTGCTTCCAGCGCGTGGTATCCGGCCTCTTGCCACCACGTAAACGGGTCATCGATCCAATCCGTGGCCATCACGCCCGTCGTTTGCCTCGCACACGTCACGTCGTCCGTGAGTGTGCCCGCAGTGGCCTTCTCGTGAGCGAGGCTTAGAATATGATCGGCTTGCACCGCATGGCAGAGCGCGAGCACGGCAAAATATTCGTACGCCTCGCCATTGGGGAAATCAGCATCACGTTTGAGGTCGTAGCTCCGGATTACGTCAGCCAACGCTGCAGCATCGGCGATGACGCCGTGGCGAGAGCCGGGCGATGCGCAGTCTCCGTCATCGCATGGATACCCGGCATCGTCAAAGTACTGTTCGATGACGACATCCACCTTCGCGGCCACCGCCTCAATCGCTTCACTGCTGCGCCTGTGGAGCATGACACGCGCGCGCCGTGCGATCTCTTTCAATTTGAGCTTGCTGCTGAGTTCGTCGTTCTTAAGGTCCACGCGCTTGGCGACACAGCTCTCCCAGTACCACATGCCGTTTCTCCCAGCAAATGTGGATCACAATGACACACCATCGAGGCCCAGCCAGCTCGACGCCAACCACTTCGCTCTCGACTCCAAAGAATACGCCAAGGCACGCATATCGACTCGGTCGAAATGAGTCGATACGAGTTCGCCCGCAGCACTTCAGAAAATCGCCGGATTGTTTCAGTTTGTGCTCTATAACAGCTCGCGTTGCAAGGCCGCGCTTCAGCTGGAAGCATGATGAGCCGCAACAGCACGGGTTAAGGAACCTTCGAAAGACTTGAAGGCGCGCTCGGCTCCGATATCACGCTTACTCAGTATTTATCCCTACATTGGGGTCGTTTCTCGGGATCCCAACAAATACGTGTTTAATTCCTGCTTGGCGCTTTCGTCGGCATCTCAAGCGTTTAACAAGAAAGTTGTTTTTTAATCGACGTTTAATTTGATTCGTTATCCAAATCAATTTTTGGACAACTCGAACAAGTCTCTCTTGCACTGAGGCTAACGAATTTATATCGTGCCCTGTGTTAGCCCTGCTTTTCCGGATGTTTCCCCATGCGTCCCCCTTTCATATCTGACTGCGCTTCCAACACCACTGGTCAAGACGCCGGCCCCGTGTCGTCGAGCACGACACGCTGTACGCACCCAACACGCTCACTTCGTGCCCTCGGACTCAAACCACGCACCCTGCATTCGCTGCGCCGTGCCGACGTGCGCTCCGTTGCGCGACTCTGCGAGCTGAGTGAACACGAACTGCTGCTCATCCCCGGCATCGGTCGCGGCTCGATCACGGCGATCACCTCGGCGCTTGCCAGCCGTTCGCTTTCTTTGCACGGGGACGACCATGGCCGCGACTGAGACCGAAGTCACCTTCAGCGACGGTGCCGATGCCGCGGCGAGCGCGCCGGCCAGCCGGCACGTCAATCTGCCCGCCACGGAGGACCACGCGATCGAGGCCCTGAGCGCCTCCGGCATCTCGAAGCTGCTGCGCTCGCCCGCCCACTATCATGTCTGGCGCACGGCTGCGCGCGCACAAACTCCAGCGATGGCCTTTGGCACCATCGTTCACGCGCTCGTACTCGAACCGCATCGAGCGCCACCCGTCGCGATTACGCCGGCCTGCGAACGGCGCTCCAGCATCGACAAGGCAATCTGGGCCGACTTCGAAGCGAACCTGAACGGCCGCGTGCCGATGAAGCAGGACGAGTACGATCGCGCCCTACGGGTTCGCGATGCGGTCTGGACCAGCGCCGGTGCACGCGTACTGCTCAAGGATGTCGTCAGCGAGGTATCGATTTTCTGGCGCGACACTCAATTTGATATTCCATGCAAAGCGCGGCTCGATGCACTTCGCCCCGATCACGGCGTCATCGATCGGAAGACCACCGCCGATGCGACGCCCGATGCCTTCGCGCGCTCTGTCGCGAATTTTTCCTATCACGCCCAAGCCGCGCACTACTGGCGCGCGGTCGAACATGCGCTACACGCCTCGCCGCCCTTCTTCGCCTGGATCGCCATCGAGACCGAACCGCCGTTCGGCTCACGCTGCTATGTCATCGAGGTCGATGCGCTGCGCCTCGGCGGCGAACTGGCCGACCGCGCCACCGCGCGCTACGCCGCGGCATTGCGCAATGATCGGTGGCCCGGCTACATCGAAGCGATCGAGCCGCTGCGTCTGCCGAAGTGGGCGCTGCGCATCGATGCCATTTGAGGAGGCGCCATGTCTGTCAATGCCAACATCGCCGCGTTCCGGGGCGACCTCGACAAACAGCGCAAAGAGCTGGAGTTCGTGCTGCCCAAGCATATCGATTTGGGTGGCTTCTGCCGCATCGTGCTGACAGCGGTCAGCGCCAACGAGAAGCTTGCGAGCGCCGATCGAACCAGCCTCTTGGCCGCGTGCATGGAGGCCGCCGAGGATGGGCTCTTGCCCGATGGTCGCGAAGGCGCGATCGTTCCGTACTTCAGCAAACGCGCGAACGGCTATACCGCGTCTTGGCAACCAATGGTCTGGGGGCTCGTCAAACTGGTGCGTCAGTCGGGCGAGTTGCGCGACCCTGGCGCGCACGTCGTGACGAACGCCGATCGCTTCGACTATCTCGTCGATGAACACGGCGAGCACTTCCGTCACCGCCCGGACTTCGCACAATCAAATGCCCAGCCGGTTTTAATCTACGCGTTTGCACGCACCAAGGATGGCGGCGTCTATTTCGAGGCGATGCCGTGGCGCGAGGTGGAGAAGTTCCGCGATCTCGCGCAAGCGCGATCCGAGGACACGCCGTGGCACAGCTGGACTGACGAGATGGCGAAGGTGCGCGTGCTCAAGCGCCTGTGCAAGGGGCTGCCGATGTCGGCGACAGCGCGCGCGGCGCTCGTGCGCGATGACGCTCGTGATGCACAACACTTCGCGCCCGTGTCCGATGCCGTCGATCCGGTCTCGGCGATCAATGCGACGATCCGCGCCGGGGCGGCAAGCGTGCCCACTCTCGACGCCCCCGCACTCACACCCGCATCCACATCCGAACTCAACCAAGCCACGCATTCATCGAAGCGTTCGCGCGGCGCGCGCGGCAAATACAGCGTCTCCACGGACGCCAACCCACCACAGGGATCAGCGTCGCCGCTGAGCTTCACCTATGCGCAAGTCGTCGAGCGACTGAATCGCGCGGCAGACCTCGCGGAGCTCACCGCGGCGTCAAAGCTGATCGACTCGGTGGCCGATGAACAACAGCGTGAAGAACTGTACGAACTCTCCGGGCAGATCGCGGCGGACTTCGCCGCGCAGGCGCACGACGACGACGTTCAACGGTCATGAGAGTAATCGTGCCCGACAAGAACGTGCGCAAGTTGCTCGCGCGCTATCCCGGACTGGAAGTCACACGCACCGATCACCACGTGCGCGTGCGTCATCGCGGCACCGGCGACTTCATCATCGTCTCGCTCACGCCTTCGGACTGGCGCAGCCTGCGCAAAGTCGAGCGCGATCTCGAACATCTTCGGGCGGGCATGGGCTACCTGCAGCGCGCCACCCGACGCCGGCGTTCGGACACGGGTCAGTAAGCACCGCACCAGCCGACACGTCACCCTCGGGCGGTATGTTCAGGAAAGGACGAAATAGACGAATCCAGTGGCTGTTCGCGGCACCCGACGGTACAGTCGCCGTCCCTTGGCACCCACACGGGGGCAGCGTCGGGACCGCGCGGCCCGCACTCGATGAAGAGGATCACTGATCATGCGAACGATTCGAAACGCACCGGTCGCGACCGCGCCATCGCATGGCAACTACGTGAGTGTGGCACTGGCCGCCGCGCTCACGGGTCTCTCGCAGAAAGCCATCCGCCGCAAGATCGAACAGGGACGATGGCTCGAAAACCGCGAATACCGCCGCGCGCCAGACGGTGCCATCTTTATTTCATTGCAGGGATTTCAGAAATGGGTAGAACGACAGGAGGCGTAGAGGTCCGCGCGGCCTCCATTCGCCTGAGCTTCACTGCGCAGGGCGTGCGCTATCGCAGCACACTCATGGTCGAAGGCGCGGCCGTGTTGCCCACGCCCGCCAACATCCAGTACGCCAACCGGCTCATCGCCGAGATCGGCAAGGGCATTCAAGCCGGTACCTTCGACATGGCCGAGTACTTCCCCGAAGGCGCCACGCCGGTCAAGCGAATACCAGGGACGCCCATGCCGGCCATCGAAGCGCCCGCGATCAAGCCGCCGGCAAGCGAAGCGCCCGTCAACGTGACGCGCGGAAAGCCAGCCTCCGCGAAGCGCACGCCGAAAAGCGCATCGCCCGCCGAACTCACCGTCGAAGCCTGGCTCACGCAATGGCTCGCCATGACCCGCATCGAAACCTCCACGCGCATCGGCTACGACGCCGCCGTCAAGTTCTGGTGCCGCGCCATCTGCGACAACCGCGCCCGCAAGCTGGGCACCCTGCCGCTCGCCGCGCTCAAGCTCTCGCATATCCTCACGGCTATCGCCAGCCGCCGCGAACTCTCCGGCAAGACCATCAACAATTACGTCTCCGTGCTGCGTCTGGTGCTCTCCGTCGCCGTCGCCGACCAACTGATGGCGACCAACCTGGCCGAATCGGTCTCGCGCGCCAAGCACCAGCGCCAGCCGACCGACCCGTTCTCGCGCGAGGAGTCGGAGGCGATCATCGCGGAGGCCGCCAACGTCGACCCGCAGATCCACAACTACATCGAACTGTGGTTCTGGACCGGCTTGCGCACCTCGGAAATCAACGGGCTGGAATGGCGTTTCGTCGACTTCAAGGACAACACCATCGCGATCGAGCGCGTGCTCGTCGCAGGCGAAGAGAAGCACCGCACCAAGACGGCCGAGGCGCGCCTCGTGCGCCTGAACAGCCGCGCGCACGCCGCCCTGCAGCGCCAGCGCGCCTTCACGCAAGTCGCCGGCGCCCGGGTGTTCCAGGACCCGCGCACGGCCCGCCCGTGGCACAGCGAGGAGGCATTTCAGCGCGTGTTCTGGGCGCGCATACTCAAACGCCTCGGCATCCGCTACCGCCGCCCCTACAACATGCGCCACTCCTACGCCACCAGCATGCTCATGGCCGGCATGACCCCCGCCTTCTGTGCGCGCCAGCTCGGTCACACCGTCGAGATGTTTCTCAGGACGTATGCCAAATGGATCGACGGCAGCCAGAACGATCTCGAAATGGCGCGGCTGGAGAATGCGCTGACGGACCCGTTGGCGCTATCGCGTACCTCGAAGCTATCGTAGCCGTCTCTCAGACCGTGGCGTGAGCGCCGTCCGTGTGGTGCGGCTACCGGCCATGAGGGGTCATTCATTTGCCCCATCGTTCGGACGTCGGCACGTCGGCTCCGCTGAACAAACGGTCATTCGGAAGGTCAGGACCGGCATTGGTACACCCAACTAGCCAGCCATTTGGACTCGCTATCCGCAACGAAATTACCATTGAATGTCCAGCTACGTGATCAGGACAGCCCATAGCTCAGGCAAATGAATTTATGGATGTCGGTCAGTCGCCAACCCACAATGGCGGAATGTTGAGGGCTAGCCAGCCACGGGATTGCCGCATCCCTGCAAGGAAATGCCGGATGATCTCCTTGACGAACCACCCGTCGCACAGGAACTGCGGGTGATGATACATCGTCGGGGATGCATCTTCCCCGGTCAGCGAGAGGCACATGAAGAGGCCGTTGCACCGAATCCTTCTTTCTCCTGGTCTAGACCCATTACAATTGCTCAGCGACGGCTCAAGGAACCCTTGGCACATACAGGAGAAAGGCGTTAGCGATGGATCTGAAGGAACAAGCACCGGATGACAGCGGCGCAACTCCGATCGGTAACGAGGAACCGACAAAGAGAGATGCACTGTCTGGCGTAGACCGGGTGGTCCAACTCGCGGACCTCAATCACCCAGGCGTACAAAAGCTCGTTCTCGATCGACTCGATAGAGCAGAAGCCCGAGTGTTGGAACTAGAAAGATATCGGCAGGATTACCACGATACGCGTGAAAAGTTGGTGGTTGCAGAGTCGTCACTGAAACGCATCATGTCTCTCGACGTCTTGCAATCGACGCTACTTGGTGTTGGATGCATGGCTATCGGGTTGTTGCCGACCGCCTGGGGCAATTGGGGGCTGTTTTGTATTGGTGGTCTTGGCGGCCTCGCCATGGTCGTGGGAAGCTTCGTATCCAAATTTAGGAACACCCGATGAAGCTCGAAATTCAGTCCTTTGCCGACATCGGTGATATATCCAAAGAAAGAATAGTCCTTCGGGCGCTTGATGATATTAACATCGGCGACTATGTAATTTTGCGATCCAAACGGTCGAACGACGGTGGTCCTCTATCCGGAGCAAAAAGCGCCTACTGGTTTCCTGACGTTGTGGTTAAAACTGGGGACTTGATCGTCTTGTATACGAAGACAGGGAATGCTGGTAAGAAAGCACTTTCACGCGATCGGACGGCGCACTTTTACTATTGGCGCATGAAAGAGACTCTTTGGGGAGAAGACAACGAGAACATCGCCGTAGTGCTTGAATCCAAGAGTTGGGAAAGCAAATCGCCGGTATCTTAAATGGCGCTGGACAAATATGCCCAATCGTGAGGACTTTACCGAAGACGAAGTGAAGATCGCGTACGGCATTGCGCGTGACGTTGCTCGTGGAAATCTGCCGCGGAGTGCCGGAGATCAACTCGTCATCGAAAAACTCGGTGCGAAGCCCTATACGGCCGCGCAGTTTACAGAGGCCTATCCGGCGATGCTCGACGGCATTCTCTACAAAAAGACACTAAGCGATCTTGCCGTGACCGTCTACGTTGAAGCCATCACCGCGGAGCACGGTTTAGCGAAGAGGGCGTTGGCGCTGCAGGCGGTTTTCAAAAATATCGAGTTCTGGGAGAAAAACGAAAGCGTACGACGGGGTAGGCCCGCTTTCCGCAAGAGCCAACGCGCGCTTTATCAGATGTTGCTCGCCGCTAGCCCCGTTAATTTCGTCTATCCCGACGACCTTGTGTGGTCCAAGACGCATTACGAAGGTGCAGTAACGCAAGTGCTCGTCAATCGCTACGAACGAGACCCGACCGCAAGGGCCACCGCGATTGCGCACTACGGTTGCAAATGCTGCGCATGCGGGTTTGACTTTGAGGCGAAATACGGAGAACTCGGGCGTGGATTCATTCATGTGCATCACGTTGTCGATCTAGCCACGATCGGCGCCGAATACCAGGTTGATCCGATTAAAGACCTGCGCCCAGTATGTCCCAACTGTCATGCAATGCTTCATACGGAAAAGCCGTCCATGGAGATCAGCGCTCTGCGAGATTTGATCGCCGCGAAGACCATTGATTTCCGGACCTGAAGCGGCGTGCTAAGTCAGCTTTGGCTGTAGTGCGGCAGTCGTTTTGTGCGAGCGGATGTCTGTTCGACCTTGGAAGCGGACGTTGAGGTCATGACGGACCGAACGGCGGCTAGGGGTCGACAACGGTGTCTCGGCCAGACGCCGTCTGAAGTCTCACCAGGAGATCCAAACAGGCCACCTCTACGGCGGTGATTGTCGTCTTTGAGGCGACGTAGCCGGTGACCGCTATTCGCTCGCTCGGCTGTACGTTGGCCTAGGTGCCAAACCCAGGCTGTGCAAGGCAGTCACCGTGGTAGGCCCGAGTGGGTAACGCGACCCACTCGGTCCCCAACGGCGGTTTTCCCGCGTGGGTGACGTCACCCACCCGCGTCCCCGAAGGGTCCCCAAAGTGTCCCCGAAGGCTCCGGCCGGGGACCGAAACGACGCTAACCCTTTGATAGTTTTAAGTAAGTGCTGGTGGGCCGGGTGGGACTCGAACCCACTATCGGTCGATTATGAGTCGACAGCTTATACCAGTTAAGCTTCCGGCCCTTTGCTGGCAGAGGGCAAAAAGAAAGCGCCGAGCGGCGCTTTCCGTTACTTCAGAACTTTGCGCGAGGCAACTACGAAGGGTAGCGAGTTTGCCTCACAACGCCGCTCAAGACAAGTCCCGTCAGTTGCCTTCGAGGAACGACTTCAGCTTGTCCGACCGACTCGGATGTCGCAACTTGCGCAACGCCTTCGCTTCGATCTGGCGAATCCGCTCGCGCGTTACGTCGAACTGCTTGCCGACTTCTTCCAGGGTGTGATCCGTGCTCATCTCAATGCCGAATCGCATGCGCAACACCTTCGCCTCACGCGGCGTCAGCGAATCGAGCACGTCCTTGACGACATCGCGCATCGACGCATGCAGCGCCGCGTCGGACGGCGCCACCGTATTCGTGTCTTCGATGAAATCGCCGAGATGCGAGTCGTCGTCGTCGCCGATCGGCGTTTCCATGGAGATCGGCTCCTTCGCGATCTTCATGATCTTGCGGATCTTGTCCTCCGGCATTTCCATCTTCTCAGCGAGCGTCGCCGGATCCGGCTCGAGACCCGTCTCCTGCAAAATCTGCCGCGAGATTCGGTTCATCTTGTTGATCGTCTCGATCATATGAACCGGAATACGGATCGTGCGCGCCTGGTCGGCAATCGAACGCGTGATCGCCTGACGAATCCACCACGTCGCGTATGTCGAGAACTTGTAGCCACGACGATATTCGAACTTGTCCACGGCCTTCATCAGGCCGATGTTGCCTTCCTGGATCAGATCGAGGAACTGCAGGCCGCGATTCGTGTATTTCTTCGCGATGGAAATCACGAGACGCAAATTCGCCTCTGTCATCTCACGCTTCGCCTGACGCGCCTTCAACTCGCCCGCCGCCATCTGCCGGTTGGTTTCCTTCAGATCCTTCAACGGCAGTACGACGCGCGCCTGCAAATCCAGCAGACGTTGCTGCTGCTCGCGAATCGCCGGAATATTGCGTTCCAGCACCGCGCTGTATTCATGACCTTCGGCAACGACCTTGTCCGACCATTCGAGATCCGTCTCGTTGCCGGGGAAACGCGTGATGAACTCGGCGCGCGGCATGCCGCACTTGTCGACCACCGTATGCAGAATCTGCCGCTCGACCTGGCGCACTTCGTCCACTTGCGCGCGCAGCGTATCGCACAGGCGCTCGACGGTGCGCGCGGTGAAGCGAATGTTCATCAGCTCCGTCTGGATCGCTTCCTGCGCCTTCAGATAGGCCTTCGACTTGTAACCTTCCTTCTCGTAGGCGCGGCGCATCTTGTCGAACCATTCGCTGATGAGCGCGAACTTCTCGAGCGACTGGAGCTTGAGGGCTTCGAGTTGGGCGGCGTTGGCGCTGGCTTGCGCGCTGCCGTCGTCCTCTTCTTCCTCTTCCTCGTCGCTCTCTTCCTCCGACTCTTCGTCTTCCGACTCGATGGCTTCCGCTTCCTGCTCGGAGAAGCCGTCCGTGTCCTGGGCGTTCGGATCGATCAGGCCGTCGACGAGTTCATCGACGCGCACTTCCTCGTTCTGCACGCGCTCGGCCATCGCGAGGATGTCGGCGATGGTCGTCGGGCACGCGGAAATCGCCATGACCATGTGCTTGAGGCCGTCCTCGATGCGCTTCGCGATCTCGATTTCGCCCTCGCGCGTCAGGAGTTCGACGGTGCCCATCTCGCGCATGTACATGCGGACGGGGTCGGTCGTGCGGCCGAATTCTGAATCGACCGTGGACAGCGCGACTTCGGCCTCTTCCTCTACTTCGTCGTCGGACGAGGCATTCGGCGCGTTGTCGTTCAGCAGCAGTGTCTCGGCATCCGGCGCTTGTTCGTACACGGCCACGCCCATGTCATTGAACGTGCTGATGATGCCTTCGATCGCCTCGGTTTCCGTGAAGTTGTCCGGAAGGTGATCGTTGATCTCGCCGTAGGTCAGGAAGCCGCGCTCCTTGCCGAGCTTGATGAGCGCGCGCAGCTTGCCGCGCCGCTCCTCCAGTTCCTCGACGGTGCCGGGCGCGCTCGACGAGAACGCGTCTTTCAGCAGCGCCTTCTCTTTCGCACGGCGATCGCGGGCCTTGGCCTTTTCGACCTTCGCCGCCGGAGCGGCGCCAGACTCTGCGTTTTGCATTGCGTCGTCTTCGACGGATACATCGTTCAGCTTTTTCGTCATGGAGTTCGCCATACCGGCTTTAGTCTCGACTCGCGGCTGCTGGACAACAGCCGATGGAACCGTGAATACCCAATACGCGCACGCTGCTTCGTCCTGCGTGCCCTGCCCGGAGCGCCATCGCGGTTCGAACGAGTGTGAATCGTCTCCTCGCCCTACCCTCAATAGCAGCCGCTTCCCTTATGCCCGTCTGTACGTCGGCGTGCTTATCGGCCCGTTTCGTGTGACTTATGCGGCGCGCGCCACGTATGCCGCAGCGCGCCGCATTCCGGACAGCCGATTCAGACAGCGCCTTCCTGCCTACCTTCCTACGCAAAACCAATGTCAAATACGCTTTGCCAATTGCTCGATCGCTGCCGCCCATCTGCCGTGAAAAACCGACAAAAAAGCACTCGAACAGTTGACAAAAAGCAATTCGCTTTGAACTTTTAATTATAGCATTCTCACCTTCCGCCATCCGGGCTCGCGCCCCGCCTGGCTTTGATCTGCGCGACTCTCGCCGACAATTCCGAGAACTCCGCCACCTCTTCCGCCGACAGGCTGGATTGCCTGGCCAGTTGATCCAGACGCGCGCGGTAGCTGTCATGCCGCAGCTTCACGACGGTCGCTTGCAATTCCTCCGCCAGCAGCCGCTTCTGTTCCTCGACTCGCTGCGCTGCATCTTCATCGGACGGGTCGCGCATCAGCAAATCGCGAACGTTTTCATCATAGGCGAGAATTTCCTGGAAGATATCGTCGTACGTGGGCGCGTTTGCTGCATTTCTCAAGATCTCCGACAGCAACTGGAATTCCGCGGCATCTCCCAGTTCGCGCGCATGCGAGATCACTTCACCGAAAAGTTCGCCGTGCTCGGTCATCGTCACGAGGGTGCGCTCGCTTTCCTGATCGAGTGAAGCCGCCATGCCGGGGTACATCACCAGGTTGCGCAGCGCGCGCTGTTCCTGCCCCGTCACGCGGCGGCGCTCGCTCTTCGGTACGTTCGCGCGCGCGACGGCGGCCGCTCGCGAATCGATGTCGCACAGCGCGGCGATCTCGGTGAACGGCGTGTCGAGCCGGTCCGCCAGCATGTGCAGGATCTGCACGCGAAGCGCATTCGCCGGCAATGCCTGAAGCAACGGCTTCGCGTCGAAGAGCGCTTTCGCGCGGCCTTCGGGCTGCTCCAGTTCCTTGTCGTTCAGCACCTCGTTCAGCAGGAACTGCGACAACGGCATGGCCCGATCGACCTGCTCGCCGAATCCATCCGTGCCGAATTCGCGCACATAGCTGTCGGGATCGTGTTCCTTCGGCAAGAACAGGAACTTGATCGTCCGATTGTCCGCCGCGTGCGGCAGCGCCGCTTCCAGCGCGCGACGCGCGGCGCGCCGGCCGGCCGAGTCGCCGTCGAAACTGAACACGACCGTATCCGTCTGGCGGAACAGCTTTTGCACGTGAACCGGCGTGCAGGCCGTGCCGAGCGTCGCCACGGCATTCGCAAAACCCAGCTGCGCGAGCGCGACGACATCCATATACCCTTCGACGACGAGCACGTACCCCAGTTCACGAATCGCGAGACGCGCTTCGAAGAGGCCGTACAACTCGCTGCCCTTGCTGAACAGCGGCGTCTCGGGCGAGTTCAGATATTTGGGCTCGCCGCCGTCGAGCACACGTCCGCCGAAACCGATCACGTTGCCCTTCACGTTGCGGATCGGGAACATCACGCGTTCGCGGAAACGATCGTAGCGACGCGCCTGTCCCTGCGAATCGGTTTTCTCGCTGACGATCACGAGTCCCGATTCGACCAGGTTTTCATCCCGATAATCGGGAAATGCCGATTCGAGGTTCTGCCAGCCATCCGGCGCATAGCCGAGTCCGAAACGTGCGGCGACTTCGCCGGTCAAACCGCGCTTCTTCAGATAGGCGATAGCGTTCGGCGCGCCGCGCAGTTGCTTGCGATAAAAATCGCACGCGGTCTGCATCACGTCCGTCAGCGCGACGCTGACCGCCTTGCTCGGTGCGCTGTCGCCGCCACCGCCACGGAACGAGTTCGAAGGCTCCTGCGGCACCGTCAGCCCCGCGCCCTGCGCGAGCTCTTTCACGGCCTCGGGAAACGTGAGGCCGGTGTGCTCCATCAGAAAGCCGATCGCGGTGCCGTGCGCGCCGCAACCGAAGCAGTGATAGAACTGCTTGGTCGGGCTGACCGTGAACGACGGGCTCTTCTCGTTGTGAAACGGGCACAGGCCCATGAAGTTCGCGCCGCCCTTCTTTAACTGGACGTAGCGGCCCACCACGTCGACGATATCGACGCGGTTGAGCAAATCCTGCAGGAAAGCGTGCGGAATCACCGAATCAGAAGCAGCGGACGTTACTTGGCGAGAGCGGCTTTCACCTGCGCGGAGACCGCGGTCATGTCAGCCTTGCCGGCGAGTTTGGGCTTCAGCACGCCCATCACCTTGCCCATGTCCTGCGGGCCGGCGGCGCCCGTCGCGGCGACGGCGGCCTGAACTTCGGCGGCGATCGCGTCGGCGGAAAGCTGTTCGGGCATGTACGCCGCGAGCACCGCCAGTTCCGCCTTTTCCTTGTCGGCGAGATCGGTGCGTCCCGCGGCTTCGAACTGGCTGATCGAATCCTTGCGCTGCTTGATCATCTTGTCGATGACTGCGGTGATGCCCGCATCGTCGAGCGTGACGCGATCGTCGACTTCACGCTGCTTGATGGCCGCGAGCAGCAGGCGAATCGTGCCGAGGCGCTCGGTTTCCTTCGCGCGCATGGCAGTCTTCATGTCGTCGTTGATCTGGTCTTTGAGGCTCATCGTTCACCCGGTGCAATTGCGAAAGTTTGAATTCCGGCCGGCGCCCGGCTATCCCGCGAAAGTAAAAACCCGCTTGGGAACGCCTCCTCAAGCGGGACTATTAGCGGGCCGTTCGGCGATGCAGCGAAGGTATGCAGCGACCCGTGCCGCGATAACCGTTCAAGCGCCTGCCAGAGCGGAGAGAATCCTCCGATGACCGTCTGAGTATAGCAAACGGGTTCGCATTTCGAGACTCGCCAAAACCCCCGGCCGGGCCTGCTCAGGCGGTGTTCGTCGCGTCTCGTGCATGCTCGGCGGCGGCCTTGCCCGCCGCGACGCCCGAGGCCCACGCCCACTGGAAGTTATAGCCGCCGAGCCAGCCGGTGACATCGACCGCCTCGCCGATGAAATAGAGCCCGGCGACGCGCTCGCTCATCATCGTCGCGGACGAAAGCTCGCGCGTGTCGACGCCGCCGCGCGTGACTTCCGCCTTGCGATAGCCTTCGGTGCCGCTCGGCGTGAGCGTCCAGCCGGACAGCGACGCGCCGATCGCCTTCAACGTGCGGTCGGGCAGATCGGCGAGGCGTGCATCGACCGGCACGCGCTGCGCTTCGAGCCACGCGTGCGCGAGACGCGCGGGCACGTGCTCGGCGAGAAAATTGCCGATCTGCTTCTTCGAGCCTGCTTTGGCGTCGATCAGCATGTCGGTGGCATCCGCATCGGGAAGCAAATCGACGTGAATCGGCTCCGACGTATTCCAGTAGCTCGATATCTGCAGCACGCCCGGCCCCGACACGCCGCGATGCGTGAGCAGCAGATCCTCGTCGAATTCGCCGCGTGTCTTGCCCTTGCCGGTGCTGATGCGCACCGGCAGCGAAAGCCCCGACAACGCCGCGAACGGCGTCCAGTCGGCGGACGTGAACGTGAGCGGCACGAGCGCCGGGCGTGTCTCGACGAGCGTGTGGCCGAACTGCTTCGCGACGCGATAACCGAAATCCGTCGCGCCGATCTTCGGAATCGACAGGCCGCCCGTCGCGATCACGAGCGCCGCGGCGCCGATCGCGCCCGCGGTCGTGTCGAGCGCGAACCGCGCGCCGTCGTGACGAATCTCGTGCACGGCGACCGGACGCCGCCACGCGACGCGCCCCGCATCGCACTCGCTTTTCAGCACGTCGATGATGGTTTCGCTGGAGTCGTCGCAGAAAAGCTGGCCCTTGTGCTTCTCATGCCACTTCACGCGATATTGCTTGAGCAGCGCGAGAAAATCGCGCGGCGTATAGCGCGCGAGCGCGGAGCGGCAGAAATGCGGATTCGCAGACAGAAAATTTGCCGGCTGCGCATTGATGTTGGTGAAATTGCAGCGCCCACCGCCAGAGATGCGGATTTTTTCGGCGAGACGCTCGGCGTGGTCGATGAGCACGACGCGGCGCCCGGACTGAGCGGCCACGGCCGCGCACATCATGCCGGCTGCGCCCGCGCCGATGACGGCGATATCGAAGGATTCCATGGCGCGCATTTTAACCGCTGCGCCCGCTAGCGCCTCGGACCACGGAACGCAAAAAGTGCGCCGCTGCTATACTTTTTTGTTCCCTCCAAAGCGTTACTCCCATGCTAGTTCTCGGCATCGAAAGCTCCTGCGACGAAACCGGCCTCGCCCTCTACGACACCGGGCGTGGCCTGCTCTCGCACGCGCTCCACTCGCAGATCGCGATGCATCGCGACTACGGCGGCGTCGTGCCTGAACTGGCTTCGCGCGACCACATCCGTCGCGCGCTGCCGCTGCTGGAGGACGTGCTCGAACAATCCGGCGCGCAGCGCGGCGACATCGACGCCATTGCGTTCACGCAGGGACCGGGGCTCGCGGGCGCGCTGCTGGTCGGTGCGAGCATCGCGAATTCGCTGGCGATGGCTTGGGACAAGCCGACCGTCGGCATCCATCATCTGGAAGGGCATCTGCTGTCGCCGCTGCTCGTCGACGCGCCGCCGCCGTTTCCGTTCGTCGCGCTGCTCGTGTCGGGCGGGCACACGCAGTTGATGCGCGTCACCGATGTCGGCGTCTACGAGACGCTCGGCGAAACCCTCGACGACGCCGCCGGCGAAGCCTTCGACAAGACCGCGAAGCTGCTCGGCCTGGGCTATCCGGGCGGACCGGAAGTCTCGCGGCTCGCGGAATTCGGCACGCCGTGCGCGGTCGCGCTGCCGCGTCCGATGCTCCATTCCGGCGATCTCGATTTCAGTTTCAGCGGCCTGAAAACGGCCGTGCTCACGCAGAGCCGCAAGCTCGGCAACAACGTCTGCGAGCAGGCGAAGGCCGATCTCGCGCGCGGTTTCGTCGATGCCGCGGTGGACGTGCTCGTCGCCAAATCGCTCGCCGCGTTGAAGAAGACGGGACTGAAGCGGCTCGTCGTGGCGGGCGGCGTCGGCGCGAACCGGCAGTTGCGCGAGGCGCTGTCGGCGGCGGCGAAAAAACGTCGCTTCGACGTTCATTACCCCGACCTGTCGCTCTGCACCGACAACGGCGCGATGATCGCGCTCGCGGGCGCGCTGCGGCTGTCGCGCTGGCCGGAGCAGGCCGTGCGCGATTACGCGTTCACCGTGAAGCCGCGCTGGGACCTCACCTCGCTCGCGCGCGCCTGAATCTTTATCTCGGCGGATTGAACGGCTGCACGATCGCCTTGAACACGGGCAGCATCTCGCAGCGATCGCTATGGCCGATGAGCGTCGGCCAGCGCGTCGAGCTGACAATCTCCGGGTGCGCCTCGCGCGCGAAGCGCAGCGCGCAGGCCACGGCGATATCGGCGTGACCGATCGCGTCGCCGAACCAGAAGGGTGTCGCGCGCGTGGCGCGGTCCGCTTCCAGCGCGTTCAGAACGCGCTCGACCTGTCCCGTGCAGCGATCGAGCCACGCCTGCGATTTTTCCTTGTGCAGCACACGTTCGTACACGAGCGCGACCGCCTTGTCGGCAAGGCCTGTCGCGAGCGCACACACCTTCAGCGCCTCGCGGCGCTCCGGGCCGCTCGATGCGACCATCGCGCGCGCGTCGCCCGCCTGCTCGTCGAGGTAGTCGAGGATCATCGTGCTTTCGATGAGCGCATCGCCTGAATCGAGCACGAGCGTCGGCACGCGGCACAGCGGGTTGTAGGGTGCGATCTTGTCGGCATCGCCGAATGTCGACCATGGGCGATGCTCGAAAGCCATGTCGTACAGCTCGAGGGCGATGGCGACGCGCCGCACGAACGGGGAATCGTATTGGCCGATCAGAATCAAGATGGCTCCGCATTGTCGAGATGAGGTGGACGGCCAGTTTAAGCGCGCGCGGGCCTCGGAAACAACGGCCACGCGAGCGACGCGCACAGGCCCGCCGCGAACCACACCAGCGGCCAGGAACCGATCGCGAGCACGAGCGGAATGGCGAGCGGTGTGAGGAAAAAGCCGGCGAAAACGGCCGTGTTCGCCATGCCGAGCGCAGTGCCGGCGCGCTCGGCGCCCGCAAGCGTCGCCAGTTCCGTGTACGCGACGCCGTGCCAGGCCGACACGCACACGCCCGCCACGATCAGCATCGCAGCCAGCGCCACAGGCATCCGGACTGCGCCGAGCGCCGTCGCGACACCGAGCGCGACGAACGACGCGCACGCGGCTATCGTCGAGACGCGCAAGTACGCCCGGCGATTGCGGTGCCGGTCGGTGTGGCGGCCGCTCCAGACCCGCATTGCGATCGCGCCGAGCTGAAGCGTGGCCATCGTGGCGCTGATCGCGCTCACGCCGAAGCGCGCGGCGTCGTGCATGAAAATCGTCGCGAAGCTCAGCACCGCGAACTGCGGCACGCACAACACGCCGATGCCGAGCACAACCCGCCAGACCAGCCCGTTCCTCAGCGGCGCGGCAATTTCGCTTCGAATCGCCCGATGTGTCGTCTCGGGCGGCTCGTGCAGCCAGCGCCAGGCGAACACACCAGACAGCGCGCACAGGGCGGCCAGCGCGCCGAATACGGCCCCGAAGCCATGCGACGACGCGAGCCACGGCAACACCGCCGCGCCGATGCCGCCGCCCAGCGGCACGGCGGTCTGGCGAATGCTCATCGCGAGGCCGCGCTCGCCTTCGCCAAACCACGCCATCACCGCGCGCCCGCTCGATCCGTTGACGCTGCCGCCCAGAATGCCGAGCACGCACATCGCGAAGACGAGCCAGCCGAAGCTCGCCGTGGCGGGCGTCGCGAACAGGGTCATCGCGACGAGCACAGCAGCCGTCGAGAACAGGCCCGTCAGCAAAACGGGACGATCGCCCCACTTGTCGGTCAATATGCCCCACGGCAATTCCGAGAGCGCGACGCCCAAACCCAGCGCACCCAGCACGACACCCAGATGCCCGTTGCTCAGATGGTAGGCGGTGCGCACCCACACTGCGGTCGTCGGAAATCCCGTCGCCGCCGCCGATATGCTCGCGTTCGCCGCGACGCCGACGCCCAGCACTTTCCAGCGATGCCCGCCGCCGAGCGCGGGCGCCTTTTTTGAATTCAAAACGAAAGAAGTGGCCATGCTGCAGTCCATCGAAGATTTGACTGCGGCCAGTTTGAGGGCTTAGCATCATCCTGAAAATCACAAATTATTTGATTGATCGTTCATTTAAACAGGATGATTTTCAATGGCTCAGACGACCTTCGATCTCGCCGTGCTGCGCAGCTTCGTCGCGGGCATGGACCTCGGCAGCTTCGCGAAGGCGGCGGACCGCGTCGGGCGTTCGACCTCCGCCGTCAGCGCCCAGATTCACAAGCTCGAAGAACAGGCGGGCACGCCGCTGTTTCGCAAATCCGGACGCGGCCTCGCGCTCACCGACGCGGGCGAAGTCATGCTCAATTACGCCCGGCGCCTCGTCGAATTGAACGATGAAGCCGCGGTCGCGGTGCGCGGCGTCGATCTGGAAGGCTGGATCCGCCTCGGGCTGCAGGAGGATTTCGGCGAAGTCGTGCTGCCGGATGTGCTCGGCCGCTTTGCGCGAGCGCATCCGAAAGTGCGCATCGAGGCGCGCGTCGCACGCAATACGGAGTTGCTGGAACGCATCGGCGGCGGGCAGCTCGATCTCGCGCTCGTGTGGGGCGCTGCAGGCGTGCCCGACGAAAGCCAGGCGTCGAATCTGCCCGAACCGATCGCCGCGCCGTCGATGCGCTGGATCGCGTCATCGACCGTACCCTGGCATTTCGACGCCGACGAGCCGTTGCCGCTCATCGCGTTCGATCGTCCGTGCCTCTTTCACAGCGCGGCCGCGGCGGCGCTCGACCGCGCGGGCATCAAATGGCGCGTGGCCTTCACGAGCCCGAGTCTGTCCGGACTGTGGGCGGCAGCGGCGGCAGGACTCGGCGTGACGGTGCGGACGAGTTACGGCCTGCCGTCGACCGTCCGGACGCTCGACAACGGCGAAGGCGGCCTGCCCGCATTGCCGTCGATTCCGCTGGCGCTGCATCGTGCGTCGGGAAAGGGCTCGCCGCTGGTCGAACGGCTGGCGATGCTCGTGGTGGAGTCGGTGCGGGAAGCGCACGTTTCGTCGGAAACGGCGCTCGCATAGGAAAAGAGCGGGTTCGAAAGACCGGCTCTTGAACAGGCGATCAGGCGTCGCGGCGCTTGTCGCGCTCGATCACAGCGTACGCGCTGTGATTGTGGATCGACTCGAAATTCTCGGCCTCGAGCGTATACGCGACGATGCGCTGCTCGGCATTCAGACGCATGGCGATGTCGCGCACGAGGTCTTCGACGAACTTCGGATTTTCATACGCGCGTTCGGTCACGAGCTTCTCGTCGGGGCGCTTCAGCAAGCCCCACAGTTCGCACGACGCCTCTTCCTCCGCGATGCGGATCAATTCCTCGACCGGCATCTCTTCCGTCAGTTCCGCCGCGATCGTGACGTGCGAGCGCTGGTTGTGCGCGCCGTACTGCGAAATCTTCTTCGAACACGGACACAGGCTCGTCACCGGCACGAGCACTTTGATCGACATGCGCGTGTCGCCGTCGCGACGCTCGGCGACGAAGGTCACTTCGTAATCCAGCAGGCTCTTCACGCCCGAAACCGGGGCGGTCTTCATCACGAAGTACGGCATCGTCACTTCGATGCGGCCCGAGTGCGCTTCGAGCTTCGCGAGCATCAGCGACAGCAATCCGCGCAGCGCGTGCTGGTCGACCGGCAGGCGATTCTCTTCCAGCAACGCGACGAATCGCGACATGTGCGTACCCTTCTGCTCGGCCGGCAGATGAACATCGAGATTCCATACCCCGACCGTCGGCTTCAGACCGTCTTCCGTCAGCACCGTCAGCGGATAGCGCACACCCTTCACACCGACGCGCTGAATCGCGATCTGACGCGTGTCAGGCGTGCTCTGGACGTCGGGCATCACGAAGGCGGGATTCATCTGATTCATTTGTTTGTCCTTATGCGCCGCGCGTCAGGTGAGACGCGAGCGGTTCGAAACGTTCAAGCGCACACGGCGCGGGACGATGCCCGCGCCGTGTGACAAAGCGTTGATGCACGGCGCACCCCGAGCGCGCCGTTCGAGCGAAGCGTCGTCAGGCGACGCGCTTGGTCAGCTTGCCTGCGTTGGCGCTTTCGATTGCGTCGATGAAACGCGCGCGAATCGACTTGACGATGCCGGCCGCATCGAGACCCACGCTCGCGAGCAGCTTGGCCGGATCGCCGTGATCGATGAACACGTCCGGCAGACCGAGTTGCAGCACGGGCTTCAGGACCAAGCTCGCCAGCAGCGCTTCGACGCACGCGGAGCCCGCGCCGCCCATGATCGCGCCTTCTTCGATCGTCACGATCGCGTCGTGCGTCGCGGCGAGCTCGCGCAGCAGGTCGGCGTCGACCGGCTTCACGAAGCGCATGTTGGCGACCGTCAGATCGAGTTCTTCGGCGGCGGCGAGCGACGGCGCGACCATCGTGCCGAACGCGCAAATCGCGATGCGCTTGCCCGAGCCCATCTTCTGCGACGACTCGCGGCGAATCTCACCCTTGCCGACAGGAATCGCGGTCATCTGCTTGACCGTCGCGACACCCGTGCCCGCGCCGCGCGGATAGCGCACGGCCGTCGGGTTCGGCTGCTGCAGCGCCGTGTAGAGCATCTGACGGCATTCGTTTTCGTCCGATGCGGCCATCACCGTCATGTTCGGAATGCAGCGCAGGAACGCGAGATCGTAGTTGCCCGCGTGTGTCGCGCCGTCCGCGCCGACAAGGCCCGCGCGGTCGATGGCGAACACCACCGGCAGATTCTGCAGCGCGACATCGTGGATCAACTGGTCGTACGCGCGCTGCAGGAAGGTCGAATAGATCGCGACGACCGGCTTCATGCCGTCCGCGGCCAGCCCGCCCGCGAACGTCACGGCGTGCTGCTCGGCGATGCCGACATCGAAATAGCGATCCGGGAAGCGCTTCTCGAACTCGACCATGCCGGAGCCTTCGCGCATCGCCGGCGTGATGCCGACCACGCGCGAATCTTGCGCGGCGGCGTCGCACAGCCATTCGCCGAAGACTTGCGTGTAGGTCTTCTTGGAAGGCGCCGTCGACGGCTTGATGCCTTCGGCCGGATTGAACTTGCCCGGGCCGTGATAGAGCACCGGATCGGCCTCGGCGAGCTTGTAGCCCTGACCCTTCTTCGTGACGACGTGGAGGAATTGCGGGCCGCGCAGTTCCTTGATGTTCTGCAGCGTCGGGATCAGCGAATCGAGATCGTGACCGTCGATCGGCCCGATGTAGTTGAAGCCGAATTCCTCGAACAGCGTGGCCGGCACGATCATGCCCTTCGCGTGCTCTTCCAGCTTGCGCGCGAGATCGAGCACGGGGGGCGCATGACGCAGCACGCGCTCGACGCCCGCGCGCGCGGCGGCGTAAAAACGGCCTGACATCAGGCGCGCGAGATGGCGATTCAGCGCGCCGACCGGCGGCGAAATCGACATGTCGTTGTCGTTGAGGATGACGAGCAGCGGCACGTCATCGGCGACGCCCGCGTTGTTCATCGCCTCGAAGGCCATGCCCGCGGTCATCGCGCCGTCGCCGATCACGGCGATCGAATAGCGGTTGTCGCCTTGCAGCTTGTTGGCGATCGCCATGCCGAGCGCCGCCGAAATCGACGTGCTCGAGTGCGCCGTGCCGAAGGTGTCGTATTCGGATTCGGCGCGGCGCGGAAAGCCGGAAATGCCGCCGAGCTGACGCAGGCCGGGCATCTGGTCGCGGCGGCCGGTCAGGATCTTGTGCGGATACGTCTGATGACCGACGTCCCAGACGATGCGGTCATTAGGCGTATCGAACACATAGTGCAACGCGATGGTCAGCTCGACCGTGCCCAGATTGGACGACAGATGGCCGCCCGTCTGGGACACGCTGTCGAGCACGTAGGCTCGCAGCTCGTCGGCCAGCGGTTGCAGTTGGCGACGATCGAGGGCCCGCAAATCGGCCGGATCGTCGATGGATTTCAGCAAGTCGTACATCGTCGTCCCATTTTAGGAAAACTGGCGTGATTCGTTCGGCGCGATTGTTTCGGGTTTGCCCGATCGCGCCGTGGGGTTCGTCACGCGTTCAACAATCAATTCACCCGGTTCACGACCAGATCGGCAAGCTCGGCCAGGCGCTGGCCGCGCGCGCCGAACGGCCGGATCGCGGCGTGCGCGTCGCGGCCGAGCTGCGCGGCGAGCTCACGCGACGCATCGAGCCCGATGATCGACACGTAAGTCGGTTTGTCGTGCTGCGCGTCCTTGCCGGCGGTCTTGCCGAGCGTGGCGGAATCGGCGGTGACGTCCAGGATGTCGTCGACGACCTGGAACGCGAGGCCGATCGCGGCCGCATACTGGTCCAGCGACGTCAGAGCATCCGCGCCCGGATGCGTGCCCGCGAGCGCGCCCATGCGCACCGACGCGCGCAGCAACGCCCCCGTTTTCTTGCGATGCATCGTCTCGAGCTCGGGACGCGAAAGCTTGCGGCCGACGCTTTCCAGGTCGATCGCCTGGCCACCCGCCATGCCGAGCGAGCCGCTCGCGACCGCGAGTTCACGCACGAGCGCGGCTTGCTGGGCAGCGTCGAGACCATTGCCCTCGGCCGTCAACGCGACGAACGCCTGCGATTGCAGCGCGTCACCGACGAGCAGTGCCGTCGCTTCGTCATACTGGATGTGTACCGTGGGCTTGCCGCGACGCAATGCGTCGTCATCCATGGCGGGCATGTCGTCATGCACCAGCGAATAGACGTGAATCATCTCGAGCGCGGCGCTCGCCGCTTCCACGGCCTGCGCGCTCGCGCCGGTCAGCTCGCCCGCCGCGTGGACGAGCAGCGGACGCACCCGCTTGCCGCCGCCCAGCACCGCATAGCGCATGGCCTCGTGCAGGCGCGCCGGCGCGACGTCCGTGCCCGGAAGATAGTGTTCGAGTGCCGTCTCGACGCGATCCAGCGTCGCGCGCATCCATTGTTCGAAGGTCATAGGTCGTCGTCCCCGTTGTCGTTTGTCGCTCCGGCACCCTGGGTGGCGCGCTGTACCTCGGCGGGCAGCGGCTTGAGCGTCTCGCCATCGAGAACGCGAACCTGCTGCTCGACTTTCTCGAGTTGCTGTTGGCAAAAGCCCACAAGCGCCGCGCCGCGGCGATAGGCCGCAAGCGATTCCTCGAGACTCAGCGCGCCTTCTTCCATGCGCGCGACGAGCGATTCGAGTTCTGCCAGCGCCGCCTCGTAGTTCTCCGGGAGCTGCGCGACGTCCGCGCTTTGCGCGTCGGCGCCGGTTTGCTCGCCTGTTTCCTGGACAGCGGTCTTCGCCATGAATCGTGGATGTGCAAATTGAATTTTTGGAACCAAGTCGCACATTCTACGGCAAAAGACAAATTTTCGACCCGCATCCCGTCCATGCGGGACCGGCGAGGCTGCTTTGCCGGATTGTCCGCCAATCGCAGCGGGGCGCGCGATCCGTGCTCATAAGCGCAACGATTGCGAGGAACTCTCGTGACAATTTATACCCAAATCAAGACCTTAAGCACCCCAAGGATGCAGATTTCGGTATAATCGCGGGCTCCCTAAATCGAATCTTCGATGGTTGGGTTGTTCACTGCTTTCACGTTTTCATCGGGAGTGGGAATGTCCAATCTGAGCAATGCATTGCAGCTGAATGCCATTCACAGTCAGCTGCCAGTCACGGCTTACTTTGACGAAGCGCTTCTTACGCGCGAACTCGACACACTTTTCAAGCAAGGTCCACGCTATATCGGGCACGAACTCATGGTTCCCGAGGCGGGAAACTATTTCGCGCTTCCGGGCGAAGGCGAAGGGCGCGTGCTCGTCCGTAATCAGCAGAGCAATATCGAACTGCTGTCGAACGTGTGCCGCCATCGTCAGGCGATCATGCTCAATGGCCGCGGCAGCGCGGACAACATCGTCTGCCCTCTGCATCGCTGGACCTACGATCTCGACGGTCAGTTGCTCGGCGCGCCGCATTTCGCGGACAAGCCCTGCCTGAACCTCGGCAAGACTTCGCTACAGAACTGGCAAGGCCTGCTTTTCGAATCGGAGGGCCGCGACGTCGCCGCGGATCTCGCGAGGCTTGGCACGGCAAAGCATTTCGACTTTTCGGGCTTCATGTTCGATCACGTCGAAGTGCACGAGTGCAACTACAACTGGAAGACCTTCATCGAGGTCTATCTGGAGGACTATCACGTCGCGCCGTTCCATCCGGGACTCGGCAGCTTCGTGTCGTGCGACAACCTCGAGTGGGAATTCGGCGACTGGTATAGCGTGCAGACCGTCGGCGTCCACAAGAATCTGGAAAAGCCGGGCAGCCCGACGTACCGCAAGTGGCACGACGAAGTCCTGCGCTTCCGCAACGGCACGCCACCGGAGTTCGGCGCGATCTGGATGGTCTACTACCCCGGCCTGATGATCGAGTGGTATCCGCACGTGCTGGTCGTGTCGTGGCTCATTCCGCACGGCACGCAAAAGACGACGAACATCGTCGAGTTCTATTACCCCGAGGAAATCGCGCTTTTCGAACGCGAGTTCATCGAGGCGGAGCGCGCCGCGTACATGGAGACCGCGCGCGAGGACGATGAGATCGCCGAACGCATGGACGCCGGTCGTCGCGCGCTGATGTCGCGCGGCGAGAATCAGGTCGGGCCGTATCAAAGCCCGATGGAATCCGGCATGCAGCACTTCCACGAGTTCCTGCGGCATCAGCTCGGGCCCATCTGAACGCGATTCGGGGTTTGTGTCGAGACATCGGAAAAGACGGGCTTTCGGGCCCGTTTTTTCTTTTAGACTATTGATTCATCCCGCATTGCAAGCGCCGCTTCAGGAGCCGTCATGTCGCACACCCATTACACCACGCTCATCTCGGCGACGAATCTCGCCGAACGGCTCGCCGCCGCGCCCGGCAGCATGCTCGTCTTCGATTGCCGCTTCGACCTCGCCGCACCCGAATCGGGCGAAACGGCTTACGCGCAAGGGCATATTCCCGGCGCGCATTATCTCCACCTGGATCGCGACTTGTCCGGCGTCAAAACGGGCACGAACGGGCGTCATCCGTTGCCGGAGCGCGCGGCGCTCGTCGCGAAACTGGCGAGCTTCGGCCTGAACGAAGGCCAGCAAGTGGTCGCCTACGATGCGCATGGCGGCATGTACGCCGCACGTCTCTGGTGGCTGCTGCGCTGGCTCGGACACGATTCCGTCGCGCTGCTCGACGGCGGCCTCCCGGCCTGGGAAGCCGCGGGCAATCCGCTCGACACCGCCGTGCCGCCGAAAACCCAAGGCACGTTCAAGGCCGGCGCGCCGCGTCAGGTGACCATCGACGCCCATGCGATCGAGCGCAACATCGGCACGCGCGATCATCTGCTGATCGATGCGCGCGCCGCCGACCGCTATCGCGGCGAAAACGAGACGATCGATCCCGTCGGCGGGCATATTCCCGGCGCGCTGAATCATTTCTTCAAGAACAACCTGACGGCGGAAGGCCGCTTCAAGACCGCGCACGAACTGCGCGAGGCGTTCGGATCGCTGATCGGCGCGACGCCGGCAGACCGCATCGTCCTGCAATGCGGCTCGGGCGTGACGGCATGCCACAACGTGCTCGCAATGGAGATTGCCGGCCTGCACGGTGCGGCGCTCTATCCCGGCTCGTGGAGCGAGTGGAGCGCCGATCCGGGCCGGCCGGTCGCGACCGGCCCGAATCCCTGAGCGTCGTTATTTGACGCCGTGCTCGCGGAACCACGCTAGCGCGCGCTTCCAGCCGTCCTCGGCGTCGGCCTTTCGATAACTCGGACGATAATCCGCGAAGAACGCATGCGGCGCGTCGTCGTACACGACGAACTGCGAATTCTTCGCGGGCGGCGGGTCGTTTGCGAGCGCCTGCTTCATCTGTTCGATCGTGTCTTGCGGAATGCTCTGATCCTGCCGGCCATAGAGTCCGAGCACGGGGACCTTGAGCTGGCTCGCGAGGTCGATCGGATTGGTCGGGTTGTTCTCGGTCTTGTTGCCGACGAGCCGCCCGTACCACGCCACCGCCGCCTTCAGGTTGGGATTGTGCTCGGCATAGAGCCATGTGATGCGCCCGCCCCAGCAAAACCCGGTTATGCCCACGCGCTTCGGGTCGCCGCCATGCTCGCCCGCCCATTTGACGGTCTGGTCGATGTCCGAGATCACCTGCGAATCGGGCACTTTCGACACCAGTTGCTCGTTGAGTTGCTGCATCGACTTGTACGCCGATGCGTCGCCCTGACGCGTGTAGAGATCCGGCGCGACGGCGAGATAGCCCTGCTTTGCAAAGCGCCGGCATACGTCGGCGATATGCTCGTGGACGCCGAAAATCTCGTGAATCACGATGACGACCGGCAGATGCGTCTTGCCCTTGGGTTGCGCTCGATACGCGGGCACGAGCGTGCCGTCCGCCCCGCGTATGCCGATCGCGCCGGCTTCCAGCCCGTCGCTGTCGGTATGAATGGTTTGCGCCGACACCGGCAGCACGGCGGCCGCGAAGCCGGTTCCGAAGGTCGCCTTGATGAAGGTGCGTCGGTCGAACGGAACGTGCGGAATGAGGCTGTCGACTTCAGGGTCTAGCATACGAAGCTCCCGCGGCAAGGCCGTCGCGACGCGTGCGCGATCGCGCGACGGCGTGGATCGTTGAAATCCGCGCGACGTGTTCGAGGCGTCAGACGCGCGGTGCTGCACGGCGGCGAAAAGGCGCGCGCACGAAATGCGTCGCCTTCTCGCGCGCCGCCCATTCTAAACAGCTTTCAACGAATGACGCAGGCGCTCTATTCCGCTATTCCGAATCAGTGAAGCTTGACGCGCGGCGCGGTGGAGCGGCGCAGCCAGTGCGCGAAGGTATCGAGCACCATGCGCGCATAGCCGTGCAGCGCGGCTACATGCAAGCGGTACAGCGACATGTACATGAAGCGCGCGAAGAGCCCTTCGATCAGCATGTTGCCGCCGATCAGGCCGCCCATCAGATTGCCGACCGCGCTGTAATGCCCGAGCGACACCAGCGAGCCGAAATCGCGATAGGTGTACTCGGGCAGCGGCTTGCCCTGCAACATCCGCTCGAACGACTTGAACAGAAAACTCGCCTGCTGGTGCGCGGCCTGCGCGCGCGGCGGCACGTTGCGCTCGTTGCCGGGCCACGGACACGCGGCGCAATCGCCGAGCGCGAAGACGTTATCGTCGGCTTCGGTTTGCAACGTGCGGCGCACGACGAGTTGGCCGAGACGGTTGGTCGGCAGGCCGTCGAGATCATTGAGGATCGCGGGCGCCTTGATGCCCGCGGCCCAGACCGTGAGATCCGCGCGTATCGTCTTGCCGCTCGCCGTGCGGATCGTATCGCGCGATACCTGCGCGACCGTTTCGCCGGTCATCAGCTTCACGCCGAGCTTGGTGAGCAGCTCCGCCGTCGCGATGGACACGCGCTCCTGCAACGCCGGCAGGATGCGCGGCCCGGCTTCGATCAGCACGATGCCGATGTCGTGCTTCGGATCGAGCTTGTGCAATCCGTATGCGGAAAGCACCTGCGCGGTGTTGCGCAGTTCCGCCGACAATTCGACGCCCGTCGCGCCCGCGCCGACGATGGCGACCTGAATGCGCGGCATGGGATCGACGCCCGGTGCGTCCTCCGCTTCGTCCACGCCCGCCGCGACGGGTTCGGGCGCGAAGTGCTCCGCGCGCATGCACGCCGCGATCAAACGCTTGCGGAAGAGTTCCGCCTGACCGACCGTATCGAGCGCGATCGAATTCTGTTGCGCGCCTTCCACGCCGAAGAAATGCGTCGTACTGCCGATGGCGATGACGAGCGTGTCGTACTCCAGTTCTCGCTCGGGCAAAAGTTCACCCGCTTCTTCATCGCGCAATGCGCCGATGGTGATGCGCCGGGTCGCGCGATTCAGTCCGACGAGTTCGCCCTGCTGAAACTCGAAGCCGTGCCACAAGGCCTGCGCTGCGTATTCGAGCTCTTGCGTGAAGGGGTCCATGCTGCCCGCTGCGACTTCATGCAGGAGCGGCTTCCAGATATGGGTCGGATTGCGGTCGACGAGCGTGACTTGCGCTTTCGGCGGTGCTTTGCCATCGGTCGAGCCGAAACGGTCGCCGAGACGCGTCGCGAGTTCGAGGCCGCCAGCCCCTCCGCCGATTATGATGAAGCGATGCATGGAACTCTCCCTGTGCTTTTATATTCGATCGGCCTTCGTGCGTATCTTCCTCGATTGACTTATTGTGCGGAGCTTCGATGACAGTCACAAGCGCGTCACCAACATGTCGGACATATGCGACATGTGTCGCATATGTCTTGCGCAAAGAATTTCAGTGCGCTTCTTCCCAGTTATTGCCGACGCCCACTTCCGCGACGAGCGGCACCTTCAGCTTCGCGACGCCGCACATCAGTTCAGGTAAGCGCTTCCTGACCTCGGGCAGCGCCTCTTCGGGCACTTCGAGCACGAGTTCGTCGTGCACCTGCATGATCATCTTCGCGCCGATGCCCGACGCTTCGAGCCAGTCCTGCACGGCGATCATCGACAGCTTGATGAGATCGGCAGCGGTGCCCTGCATCGGCGCGTTGATCGCGGCGCGCTCCGCCGCCTGACGGCGCGGACCGCTGCCGCCATTGATCTCGGGCAGCCACAGTCGCCGGCCGAACACGGTCTCGACGAAGCCGTTCGCCTTCGCGCTCATGCGCGTGTTCTCCATATAGGCGGCAACGCCCGGATAGCGCGCGAAATAGCGGTCGATATAAAGCTTCGCCGCATCGCGCGTGATGCCTAGATTCGACGCGAGCCCGAACGAACTCATGCCGTAGATCAACCCGAAGTTGATGACCTTCGCGATGCGACGCTGGTCGTTGTCGACTTCTAGCGGCGTGACGCTGAACACTTCCGACGCCGTCGCGCGATGCACGTCCTCGCCGTACTGGAACGCGCGCATCAGCGATTCGTCGCCGGAGATGTGCGCCATGATGCGCAGTTCGATCTGCGAGTAATCCGCCGATACGATCTTGCTGCCCGGCGATGCGATGAACGCTTCGCGGATGCGTCGCCCTTCACCCGTGCGCACCGGGATGTTCTGCAGGTTCGGTTCGTTCGACGACAGGCGCCCCGTCACCGCAACGGCCTGCGCATAGTTCGTATGCACGCGTCCCGTCGATGCGTTGACCATGCGCGGCAACTTGTCCGTATAAGTGGACTTGAGCTTGGACAGCCCGCGATGCTCAAGCAGCACCTTGGGCAACGGATAGTCTTCCGCGAGCTTCTGCAGCACTTCTTCATCGGTGGAAGGCGCGCCGCTCGGCGTCTTCTTCACGACCGGCAACTGCAGCTTCTCGAAGAAAATCTGCCCGATCTGCTTCGGCGAGCCGAGATTGAATTCGCCGCCCGCGAGCTCGTAAGCTTGCGCCTGCAGATCGATGAGACGCTTCGCGATCTCGTTGCTTTGCGTTTCGAGGCGTTGACGATCGATCAGGACTCCGTTTCGTTCCATCTTGCGCAGCACGCGCGACGTCGGCATTTCGATATCGCGATATACGCGCAACAAGCCTTCCTCCTGCGCCACTTGCGGATAGAGCGCGTGATGCAGACGCAAGGTGATATCGGCGTCTTCGGCGGCGTATGCCGATGCCTTGTCGAGCGGCACTTCATCGAAGCCGATCTGCGATGCGCCCTTGCCCGCGACGTCTTCGTACTTGATCGTCTTCACGCCGAGATGACGCAACGCGAGGTTGTCCATGTCGTGCGGACGATGCGATTCCAGCACATACGATTGCAGCAGCGTGTCGTGCTCGACGCCGCGCATTTCGATGCCGTAGTTCGCGAGCACCTGTTCGTCATACTTCAGGTGTTGACCGACTTTTTTCTTCGATGCATCTTCGAGCCAGGGCTTGAGCTTCGCGAGCACTTCATCGCGCGGCAATTGCTCGGGCGCATCCGGCCCGCGATGCGCGACGGGAATATAGGCCGCGTGTCCCGGCTCCGTCGACACCGACATGCCGACGATCTGCGCGGTCATCGGATCGAGCGACGTGGTCTCGCTGTCGAAGGACGTGAGCTCCGCCTCGTTGATGCGCTCGAGCCATGCATCGAACTGCGCCCAAGTCTGCACCGTCTCATAGCGATGCGCGATTTCGGTGACTTCGGCGGGCGGCGTATCGCTCGGGCCTTCGACCGCATCGGCGATCTCGATCTCGCGCAACCACGTCTTGAAGCCATGACGCATGAACACATCGCGCAGTTCGTCGCGCGATTCGGGGCGCGTCGCGAGCGTGTTGTCGATGGACTCGATCTGCGAAGTGAGGTCGCATTCCGTGTGCACGGTGACGAGCTTTCTCGCCATCGGCAGGAAGTCCAGAGCCTTGCGCAGATTGTCTCCTACCGCACCCTTGATCTCGCTGGCATGTTCTACGATGCCATCAAGGGTTTCGTATTGCGTGAGCCATTTGAGCGCTGTCTTGGGGCCGCACTTTTCGACTCCCGGCACGTTGTCGACGGTATCGCCGATGAGCGACAGATAGTCGACGATACGCTCCGGCGGCACGCCGAACTTCGTGAGCACGCCGGCGCGGTCGAGCGTTTCGTTGGTCATCGTATTGATGAGGGTGACATGGTCCGTCACGAGCTGAGCCAGATCCTTGTCGCCCGTCGACACGATCACGTTCATGCCGCGCTTTTCGGCTTCGACCGCGAGCGTGCCGATGACGTCGTCCGCTTCGACGCCCTCGATCATCACGAGCGGCCAGCCGAGCGCGCGAACGGCGACGTGAATGGGTTCGATCTGTCTGGAGAGGTCTTCCGGCATCGACGGCCGGTTGGCCTTGTAGTCGGCGTACCAGTCGTCGCGGAAAGTCTTGCCTTTGGCATCAAATACGCACGCGCTATACTCTGCATTGACTTCGCGCCGCAAGCGCCGCAGCATGTTGATCATCCCATAGAGAGCGCCTGTGGGCCCGCCGTCGGGGCCTCGCAGGTCCGGCATGGCATGGTAGGCCCGGTACAAGTAACTAGAACCGTCGACCAATAGCAGGGTCTTACCTTCAAGACTTAGTTCTTCAGGCATTATGAACAAGAGAAAAGTGATTCCGAGTCTGCGATCGCTCGCAGATCAAGAGCGCGCGACGGCCAAGAAGGCTCGCGCATCGTGGCAGATGTTCACGATTATGGCAGAGTTTATCGAGGCGACCGAGTACCTCTCGGAGATCCGCCCTGCCATCAGCATCTATGGTTCGGCGCGTCTGAAACCGGAGTCGCCGTACTATCAGCTCACGATCGAAATCGCGCAAAAATTCTCCGATGCGGGCTTCGCCGTCATTTCGGGCGGCGGCCCGGGCATCATGGAAGCGGCGAACAAGGGCGCGCACGCGGGCAAATCGCCTTCGGTGGGCCTGAACATCGAATTGCCGCACGAGCAGTCGGGCAATCAGTGGCAGGACATCTCGCTGCGCTTCCGTCACTTCTTCACGCGCAAGGTCACGTTCGTGAAGAACTCGGACGCGGTCGTGGTGATGCCGGGCGGCTTCGGCACGCTGGACGAGCTCGCCGAAGTGCTGACGCTCATTCAGACGAAGAAGTCGCGGCACGTGCCGATCGTGCTCGTCGGCGCGGAGTTCTGGGCCGGACTGCTCGACTGGTTCAAGAATACGCTGCTGACCAACGGTGTCATCAGCCCGAAAGATCTGGATCTGATGCAGGTGATCGACGATCCGGATCAAGTGCTCGATGCCGTGCTGCGGTTCTATGAAGATCGGGAAGAATCGGTCGAGCAGCCGGCGGAAGGCAAGTCGGATGAAGACCGGATGTTCTATCTGTGATGCGAACTCGGTGCGAGCGGCCTGATAAACCGCTCGCATCGTTTCACGCCGACATCACTGAAACGCCACCTCCGCAAAGCTGCGCAGCTTCCGGCTATGCAGCTTCGACAAGCCATTCTCGCGCAGCAACTCCATCGCCTTGACGCCGATCTGCAAGTGCTGATCCACTTGCGCGCGATAGAACTGATCGGCCATGCCGGGCAGCTTCAATTCCCCATGCAGCGGTTTATCGGAGACGCATAGCAAGGTGCCGTATGGCACGCGGAAGCGAAAGCCGTTCGCGGCGATCGTCGCGCTTTCCATATCGAGCGCCACCGCGCGGCTCTGCGATAGCCGACGCACCGGCTCGCGATGATCTCGCAGTTCCCAGTTACGATTGTCGACGCTCGCGACCGTGCCCGTGCGCATCACGCGCTTCAGTTCGACGCCTTCGAGCTGCGTCACCTGCGCGACCGCGCGCTCGAGCGCGACCTGCACTTCCGCGAGCGCAGGCACCGGCACCCAAAGCGGCAGATCGTCGTCGAGCACGTGATCCTCGCGCACGTAACCATGCGCCAGCACGTAATCGCCGAGACGCTGCGTATTGCGCAAACCCGCGCAGTGTCCGAGCATGATCCACGCATGCGGCCGCAGCACCGCGATGTGATCCGTGATCGTCTTCGCATTCGACGGCCCCACGCCGATATTCACCATCGTGATGCCGCTGCCGTCCGCGCGCTTCAGGTGGTATGCGGGCATTTGCGGCAGGCGCGAGGGCTGCGATCCTTCCTCCGGCTGTTCGCCGAGATTCGCGTTATACGTGACGACATCGCCCGGTTCGACGAACGACGAATACTCGCTGCGATACGCGCGCGTTTCCTCGTCGTCGGCGCGCGACATCATCGTGCGGCCGAGCTTCACGAACTCGTCGATATAAAACTGGTAGTTCGTGTAGAGCACGTAGTTCTGAAAATGCGTGGGCGACGTCGCCGTATAGTGTCTCAGCCGATGCAGCGAGAAATCGACGCGCGCCGCCGTGAACAGCGCAAGCGGATGCGGCTCGCCCGGACCCGGCTCGTACGTGCCGTTGACGATGCGATCGTCGAGCAGCGCGAGGTCGGGCGTATCGAAGATGTTGCGCATCGCGAGCAGCCGGTCGCGGTCGAGATCGCCTTCGAGATGAATGCCTTCGGCGAATGCGAAGTGAATCGGAATGGGGTGCGCGGACACGCCGACTTCGAGGCCCACGTGATGGTTCTTTGTGAGCAGTCGCAATTGCTCGCGGTAATAGTCCCCGAAAAGATCGGGACGGGTGAGCGTCGTTTCATAGATGCCCGGGCCCGCGACGAAGCCGTACGAGCGGCGCGAATCGATCTGCGTATTGAGTTCGGTGCGCACACGCACGAACGGATAGCACGCGCGCACGCGATGCGTGAACTGCTCGTTGCGGCGATAGCGCGCGAAGGCGTCGCGCAGAAATGCGGTATTCGCTTCATAGATCGCCGAAAGGCGCGTGACGGCCGCGGCGGGATCTTCGAAGGATTCGGTCGGAAAATCGTTGGCGGGCGTGCCTTGTGTGCTTTGAGTCCGGTCGTTTGTCATGATCTTGTGTCTTTATTCGATGCCCTCGTAATGAATCGACATTAACACGGAAGAATGGGCGGACCATGAAGTCCCTCCTCTTGTGAGTGCGTGCGATCACACCTCGCAACACCTTTTTGTCCGCCGAAGTCAAAATTCTCGAAAGCGGCGCAAAATAAGGCGTTGGCTCCGCGCGCATCGCTCAGTCAGCAATCGTTTTGTTAGAATCCGGCCATCGCCTGGAGAACCATCATGAAGCCGCACCTTTGCGCCGCCGCCGCGGCAGTCCTCGCCGCAGCAAGCTTCGGCGCATACGCGCAGCCAGCCGCCAAGGCACAAGCTCAACCGGCAACGCAGCAAATGTCGCCGGAAGAAGCAGCGGGCCTTCCCGATCTGAAAGCCATCAACCGTCCGCCCGCGAATGTCAGCTCGAAAGTCGAGATTTCGCCGCCGCGCACGCCGAGCTATCACGAACTGAGCACCAACGGCACCGAAATCACCGAATATCGCGACAAGGGCAAGCCCGTCGAAATCGACGTGCGATCGAATTTCGGCACGCGCTATCAAATGAGCGCGCCCGCCGATACATCGCCGCAAGTGCGCGACAACGGCAAAGCCAGCACGCGTCTGCCGTCGATCAACCTGCATTACTGATCCCGCAAGATCGCTTCGGACCCGCTCCTTCCGGGCGGGTCGCGGCGCCGCGGCTCCTTGCCCGGCGTCACCGTTCATCGGCCTGTTTCTGGCCGTCCAACCTGACCGACGTTTCCCGCATGGCCGTTTTCACTCCCGTCACCACCGCCGATCTCGGCGACTGGCTGCAAGACTACGATCTCGGCGATGTCGTCGAATTTCGCGGCATCCAGTCGGGCATCGAGAACAGCAACTTCTTTCTCACGACGACGCACGGCGAGTACGTGCTCACGATCTTCGAGAATCTCACGGCGACGCAACTGCCGTTCTATCTCGATCTGATGCGCCATCTGGCCTCGCATCGCGTGCCGGTGCCCGATCCGATGCCGCGCCGCGACGGCTCGCTCTTCGGCTTGCTGCACGGCAAGCCCGCGTCGATCGTCACGAAGCTCGAAGGCGCGCCCGAGCTTGCGCCAACGCCCGCGCATTGCATAGAGGTCGGTCAGATGCTCGCGCGTTTGCATCTCGCGGGGCGCGACTTTTCGCAGCATCAGCCGAATTTGCGCAGCCTCTCGTGGTGGCAGGAAAAAGCGCCGTCGATTGTCGAATTCCTGAGCCGCGAGCAGCGTGAACTGTTCGAAAACGAGCTCGCGCATCAGGCCGCGTTCTTCGGCTCGGCGGAATTCGCGTCGCTGCCCGACGGTCCGTGCCACTGCGATCTGTTCCGCGACAACGTGCTGTTCGCGCACGGCCGCGAGCACGCGCGCCTCGGCGGCTTCTTCGATTTCTACTTCGCGGGCGTCGACAAGTGGCTTTTCGACGTCGCCGTGACGGTGAACGACTGGTGCATCGACCTCGCCACCGGCGTGCTCGATCACGCGCGCGTCGATGCGATGCTGCGCGCCTATCAGACCGTGCGTCCGTTCACGCCCGCCGAAGAGCGTCACTGGAACGACATGCTGCGCGCCGGCGCGATGCGCTTCTGGGTCTCGCGCCTGTTCGACTTTCATCGCCCGCGCGAAGCACAGATGCTCAAAGCGCACGATCCCGGCCATTTCGAACGCATTCTGCGCGAACGCGTCAAAGCCGCTTCTCCCGTCAATCGATAACCAGCGACATGCGACTGATCGAAGTTCCCGCCAAGACCGGCTATGTCTGGTTCCGTCAGGGCATCTGGCTGTTCCGCCGCAACCCGTTTGCGTTTCTCACGGTGTTCTTCGCCTATCTGTTCGTGATGACGCTGATCTCGCGCGTGCCGCTCGTCGGCCCGCTGCTGCCGCTGCTGTTCATTCCGGGCATCGCGGTCGGCTTCATGGCGGCGTGCCGCAACACGATCGCGGGCAAGCCCGTCTGGCCGACCATCCTGGTCGACGGATTCCGTTCGTACGGCAGCGTCGTCGCGCGCAGGCTGCTCGCGCTGGGCGCGCTGTACATCGTCGCGCTGATGGCGATCTTCGCGGCGTCGGCGCTGGTGGACGGCGGCACGCTGCTCAACATCATGATGGGCGATGGTCCGAGCGGCGATCCGGAGACGGTCGCCGCGAGCTTCAGCCCGCTCGCGGTGCTCGTCGCGATGGCGTGCTATGTGCCGGTCGCGATGCTGTTCTGGTTCGCGCCGATTCTCGTCGCGTGGCACGACGTGCCACCCGTGAAGGCGCTGTTCTTCAGCCTCGTTTCGTGCTGGCGCAACCGTGGTGCGTTCATTTACTACGGCGTGCTGTGGATCGCCATCGCGCTCGCGGTCTCGTTCGGCCTGACCGCGCTGATGCAGGCGCTCGGCGCGGGACAGGAAATGGCGCTCGCGGTGCTGATGCCCGCATCGATCATCGTCACGACCGCGTTGTATTGCTCGTTTTACGCAACCTATCGCGGCTGCTTCGGCGTGCAGTCGCCCGACTCGCCGGACATTCCCGACGCGACCGGCACCCCCAGCGCCTGATCGAACGCCGCGCCCGACCATCGGGCGGGGCGATCGTTCGTGCACGAAGCATTGCACGTACACTAGCGATATCGGCCGCCCCGGCCCTCCTGCCGCGCCTTCGCTCATGACTTCGACCGACGCTTTGCCCGACTTCCCGCTCGACCTCGATCAGCAGTTGTGCTTCGCGCTCTATTCGACTTCGCTCGCGATGACGAAAGCGTACAAGCCGCTGCTGGAGAAACTCGGGCTGACGTATCCGCAATATCTGACGATGCTCGTGCTGTGGGAAGCCGACGACCTCACGGTCAAGGAAATCGCCGCGCGCCTCGCGCTCGATTCAGCAACGATGACTCCCCTCCTCAAGCGGCTCGAAGCGCAGGGCTACGTCGAACGCGTGCGCGGCGTCGAGGATGAGCGCCAGGTTCACATCCGCCTGACCGACTCCGGCCGCGCGCTCAAACAATCCGCCCGCGACATTCCGAGCGAAATCTATTGCGCATCGGGTTCCGACATCGATGCGATTTTGCGTCTGCGCGGCGATCTGGTGCGCTTGCGCGCGTCGCTCAGCGAGTATCTCGATAGCTGATCCGAGGTCGATAGCGATTCGCTAAAGATCTCATCGCGATAATTTAATTTGCACGCTAATAATTAGCGCGATATATTTAAGACGTGGTCAACGCAACGTCAATCTGACAAACGAAACATACGGAGAGAAACGATGAGCATCCTCTACAAGGCAACGGCGACGAGCACCGGCGGGCGTGATGGCCGCGCGATTTCCTCGGACGAGCAACTGAATGTGAAACTGAGCGCGCCGAAGGAACTGGGCGGATCGGGCGCGCCGGGGACGAATCCCGAGCAACTGTTTGCCGCCGGCTATTCGGCCTGCTTTCTTTCGGCGATGAAGTTCGTCGCGGGCCAGCAAAAGCGCGCGATTCCCGCCGATACGACCGTGTCAGCCGATGTAGGCGTCGGTCCTAACGATGCGGGTGGCTTCAAGCTCGATATCGAATTGCGTGTCTCGCTTCCGGGCCTCGACGCGACGGAAGCTCAGGCACTGGTCGACGCCGCGCACCAGGTGTGCCCGTATTCGAACGCCACGCGCAATAACGTGGATGTGCGCGTGAAAGTCATCTGACGCTGCGCGAGGCGGATACGAAAATGCCGGCTCCAAAGCCGGCATTTTCGATAGCTTGCGAAAAGCTTAGTGCGACATCCACGACGGGTGACGTGCAGCCACTCGCTGATCCAATTTTTTCATACGATATTCGAGATCGTAGATGTCCGTGGCTTCGGCGAGATAAGCGTCGTCGCGCGCGCGATCGCGCTCGTCAGCGGACTTGGTCAGAAACAGGAAAATTCGGCTGATCAAAAACATGGTGGACCTCGCTTTGAATACTGGGGTTACTACCTATGAAAGCGATTATAGGGTAATCCCTGATTCAACGCCAGTCCTGCTTGCTAGAAGACTGATACTAAAGACTAAATTGCAACACACGAAACACTGAACGACAGCCGTCAGGCCACGAACGCATCGCGCGCGGCCTCGGCCGGACGCCGTTGGTGTTTAAAAAACTCCCACATCACTGCCGATGAATCCGGTCCTTTGGATGAGTGGAATGCCACGGTATCGTCGCCACCCGCCCACGAATGGCCAAGGCCACGCACGATCGACGTCTTGACCACACGCCGTCCGCTCTTGAAGTAATCCGTCACCACACCGTCCGGATGCGCTTCCTCGCGCGTCTCACCCGCACGGCGGTTGCCCGCGGCATCGATGAAGCCGTTCAATCGCAGAAACTGCCTGGCGAGTTGCTCGGCGTTCGCCGCCGTCACCACCGAGTCCAGTTCACCGTGCACGATGATCGCTGGCATGCCCGGATAATCGCGGACGTCGACCGCGGCATCGACCAACGCGACCGGATCGCTGCGTGCGCCCCGGCGCATCACGTCCATCGCGCCGATGGCCGAGCGGGCCTCGCCGAACACGACGCCCGAGTGCAGGCCGACAGCCGCGAAAACGTGCGGATAGCGCAAGGCGAGCAGCGCCGCGAGGCCCGCGCCCGCGGACATGCCCGCGAGATAGACGCGCTCCGGATCCAGATCGTGCTGTTCGACCATCGCGTTCACCAGTGACACGACGGACGCGGCCTCGCCACCGCCTCCACTGCCGGAATCGTCATACCAGCGCCAACAGCGATGCGCGTGATCGTGTTTCGATTGTTCGGGATACAGCACCGCGAACCCGTACCGGTCCGCAAGCAGATTGATGCGTGTGCCTTGTGCGAACTCGTCGGCGTTCTGCTTGCAACCGTGCAGCATCACGACGAGCGGCATCGGCTCCGCCCCGGTTTTCGGCGGCATATAGAGCGCGTACGACATGTGATTCACGAAGCGGCCGGTCGTCGGCGGCGCCGAGTGATACGAGCGGGCCCACTTCCCACGCGCCCACGCCGACGCACGCGGCCGCACACGCGATTCGCGCGTTGCGGGACGCGCGGCCGCGCGGGGCGCTGCGCTCGCCTTGGCAGCCGCACCGGACTTCAGTTTCGACTTGGCGGCGGTTTTAGCGCGCGCGGGCTTGGCCGCCGCGCGGGGCTTCGGTGTGCGAATCGCTTCGACCTGGCCGGCGACCAGGCGTCTCAAGCCGCGCAACCAGAGCTTGGTAAGGCTTTTCGACATTCGGCTGGGTCCTCCACAAACATGCATTCGGATGGCGCGACGAAAAACCGCGCCGGGTTGTGCATTGCACAATAACACCAAAACAGCGGGACGGCGCGCGCCTGAGCCTTACATATCGGGATGAATTAACAGCAATTCAACAAAAAAGCCAAAATTAAACGAAAGTTACGCGATGTAACGATCACCTTGCATTCAGCAATGTCGCATAATTCAGGATCTTCCCAAGCGTTATACTGATGCGAATTTGCGGCAGCGTGTCGAAAATTGTTGTCGGCCGAAAAGGCCTATGACCCCAGCGCTGCCGCACTGCAGCAACCCTCATTCCCAAGAATACCAATGCACGTGGACTTACCTGTTTCCGCCTGGATCGCCGTGACCGCGCTCGGCAGCGTCGGCGTCATGGGGCCGGTGGCGGTCATCATCGCGGCCTGGCTCGCGATCGGCTATCGCTGGAAATACGCAGGCGCGTGGCTCGCGCTGCTCGGCGCGGCGAGCGGACTCGTCGCGTTGAGCAAAATCGCGTTCATCGGCTGGGGAATCGGCGTGCGCCATCTCGATTTCACCGGCATCAGCGGGCACGCGCTGATGTCCACGGCGGTGCTGCCGGTCGCGATTTTCGTCGCGCTGCTGCCCACACGTAGTGCAATACGCGCCACCGGTGTCGCGCTCGGTTTGCTGCTGGGCGTGTGGGTCGGCGTGTCGCGCGTCGTGCTCGACGCGCATTCAGTCTCGGAAGTCGTGGCGGGATGCGCACTCGGCGCGGTGGTCGCGCTCGCGTTCGTGTGGATCGCGTGGCGGGCCGAATCCGGCAAGCTCGCGCCGGCGCCCGTTGCAGCGAGCCTCGCGGCGGTCGTCGTGGCCTTGCACGGCGTGCCGGTCCCAACGCAGCACTGGATTACGGAAATCGCGCTCGGGCTCTCGGGCCACGAGCGTCCCTATGTGCGGGCGAGCTGGAAAGCGAAGACATTTCGCGCGCCGGATCGCCGCACCGAACGGCCAGCGGAAGAACGCGCGGCTGCCTGACACGGCGGCCGCCTTCGGGGTGCGTGACGCTTAGTCGTTCACGCCGATGATCACGCTCGATGCCTTGATCACCGCCACGGCCTTCTGACCCTGCGCGAGGCCGAGCGTGTCGGCGCTTTGGTTCGTGATGATCGCGGTGATGGTGGTGCCGCCGTCGAGCGACAGTGACACTTCCGCGTTCACCGCGCCTTTTGTCACGCTGGCAACCGTGCCGCGCAACTGATTGCGCGCGGACAGCTTCGCGTTCGCATCTTCCATCAGCATGACCCACGATGCCTTGATGAGCGCGAACGCATCGCCGCCTTCCTTCAGACCCAGCGACTGCGTGCTTTCGTGTGTGACCACGGCGACGATTGTCTGGCCACCCGGCAAGCCGAGCTCGATTTCGTCGTTGACCGCACCGCGCGTGACCTTCGTCACCTTGCCGGCCAGTTGATTGCGTGCGCTTGTTTTCATTCCTAGTCTCCCGATCAATTGCCAGTCATGGGCGAAGCCTTCGATGGCCGCGCCCGCCCGTTCCAGAAATTTTCGATGCTCGCGTTCGATCGCGCGGTACGTGTCGATGAGACGCAGCGCCGCCGGCGTGAGCGTCGTGCCGCCGCCGCCCCTGCCGCCCGTCGCGCTCGTCACGAGCGATTCGCCGGCCAGGTTGTTCATGGTATCGACTGCGTCCCACGCGGCCTTGTAACTCATGCCGACGGATTTCGCCGCGGCGGTGATGGATCCCGAGTCGCGAATCGCGGCCAGAAGCGCGATGCGCGCCGCGCCGCCGAGCGTTTCCGATCCGCTTCGCAGCCAGACGGAGCCACCCAGTTCCAGCGGATCACGCACCTTCGACGGTGCTGTTTTACTCATCTGTCGCCTCGGGGATCATGCTGAAACAATGAACGCGTGACGCATTATATCGACTGGTCCACATGCGGACGATGCATCGAGCGTAGCAGCCGCTCGCCCTCCTGCGCGTCCTTGCGCGCCGACGCCGCACCCCACGCCCGCGCGAAGCCGCGCTGATAGTCGCTGGCTTCGGGGAGGGACGCGAGCCGATCGGCGGCGACGGCCGCATCGTTCGCTTCGCCGAGAACCGTCTGCAATTCGCCGAGCAGCCTCGCGGTTTCCTTGCGCGTGCGCCGCGACGTCACCGAGCGGAAAAATTCGAGCGCATAACGCAGACGCTTTGCGTGGATGCGCACGCGATGCCGCTCGCGCGCTTCGAGCGACACCAGATCGGGCGCGCGCGCGATACGCCGATAATCCTTGCGCATGCGTTTCTCGGCAAAGCTGACGAAGCGCATCGGCGACGCGTCGTCCTGCGATGCGAACCGCGCGAGCCATTCGACGAACGCGAGCGTCAGCCGCGCGTAGCGTTTCGACGCGAGCGCGTCGCGCACCCTGTCGCGCGCGACACTGCGCTTCACATCCGCCGCGGCGATGACCCGCTGCCAGCGCCCGGCGTTGTCGTCCGATCCGGCGTAGGCGGGCAAAGTCTTGTCGGTGAAGACGTCCCAGTCGCGCGCATCGGCGAGCAGGTCGCCGAACCACTTCAGATCGGGCGCGATACGCGTGTTCCAGGTATCGTCGACATAATCGCGAAAGAGCTTCAGCAGCGTCTTCAGCCGCCTCTGCGCGACGCGCAACTGATGCACGTGCTCGTCGCCGAGATCCGCGCGCGAAGCCACCGCGTTGCCGAACCACTGCCCGGCTACCGACGCCGCGATCGCGACGAACGCATCGCGGCGCGTGGCCGTGCGCGGCAGATCGAGTTTCGCGGCATGCACCGGCTCCGTCTCCGACGCGTGCTCGTCGTCCGGCGCGATGAAAAACGGCGCGGCGTCGATCACTTCGCCCGCGAGCCAGAAGACGGCGTCCAGTGCGCCGTTCACCGACGGCGCCGCGAGCCGCAGCACAGGCATGCCCCGTTCCGTCAATTCGAGCGTCACGAGAACGTCCGTGCCGTCTGCATCGATGCGCCATTCGATACGTTCGACCTCGCGCTCGAGTCCGGGATTCGGCGCGGACACGTCGATGGTTTCGCCGCTGTCGTCTTCGAGCGACACGACATTTTCCGCTTCCACAAGCCGATGCGCGTGCTCGAGCGGCTCGCGCAGCGCATCGTCGGCCTGCGCGAATGCGATCAGCGACGCCGCCAGATCCTCGCCCGCGGGATGCGCGAAGGTCCGGAATCGCGTGAAGCCGGGCATCGACGCGCCTTCCTCCTGCACGGCGCAGAGCGTGCGTGCGCCGTCCGTCGTTTCGACCGACAACCGCCATCTCGCCGCTTTCAGCGGAATCTCCCGCGTTGCAAATCGCGTGCTGACGGGCGTCGCACTCGCAAACGCGGCGATGCGCCGGAGCTCGTCCGCCAGCGAGTCGATCGATCCGTCGTCCGATCGATGCGATTGCAGCGCCACCTCGATCCACGCCGTCATGAAGTCTTCCTCCAGCGGCTCGTCGCCGCCCGTCAATTCATACGAAATGACTGTCATTTCCCGATTCACGAAATCGACACACGCTCCGGGAAACATGCCCATTCGAGCTTCTGAAACGCTTCTCGTCTGCTTTTCACCTTTCGTTACGGACCTCGCTCAGGACCAGCCCTCAAGGACGCGACATGAACCAGATTGCCTTTCCCCAATCCCGAGAGGGCCGCACGCTCGGGCAGCGCCTCGCGCTGCTGCTCTTCCTGCTCGCCATCGGTGCGGGCGCGGTGTATTGCATCCTGCATCTGCTCGAAGATCTCGCGCCGGTGCGCGAATCGTCGGCATTTCCGTACATCCTGCTCGGCGTCGCGCTTCTGATCGCGCTCGGCTTCGAATTCGTCAACGGTTTTCACGACACCGCCAATGCTGTCGCCACTGTAATTTACACGCACTCTTTGACGCCAAACTTAGCGGTTGTCTGGTCGGGCGCATGGAATTTCATCGGCGTGCTGATTTCGAGCGGCGCGGTCGCGTTCGGCATCCTGCAACTGCTGCCGGTCGAGCTGATCATCGGCGTCGGCAGCTCGCAGGGCTTCGCGATGGTCTTCGCCCTCCTGATCGCGGCGATCATCTGGAATCTCGGCACCTGGGCGCTCGGCCTGCCTTCTTCCAGTTCGCATACGTTGATCGGTTCGGTGATCGGCGTCGGCCTCATGAACCAGATGCTGCACGGCACGAACGGCACGTCGGGCGTCGACTGGAGCCAGGCGGTGTCGGTCGGCAAGTCGCTGCTGTTTTCGCCGATCATCGGTTTCATCCTTGCGGGCTTTCTGCTCTATGTGCTGAAGCTCGTCGTGCGCGTGCCCGCGCTCTACAAGGAGCCGGAGAAGAACGCGCCGCCGCCGTTCTGGATCCGCTGCCTGCTGATCCTGACGTGCACGGGCGTTTCATTCGCGCACGGCTCGAACGACGGCCAGAAAGGCATGGGCCTCATCATGCTGATCCTGATCGGCACCGTGCCGACCGCCTACGCGCTGAACAAGGCGGTGACGGCGAACGAGACGCAAACCTTCGTCGCGGTGAGCCACAGCGCGTCCGAAGCGCTGCAGCGCTATGGCAAAGGCGCCGCGCCCGCCGCCGACGCGCGCGGCCAGGTCGAAAAATATGTGCAGACGAAAACGCTCGCGCCGGACACGATCGCGTCGCTGAAAAGCGTGGTCGATTCGATCGAATCGCAAGTGCGCCCGAGCCAGACGATGGCCGACGTGCCGCAGGGCAACGTCCGGAACGTGCGCAACGAGATGTACATCGCGTCCGAAGCGCTGCGCATCATGGAAAAGCAAAAAGCGCCGGCCTTTTCCACGGACGACACCGCCGTGCTGAGCAACTACAAGAAGCAGCTCGACCACGCGACGAAGTTCATCCCGACATGGGTGAAGGTTGCGGTCGCCGTCGCGCTCGGTCTGGGCACGATGGTCGGCTGGAAGCGCATCGTCGTGACGGTCGGCGAACGCATCGGCAAGACGCATCTGACTTATGGACAAGGCGCGTCGGCGGAACTCGTCGCGATGCTGACCATCGGCGCCGCCGATGCCTACGGCCTGCCCGTCAGCACGACGCACGTGTTGTCGTCGGGTGTCGCCGGCACGATGGCCGCGAACGGCTCCGGCCTGCAGTGGCGCACGGTGCGCAGCCTGGCGCTCGCGTGGATCCTGACGTTGCCGGTATCGATCGCGCTCGCGGGCCTGCTGTTCTGGGTGTTCCGCGGGATCTTCTGAGCGGCTTTCCACATTGATTGCAAAGGCGCGCGAAGCCCTTCGAAGGGCTTTCGCGCACCCGTGCAAGTTTTGCCCGTCTCCTCTCGTTTCGCCTCTCCTTTTCGACAATTGTCTGCGCACGCACGCATTCCGCGGACACGCGGGACGCCTTGCGCCGTGGGCTTTTCATGCCCACTGGCACAGCCTTTGCTCAATTGCTGTCGTCGATCGCACAACTGATCGTGCCGGCGGCCAGGCGCCGCCGCTCCCCTGGCGCATGACTGTCGATGACGGTTGGGAGGCTGCGCCCGGCGCCGATCCGTCACGCGGTCATTTGATAAGGAGAGTCGAATGACGATCGGAACCATACTGCTGATCATCCTGATCCTGATCTTGATCGGCGCCATTCCTTCCTGGCCGCACAGCCGCAGTTGGGGCTATGGGCCAAGCGGGATCGTCGGTGTCGTGCTGATCGTGGTTATCGTTCTGTTGTTGATGGGCCGGTTGTGACGCACAGCCGCGTTCAATTGCGCGAAAAAAAAGGGGCGCTCCGTCGGGGGCGCCCCTTTTGCTGTTCGTACTCGCGTGCTCAAACGCGCATCACCTGGCCGTTCGGTTCGATCTTGCGCGGAATGACCGGCTCCGTCTGTTTCGGCGCTGAAGGTTTCGAACGCGGCGTGACGGACGGTTGCTCGATCGCGGCTTTATCGGCGACCTGCTTGACCGACGTCGCGCTCTTGTGCTTTTTCTTCGCCGCGGGTTGCACGGCCGGATGCGGCTTGCTCTTGCCCTTGATGGACTGTGCTTCGGGAGGATTCCAGACTTCCGTGTAGCGCTCGGCCGCGAAAAGCGACGACGAGCCGATCAGAAGAACGACGATCAGGAATACGCGCTTCAAGTGATTCGCTCCAACGGTTAATGGCCCGCTCTGCGCGAGAGGATGGCGTCGAGCGACTGCTCGGATGTTTCCAGTTCGCGCAACGCGGCGTCGAGACGCTCGAGCGAGCGCGCGACAGAGCGCCCGTCCTGCTCGAAACCGGACTCGCCTCGCGTCGCGTCGAACGCGGCGTTGACCGCGCGCGTCGCGCGCATGAACCGTTCGAGCGCAGCGGCTTCGAGCGGATCGTTGCGTGGATTCATCGGCAAGCTCCTGTTGCAGACAAGCTGTACGAATATACAGTAAGCCGACGCCGCGGCAAACAGCCGGCGCGCGGCGTGGTGAAAATGCCAAAGCGCCTCTTGACCGTGGCCCCGGAGTGCCTTCGACGGCGTGTGGCGGCATTTCGTCGCGCCTGCGGGCGGTGTCGCTCGCGATTAAGTCGCGCTTAATTCTCTCCCGACACACTGACTTCGCGATCCGGCTCCATTGCCGCCGTCCACATCGGACGGCCGAGTCATCACCGTGAGGAACGTGCCATGCCAGTCAATACCGCCGCGCGCCGAAGCTTCGCCAATCTTGCCCCGACGATGCGCAAGCAATACGCGCTCACGCTGCGCGAATGCCGTCTGTCCCTGCCGGTCGAGCCGCCGTGGGGACCGGCGTATCGCATGGTCGAATGGGTGCCGAAGAACGATCAGCGCGTGCAGCGCCGCGTGCTGCCCGCCGATTGCACGCCATCGCAAATCGCCGATGCACTCAAATCCCACGTACCGGGCCGCCGCTACGGCCCGACCGATGACGACGACTGATCCGGCGCTGCAAGTCGAAACACTCATGGCGCGCTTGTATTAATCCAAATGTGGACTAATATACTCAACAAGTTCCTTTGGAGACTTAATGACATGCCCAACGCCGCACGTGCCGAACGAGCGCTGGCCGGCCGCCCGGTGCCGCAGCCGGCGCTGGATTCGAGCGATCTTTCCGCCGCCGGCCTGCGCGCCTTCTTCAATATCGCCCGCGACTGGGCGCTCTCGGCCGAAGAGCAGATTACGCTGCTGGGCTCGCCCGGGCGCTCCACCTATTTCAAGTGGAAGCACGACCCCGAATCCGCCCGGCTCGCGCGCGACACGCTGGAGCGCCTGTCGCTGATTCTCGGCATTTACAAGGCGCTGCAAATCCTCCTCCCCGATTCGAAAGCCGCCGATACCTGGATTCGCCGTCCCAACACCGCCGCGCCTTTCGGCGGCCGTCCGGCGCTCGACCGGCTGCTGGCGGGCAATATCAGCGATCTCGTCGCCGTGCGCCAATACCTCGATGCGATGCGAGGCGGCTGGGCGTGATGGGGATCGCATTCAGCAAGGACATATCGAACTGGCGCGAACGTTGGCCGCATAGTCTGCTCGACTGGTCGCCGGCGTATCGCGTGATTCCAACGCGCTTTCCGGCCGTCAATCTCTTCGATCGCGTGGCCTCGCCGCAGGACTTCGAAGCGCTCTATGCACTCGAGGCCATGACGAACGACCGTCTGCGCACCGAAGTCGGCGAACTCGATCTCGTGCCGCCCGAGGAACGCTGCTTCGGTCCGGGCTGCGGGCCGATCATGGCGGCGTTCACCCATCTGAATCCCAACGGCAGCCGCTTCTCCGACGGCAGCTACGGCGTGTTCTATTGCGGCCGGGAACAGCAGACGGCGATCGCGGAAACGCGCTACCACTCGGGGCTTTTCCTCGCCGCAACGAAGGAGGCACCGCTGCGTCAGCAGATGCGTCTCTACACGGTGATGGCGCACGGCGAGGTCGTCGACTTGCGCGGCGATGCGATCGCGCAGGCCAGCCTCGATCCGCGCATCCTTGCGCCGGACGATTACGGGCCGGGCAAGGCGCTCGGACGCGCGGTGCGTGCAGCGGGCGCACGCGGGATCGTCTATCCATCGGTGCGCGATCCGCAAGGGGAATGCCTCGCCGCCCTGCGCACGACGATGCTGCGCGACTGCCAGCATGCGGCCTACCTCGAATACAACTGGAATGGCGAGACGGTCGACTATGTGTTCGAGTTGAATCAGGTCGGCTGATCGGGCAAACGTTTCACACGCTTCAGCCGATCGCCACCGCCGTTTCAGTCCGCATGCGCGCGAGTTTCTTCGACGCCGGGCGCGCCGCCTTTCTCGCGGGCTTCTTCGCGACCTGCTCGAGCGCCTGCGACGCGGCATTCTTGCCGCTCGACTTCAGCGCACCGGCGCGCGCCTTGCGGCTCGACTCCGACAGCAGCCTGGTGAGGCGCGTGTCGGTCGCCGCAGCGCCCTTGCGGTTCTTGCGCGCCGCCTCACGCGTGCGACGCTTCGCATCCTTTTCGAGGAAGATCGCGAGCGCGGCCTCGTCGGTCCTGAGTCCATGACGGCGCGACGCAGGCATCGTCTCGGCGAGCTCGCCCGCTTCGAATGCCTCGATCACGGCCGGATGCACGTAGCACTTGCGGCACACGGCGGGCGTATTGCGCAGCAAGAGCGCGACTTCCTTCACCGTGCAGACGACATGCTTGCGCGCCTCCGTCACCGTCTCCCATTTCAGCCTTCTGAGCGCCGCGAGCGCGAACACGCTGCCGGCCCACGTGCGATAGTCCTTCGCCGTGAAGTCCGCGCCGGTGATCTCGTGCAGATATTCGTTGATGTCGGATGAAGAGACCGAATGGCGCGCGCCATCGGCATCGAGATATTGAAAGAGATCCTGCCCGGGCAGATCCATGCAACGCCTGACGATGCGCGCGACCCGTGCGTCGCTCACCGCGACATCGTGCTCGATGCCGCTCTTGCCACGGAACCTGAACCTCAGCGTCCCTGCCGACACTTTCAGATGGCGCTTCTTTAGCGTCGTCAGCCCGTACGAGCGGTTCTCGCGCGCGTACTCCTCGCTGCCGACGCGGATCAGCGTCGTGTCGAGCAGACGCACGATGGTAGCGAGCACCTTGTCGCGCGGCATGCCGTCGAGCGACAGGTCCCGTGCGACGCGCGAACGCAGTTTCGGCAGCACCGCGGAGAACGCGAGCATGCGTTCGTATTTGTTGGCGTCGCGGGTTTCGCGCCATTGCGGGTGATAACGATATTGCTTGCGACCGCGCGCATCTCGACCGGTCGCCTGCAGATGGCCGCGCGAATCGGGGCAGATCCAGACATCGGCATAGGCCGGCGGAATCGCGAGCGCGTTGATGCGGCGAATCTCGGCTTCGTCGTCGATGCGCTTGCCCTGCGTGTTGAAGTAAGCGAACGCGCCGTCGATCCATTCGCGCGTGTAGCCGCGGTGCGAATCGTCCATGTAGCGCAAACCCGGTGGCAGATCCTCCGGGCAACCTTGCACGCCGGCGCTCGGGCGATCGCTGGCCCCGCCGCCTGTCTCGTTGTTCGTACCGATTCTCGCCACCGTGCGCCTCGCCTGATTGATCTTCGATTCATGGCGAAGCGTCGAGCAACGTACGTGCCGGATTATCGGACCGCGTGCGACAGTCAGGGCAGCGCGAGTTCGCGAGCGCCTTCCGACGAGGCCCAGCGCTCCTTCACCGACCAGCGCTCGTCGGTGCCGGCCTGAACGATCGTGAGCCGGCCTTCCGGCGCGAACGCGCACGTATCGATGTAAATCTGCGAGCCGATCTGCTTCACCGCGCGCGTCGGCGTATGGCCGCAATAGGTCCGCGACAGCCCGAACTGCTGGGCCGGATCCGCGTGACCGAGCGCGAGGCCGCGGCCCCACAGAATCTGGTTGCGCACGTCTTCGTGAAAATCGCCGGCATCGAGTTCGGCGTCGTTGCCGAAGAACTCGGCGTGCAGCACGTTGAAGCGCCGCTCGCCCTCGCCGACAATGCGCACGAGCGGCAGCGTGGAAAGCCGCGTCGCGAGCGTGGAGAGCTGGTCGTCGGGAATTGTCTCGGCCCACGCGCCGCCGATCGCGTACCACGACTGACGGCGCATCGTGCCGGTCGCCACGGAGATCAGCGCATCCTCGTGATTACCGAGCACGGGATAGAACCACGGCTTGTCGATGAGATCGACGGCCGCGAGAGAATCCGTGCCGCGATCGACCAGATCGCCGACGGAGAACAGCCGGTCCCGCGCGCCATCGAAGCCGATTTCGTGCAGAAGATAGCGCAGCGCATCGACGCAGCCATGCAGATCACCGACCACGAAATCGCGGCCGATATCATTGGCGGGATGCCTGCAGACGATAGGATAGGTAGGACCATTCATGCGCCGATGATAGCGCTGCTCAATGACGCCGTGTGCGGGCTAAATCGCTTTTGCAAGCAATTCGCAAGCCGCTTCCACATTCGTTACAGCGGCGTTACCGGCGCGCCCGATGTTCCCGTAAAAGCTGCCGCTCGCGTGGTAAGACAAGGAATTTATTGCACGATCGGGCGGCGCGCTCAGACGCCTTCAATGGGGTCTCTTCGATCAGAGTTTCACAGGCTCAGGTTGCTGAAAGGCGTACGGGCAATAATCGCAGCCATCGAGCGAAGTCTGCTCTCTTGCGGATCCAGACGCGATGAAGCACATGCTCCCGCCCGTCCTGCGCAATAGGCCGCGCGCGCTGATCGGCCTGTCGGTAGGTTGCGTCGTCGCCGCGTTGATTCCGGCGCACGTGCGGCCGACCGCGCGCGCGTTGATCGGCTGGGACTCGGCCGTCTGGCTCTATCTCGCGCTGATCTGGCTGCAGATGGCGACCGCGCACCAGAGCGACGTGCAGGCGCTCGCCGAACGCGAAGACGAAAATGCCGCGACCGTCCTCATGGTCGTGAGCGTGGCGGCGATTGCGAGCATCGTGGCGATCGTCGTCGAATTGTCGACGGCGAAGAACATGGGCGCGAGCGCCGTGCCGCATTACGTGCTCACCGGCGCGACCATGCTCGGCGCGTGGTTCCTGATCCCGACCATGTTCACGCTGCACTACGCGCGGCACTACTATCAGTCGCCGGATAACGATCCCGCGCTCAAGTTTCCCGACCGGCACCTGAAGCCGGGTTACTGGGACTTCCTTTACTTCTCGTTCACGATCGCGGTCGCATCGCAGACTGCCGACATCGCCCTTGCATCGACCTCGGCGCGCCGCACCGCGCTCGCGCAATCGGTGCTGTCGTTCTTCTTCAACCTCGCGGTGCTCGGCCTGTCGATCAATATCGCCGCGAGCATGGTCGGCGGCTGAAACGACGCTGTCACGCGCACGCCATAAGCTGAGCCGACGCCCCGTGTAAAAACGCGGCGCGGGCCGCAGTCAGTTTTACACGCGGCACGTCCGTGCCATTTTCGTGCATTCCCGGGCGCGCGCCGGCGGTCTCGTCGTGTCATAGGCGGAATCGGACGTGTCGCATCGCACGTACGTCCCGGCCGGTGGCACACCGATTGCTGCAATGCGCCAGCCAATTCCGATGAACCCCGATCAGCGCTTGCCTGCGCGGCTTTTCGCCCGCGCGTTCCTCTTGCACAGGAGCTCAACTTGCCTTTGAATGTTCTGCTGGTCGCCTCCGAAGCCGTCCCGCTCGCCAAGACCGGCGGACTCGGCGACATGGTCAGCGCCTATGCTGCAGCGCTGCGTGAAGCCGGCGTCGACGCCACCATCCTGCTTCCCGCTTATCCGAACGCGATCGCCCAGGCCGAAGGCCTGAGCAAGGTCGGCACGCTCACCGGCCTGCCCGGCGGCGACGCCGCACTGTTGCGCGGCCGCATGCCCGGGACCGGCGTGCCGGTGTTGCTGCTGCGCTGCGACACGCTGTACGCGCGCACGGGCCTTTATCAGGACGCGCAGGGCCGCGACTATCAGGACAACGCGATCCGCTTCGCGACGCTCTCGGCCGCGGCGGTCAGAATCGCGCAAGGCGTGCGCGGCGTGAAGAAGCCCGACATCGTCCATGCACACGACTGGCACACGGGCCTGACGCCGCTTCTGATGAAGCATGCGGGCGTGCACGCAAAGAGCGTATTCACGATCCACAATCTCGCATTCCAGGGCAACTATGCGCTCTCGCTTGGTGCGTCGCTCGGCGTGCCGGACAAATGGCTGGTGCATGCGCTCAGCGATCCCGACAGCATCGAGTTCTATGGCGCGTTGAGTCTGATGAAAGCGGGCATCGTGCATGCCGATCGGGTAACGACCGTGTCCGAGACCTACGCGCGCGAAATTCTCACGCCCCGCTTCGGCCATCTGATGGAAGGCGTCCTCCAGAGCTGCGCCGACAAGCTCTCGGGCGTCGTGAACGGCATCGACGAAACAACGTGGAATCCGGCCGCCGATCCGCTCATCGAGCGCAACTATTCTTTCGACGACATGCGCGGCAAGCATGCCTGCAAGCGCGCGCTGCAACGCAGATTCGGCTTGCCCGTCGATGCGTTCGCGCCGCTCATGGCGATCGGCAGCCGCATGACCGGACAAAAGCTCGCCGATGTCGCGCTCGAAGCATTGCCACGACTGCTCGCAAGACATCCGCGTCTGCAGCTCGCGGTGATCGGCAAGGGCGAGGCGTATATCGAAGCGGGCTTCAGGAAGCTCGCGCAGGAATGGCCGGATCGCGTGGGCGTGCATATCGGCTATGACGAAAGGCGCGCGCATGCACTGCACGCGGGCGCGGACATCCTGCTGCACGGCAGCCGCTTCGAACCTTGCGGCCTCACGCAGATGTACGCGATGCGCTATGGCACGCTGCCGGTCGCATCGCGCGTGGGCGGCCTCGCCGACACGATCGTCGATGCGGCGCAAAACGCCGTGCACGGCGTGCGCGACGTGCTGCGCCCATCGGTCTGGTTGCGCGAAGGCACGCGCGACCTGCCTGTCGCGTCGATCCCCGCGCCGCGTGCCTCGCGCGCGCCGACCGGCTTTCTCTTCGAAGGCGAACGCTCCGACGATATCGTCAACGCCGCGAGCCGCGCGCTCGACGCGTACATGCGTCCGCAGGTGTGGCGGGCGTTGCAGCGCAACGCGATGTCCTGCGATTTCGGATGGAACGAAGCCGTCACGAAGATGGTCGCACTGTACGTCGGCCTGAGCGACGCGCGTCCGAGCCGCACCGCACTGCGTGCGCGCCGCGTTCCCGACGTCGTGGAGGCGGCCGCTCGAACGTCCGCGCAGACGCGGGACGCCCATACGCTCGCGCGCACCGCGTGAGCATGTCGGCCGAAGTTGTTCCATAGTAGTGCCTCGACGTAGAGCTGAGCCGGGCACTCGCCGGGCGCGGCACGCAATGTGCTGCCTCGCCCCGTGCGTGACCGAAGGGAGCCCCTTCAGGGATGACCGAGGAAACCCCTTTGGGGATGATCGAAGGCAGTCCCGTGAGGAAGCCCGAAGGAAATCACTTGGGGACCGTGGCGCCCACCGTGAGCGTGAAGCGCGCTCGATGCACGGTGCATCGCGACAACGCGGCCAGGCAGGCGTCGATTCACGCGGCGCCAGGGTGTAATCTGAGTTCCGCCTGAAGTTCGCGCGATTCGTGACGCGCGGACCAGCTCTTCAGCCAGTTTGGCCCGTGAGCGTGATCGCGATTGATGCCCGCATCCCCGCCACCGCAGGACGACTCTGGAAAAGACGAACGATGGAAAACCATCAAGCTCATCATGCGTACGCGCCTCGTATTTACTTCATCGATCCCTTGCTCGTCGGCCCGCTCGCGAACTGGCCCGCCCACTTCGAGCATGCCGCCGGACTCGGCTTCGACCATGTCCTGATCGCCTCGCCGTTCATGCCCGGCAACAACGGGCATCGCGAGGCCGTCGCCGATCATCATCGGCTGCATTCCGTCTTCGAATCCGATGCGAGCGCGTCCGATGCGCTGCGCCAGCTCGCCGACGCTGCCCGCCGCCATAAGCTCACGCTGCTCGTCGATATCGTGATCGACCGCGTGAGCGCCGAAGGCGGGCTCTATCGGGACAACAAACACTGGTTCCAGCCGTTCGAGAGCGCGGATGCGCGGCTCGATCCGCGCAGGGCGCCGAGTCAGCGCGATGTCGCCTGGGCGAACTTCGCCGATGGCGAGGCCGCGCATCATCTGACCGAATGGTGGGCGCGCGAGTTGAACCTGCTCGCCGATGCGGGCATCGGCGGCTTTCGTTTCGATTCGCCGCACGCGGTGCCCGCGCATGTGTGGCGCAGGCTCGGCGCCGCGGTGCGCGAGAAGCATCCTGAGACACGCTGGCTCGCGTGGACCGTCGGCGTCACGCGTCACGATCTGCATGGCCTCGCCGATGCCGCGTTCGACGCGGTGTTCGCATCGACGCGCTGGTGGGACTTCAAGGGCGCGTGGCTCTTCGACGAGCACGCGGCGCTGTCGCGCGTCGCATCGCCGATCGCGTTTCCGGAAGATCCCTTCGGCGCGCGGCTCATCAACGAACTCTCCGACACGAGCGACACCGCGCTCGTCGAACGCGCGTACGCACGCGCCCTCGACACCGCCGCCGCGCTCGGCACCGGCATCATGGTGCCGATGGGCTTCGAGTATGGCGTCGGCCTGCCGATGTCGCCGCAATACGGCATCGCGGCCGAGTACGAACGCGCGAAGAACGAGAAGCGCATCGACCTCACGGCGCGCGTCCGGCGCGCGAACGATCTGCAGCGCAATGTCGGCACCCTGTCGAGCGTCGGCGAACTGCGCGCGCTGACGGGCGCGGGCACGCCCTACGCGGCGCTCATCCGCGCGGATGGCGGCGATCTGCGTCACAGCGGCGACGCCGTGCTCGCGATGATCAATCCGGATCTCGTCGCGCCCGTGCATGTCGACACGCTGCATCTGCTCGAATCGGTGCCGGGCAACTACACGCGCTTCGCGCTCATCGACGATGCCATGGGCAAGCCCGAGCGCCTCGCGCCTTTCATGCTCAAGGCGGGCGAAGTGCGCCTGTATCGCGCGGAAGCCGAGCCGTTCATCCTGCTCGCGCAACCGCAGGTTAAGCGCGGCGCGAAGGCTGCCGACAAGAAGTCGGTGACCGAGGCGATCGCCGCGCCGCGCGTGTCGATCGAAAGCGTGACGCCCTCGGTCGATCATGGACGGTTTCCGGCGAAACGCATCGTCGGCGAGGCGTTGGAGGTTCAGGCCGCGATCTTCGCGGAAGGTCATGACAAGATCGCCGCGGCCGTGCAATGGCGCGCCGCCGACGAAACCGACTGGCACGAAGCGCCGATGAGCGCCGTGCAGCCCGCCGGCCTCGATCTGTGGAGCGCGCGCATTCCGCTCGAACGCGTCGGCCGGCATGAATTCGTCGTGATGGCATGGCGCGACGATTACGCGTCGCTCATCGATCACATGCAGAAGAAGCTGAAGGCCGGGCAGACCGTCGAGCTGGAGCTGGAGGAAGCGAAACATCTGTTCGCGCTGATCCTCGCGGAAGTCAAGACCGCCGACGATGCCGACGCCGACAGCAAGCCGCTCGAAGCGATCGTCCAGGAATTCACGAAGGCCGAGGACGCGCGCAAGCTCGAACTCGTGCTCGCGAGCGCGACGGCGAAGGCGGTTGCAGCGGCGCGGCATCGGCCGTTCCTGTCGCGCGATCCGGTCGTGTACCGGGTCGATTCGGAACGCGCCGCCGCGCGCTTCGCGAGCTGGTACGAGATCTTCCCGCGCTCCATGAGCGACGACGTGAATCGTCACGGCACGTTCATCGACGTGATCGGCAAGATGCCGCGCATCCGCGAGATGGGCTTCGACGTGCTCTACTTCCCGCCGATTCATCCGATCGGCGTCGCGAACCGCAAGGGCAAGAACAACACGCTGACGGCCCAGCCGGGCGATGTCGGCAGCCCGTATGCGATCGGCGGCAAGGAAGGCGGCCACACCGCCGTGCATCCGGAGCTGGGCAATCTCGACGACTTCAAGCGCATGCTCGAAGCCGCGCATGAACATGGGCTCGAAATCGCGCTCGACTTCGCGGTGCAATGCTCGCCCGATCATCCGTGGCTCAAGGAACATCCGACCTGGTTCGCCTGGCGTCCCGACGGCACGCTGCGCTACGCGGAAAATCCGCCGAAGAAGTATCAGGACATCGTCAATCCGGACTTCTATGCGCAGGACGCGAAGCCCGAACTGTGGATCGCGTTGCGCGACGTGTTCCTGCACTGGATCGCGGCGGGCGTGCGCATCTTTCGCATCGATAACCCGCATACGAAGCCGTTTCCGTTTTGGGAATGGGCGATCGGCGACGTGCGCGCGCGCCACCCCGACGTGATCTTTCTATCCGAAGCATTCACGCGGCCGCGCGTGATGAATCGCCTCGCGAAGCTCGGCTTCTCACAGTCGTACACGTACTTCACGTGGCGCGAGAGCAAGCGCGATTTCATCGACTACATGCACGACCTCACGCAGACCGATGCGAAGGAATTCTTCCGCCCGAACTTCTTCGTGAACACGCCCGACATCAATCCGCGCTTCCTGCAAAGCTCGGGGCGGCCGGGCTTCGTGATTCGCGCGGCATTGGCGGCGACGCTGTCGGGCCTGTGGGGCGTGTACAGCGGCTTCGAGCTGTGCGAATCGGCGGCGCTGCCCAACAGCGAGGAGTATCTGGACTCCGAGAAGTACGAGCTGAAGGCGTGGGACTGGAACCGGCCCGGCAACATCGTCACCGAGATCACGGCGCTCAATCGCATCCGCCGCGCGAATCCCGCGTTGCAGACGCATTTGAACATCAACTTCCTGCCCGCGCATAACGATCACATCCTGTTCTTCGAGAAGGCGAACGCATCGCGCGACAACGTCGTGCTCGTCGCGATCAACCTCGATCCGTTCAACGAGCAAGGAGCGGATATCGAATTGCCATGGCAGACACTCGACCGCTGGGGCGTGCATGAATGGGATGCGCTCGCGGTCGAGGATCAGGTGACCGGCGAGAAGTTCGAGTGGCGCGGACGGCGTCAGCATGTGCGGCTCAGTCCGCATTCGCTGCCGTTCGCGATCTGGCGCATTGCGCCGACCTGGGGCTTGCCGAAGCCTCAGCCTTCGGACGAAGGATGAATCCTCAGCAACGAACGAGAGCACACCAATAACAAGGGCGAATAGTCACGCATTCAGCCCATAAGGACATTGGAGCGAAACCGTGGATACAAGGGTGAAGCGCAACAAGAAAGCCTCGATTCTCAGCGACGATCCGCTCTGGTACAAAGACGCGATCATCTATCAGGTTCACATCAAGTCTTTCTTCGATGCGAACAACGACGGCATCGGCGATTTCCCCGGCCTGCTCGCGAAGCTCGACTACATCGCGGAGCTGGGCGTCGATGCGATCTGGCTGCTGCCGTTCTATCCGTCGCCGCGCCGCGACGACGGTTACGACATCGCCGACTATCGCAACGTGCATCCGGACTACGGCACGCTCGCGGATGTGAAGCGCTTCATTCAGGAAGCGCACGCGCGCGGCATACGCGTGATCACCGAGCTCGTCATCAATCACACGTCGGATCAGCATCCGTGGTTTCAGCGCGCACGGCATGCGAAGCCGGGATCGAATCATCGCAACTATTACGTGTGGTCCGACACGGACAAGAAGTACGAAGAGACGCGCATCATCTTCATCGACACGGAGCCGTCGAACTGGACGCATGATCCTGTCGCGGGACAGTACTACTGGCACCGCTTCTATTCGCACCAGCCGGATCTGAACTTCGACAATCCCGCGGTCATCAAGGAAGTGCTTTCCGTGATGCGCTTCTGGCTCGACATGGGCATCGACGGGCTGCGGCTGGATGCGGTGCCCTATCTCGTCGAACGCGAAGGCACGAACAACGAGAATCTGCCCGAGACGCACGCGATCCTCAAGAAGATCCGCGCGACCATCGACGCGGAGTATCCGAACCGCATGCTGCTTGCGGAAGCGAACCAGTGGCCGGAAGACGTGAAGGAATACTTCGGCGATGAAGACGAATGCCACATGGCGTTCCATTTCCCGCTGATGCCGCGCATCTACATGTCGATCGCGAGCGAAGACCGCTTTCCGATCACCGACATCATGCGGCAGACGCCCGATCTCGGCACGACCAATCAATGGGCCATCTTCCTGCGCAATCACGACGAGCTCACGCTCGAAATGGTCACGGACTCCGAGCGCGATTATCTGTGGAACACGTATGCGAGCGATCGGCGCGCGCGCCTGAACCTCGGCATTCGCCGGCGTCTCGCGCCGCTCATGGAGCGCGACCGCCGCCGCATCGAACTGATCAATTCGCTGCTGCTGTCGATGCCCGGCACGCCCGTGATTTATTACGGCGACGAACTCGGCATGGGCGACAACATCCACCTGGGCGATCGCGACGGCGTGCGCACGCCGATGCAATGGTCGTCCGATCGCAACGGCGGTTTCTCGCGCGCCGATCCCGAGCAACTCGTGTTGCCGCCCGTGATGGGCTCGCTCTACGGCTATGACGCGGTGAACGTCGAATCGCAGAGCCGCGATCCGCATTCGCTGCTGAACTGGACGCGCAAGATGCTCGCGGTGCGCCGCTCGAAGCATGCGTTCGGGCGCGGCACGATCCGCTTCCTGCGGCCCGCGAATCGCAAGATCCTCGCGTACTTGCGCGAGGTCGAAGGCGAGCCGCCGATCCTGTGCGTCGCGAATCTGTCGCGCGCGCCGCAGGCGGTCGAGCTGGACCTGTCGGAATTCGACGGATCGGTGCCGCTCGAAATGACGGCGGACTCGCCGTTCCCGGCCATCGGCAAGCTCACTTATCTGCTGACTTTTCCGCCTTACGGCTTCCTGTGGTTCCAGCTTTGCCCGGGCAACATGCGGCCCGCGTGGGCGCAGGCGCCGTCCGAGCAGTTGCCGGAGTTCGTCACGATGGTGATTCGCGCGGGACAGACCGGACCGACGCCGGAGAACGTGCGCCTGCTCGAGTCGGAAGTGCTGCCGAATTATCTGAGCAAGCGCCGCTGGTTCGCATCGAAGGATCAGAAGCTGCATGCGGTGCGCCTCGCCGCGCTGACGACGATCGAAGGCGCGGGCTTCGCGTTCACGGAGATCGAAGCCGACGTCGGCGATCATTGCGAACGCTACGTGCTGCCGCTGTCCATCGCGTGGGGCACAGAGACGACCTCGCCGCTCTATATGCAGCTCGCGCTGGCGCGCGTGCGCCGCAACCGCAACATCGGGCATCTGACCGATGCGTTCGCCGTGCCGCAATTCACCTATGGCGTGATGCGCAAGCTCAAGGAGCGCGCGGTCGTGCCGACGGTGCAGAAGAGCGAGATCCGCTTCATCCCGACCGAGCGTCTCAGCGAGCTCAACTACTATCCCGCCGATCTGCCCGAAATCCGCTGGCTCGCGGCCGAGCAGAGCAACAGCTCGCTCGTGATCGGTGAAAAGGTCGTGCTGAAGCTCGTGCGGCGCATCGTCGGCGGCATTCATCCGGAAGCGGAGATGAGCCGCTATCTGACGAAGCTCGGCTATGCGAACACCGGCCCGCTGTACGGCGAAGTCGTGCGCGTCGATCCGCAAGGCGTGCCGCATACGCTCGTCATCCTGCAAGGCTTCATCGACAACCAGGGCGATGCGTGGAACTACGCACTCGACTATTTGCGCCGCACCGTCGATGAGCTCGCGGTCGCGGTGGAGTCCGAAGAGCACACGCAGGAACGCGATGCGCAGGCCGAAGGATTCGCGGGTTACGGCAGCATCGCGGGCGTCATCGGCAAGCGGCTGGGCGAGTTGCATGTCGCGCTCGCATCGCCGACCGACGACGAAGCCTTCTCGCCGAAGCGCGCCACGCACAAGGACGTCAAGGGCTGGATCGACGGCACGCTGAAGCTGCTCGGATCGGCGCTCGACATCCTTGCGCAGAAGATCGGCGATTTCAGCGAGCACGACCGTTTCCTCGCGCAGAGCCTGCTCGACCGTCGCGAGATGCTCGTCGATACGGTGAAGAAGTTCGTCGCGCCCGATGCCGATGCGCTGTGCATCCGCATCCACGGCGACTTCCATCTGGGCCAGGTGCTGATGGCTCAGGGCGATGCGTATCTCATCGACTTCGAAGGCGAGCCCGCGCGTGCGCTCGACGAGCGCCGCAAGAAGACGAGTCCGCTGCGCGATGTTGCGGGCCTGTTGCGCTCGCTCTCGTACGCGAGCGCGGCGGCGCAATCGACGACCGAGAACGCGCCCGCGCAGACGGCGGATCGCAAGCGCGCGCTCTTCGAGCGCATGCGTGCGTTCGCCGAGGAGAGCTTCTTGCGTGAGTACATGGAGGCGATCGCCACGTCGCCCGAAACGATCGCGGCCGAAGACGTGTTTCAACCGTTGCTCGATCTCTTCCTGATCGAGAAGGCCGCTTACGAAATCCGCTACGAAGCAGCGAACCGGCCGACCTGGATCGGCCTTCCGTTGCGGGGTCTCGCGTCGCTCGCGAGCCGCTTGCTCGGAGACACGGGCGAGCCGCCCGCGCCGGGCACGCGACCCGTGTTCGGAGCAACCAAGGACAATCCGGATGGAACTCAACATGAACACTCGTAGCGATCCGGCGGATACCAGGAATCCGGCGCACGGACTCAATCCGCTCGACATCGACGCGCTCGTCGAAGCCCGGCATCCCGATCCGTTCTCGATGCTCGGCCTGCACGAAACCGATCTTGGACATGTCGTGCGCGTGTTCCTGCCGGGGGCATCGTCGGTGAGCGTCGCGGATCGCGACAACGGCGAGCACATCGGCTCGCTCGCGCGCATCCACGATGCGGGGCTTTACGCCGGCTTCGTCGAAAGGCCGGCGGCATATCGTCTTCGGATCGACTGGCACGGCACGCCGCAGGAAACGCACGACACGTATTCGTTCGGCCCCGTGCTCACCGAAGACTGGCTCGCGCGCCTCTCGCAGGCGGACCCTTACGCGGTGCTCGAATGCCTCGGCTCGCGGCCGGTCACGCACGGCAACGTCGCGGGCGTGCGCTTCGCGGTGTGGGCGCCGAATGCGCGGCGCGTGTCGGTGGTCGGCGACTTCAACACGTGGGATGGCCGCCGTCATCCGATGCGCCTGCGTCACGATGCCGGCGTGTGGGAGTTGTTCATTCCGGGCATCGGCGCGGGCACGCGCTACAAGTACGAGATCGTCACGCGCGACGGCCACACGCTGCCGCTCAAGGCCGATCCCTGCGCGATGCAGAGCGAGAAACCGCCGTCGACGGCATCGGTCGTCGCGGATGCGGACGCGATCGATCACTACGCGTGGACCGATGCCGAATGGATGGCCACGCGCGGCGGCAAGCAGACGCCGCAATCGCCGATCGCCATTTACGAGGCGCATGCCGAATCGTGGCTGCGCGTGCCGGAGGAAGCCAATCGCGGCATGAACTGGCACGAGCTTGCCGAGCGTCTGATTCCGTATGCGAAGGGCATGGGCTTCACGCACCTCGAATTCATGCCGATCGCTGAGCATCCGTTCGGCGGCTCGTGGGGTTATCAGCCGCTCGGGCAGTTCGCGCCGTCGGCGCGCTTCGGCACGCCGGAGCAATTCGCGGAGTTCGTGAACCGGGCGCATGAAGCGGGACTCGGCGTGATCATCGACTGGGTGCCGGCGCACTTTCCGAACGACGCGCACGGCCTCGTGCAATTCGACGGAACGCCGCTTTACGAACATGCGGACCCGCGCGAGGGCTATCACCAGGACTGGAACACGATGATCTACAACCTCGGCCGCAACGAGGTGAGCGCGTTCCTGATCGCATCGGGGATAGCGTGGCTGAAGCGTTATCACGTCGACGGCCTGCGTGTCGATGCGGTCGCGTCGATGCTCTATCGCGATTATTCGCGCAAGGCGGGCGAGTGGGTGCCGAACATCTACGGCGGGCGCGAGAATCTCGAATCGATCGCGTTCCTGAAGCGGCTGAATCATGAAGTGCGGCAGATTCCGGGCGCGATCACCGTCGCGGAGGAGTCGACGGCATGGCCCGGCGTGACGGCGAATGTCGAAAGCGGCGGCCTCGGCTTCGACTTCAAGTGGAACATGGGCTGGATGCACGACACGCTGCATTACATGCAGGAAGATCCGGTCTATCGGCAGTATCACCATCATCTTTATACGTTCGGGATGGTGTATGCGTACTCCGAGCGGTTCGTGTTGCCGTTGTCGCACGATGAAGTCGTGCACGGCAAGGGATCGCTCATCAACAAGATGCCAGGCGACCGCTGGCAGAAATTCGCGAATCTGCGCGCGTATTTCGGCTTCATGTGGACGCATCCGGGCAAGAAGCTTTTGTTCATGGGCGGCGAGTTCGGGCAGTTCGCCGAATTCAATCACGATGAATCGCCGCACTGGCACTTGCTCGATGACGCGCTGCACGGCGGATTGCAGAAACTCGTGCGCGATCTGAATCTGCTTTATACGAGCGAGCCTGCGTTGCACAAGCTGGATAGCGATTCGCGCGGATTCGAGTGGATCGTCGGTGATGACAATGCGAATAGCGTCTATGCGTATCGGCGCACGGATGCCGAAGGGCGCGATCTTGTCGTGGTGTGCAACATGACGCCGGTGCCGAGGTCGGCTTATCGCGTAGGGTTGCCGCGGCGCGGGCGCTGGAGCGAGATCTTCAATTCCGATGCTTCCGTTTATGGAGGGTCGAATATGGGGAATGGCGGGGTTATTCATACGGATGACTATCCGAGTCATGGGAGGGAGCAGTCGGCGGCATTGACGTTGCCTCCATTGGCGACGATTGTGTTGCGGGCTGATTGAGCGATCTTTTTCGAGGGATCTTTTGTGGGGGTTTTCGCCGGATCCCGTTATCGCGGTGGTCTATTGGCACTGCCCCTGTGCGGGGCGGCACCTACTTTCTTTGCTGCTGCAAAGAAAGTAGGCAAAGAAAGCAGCTCTCCCCATCCAAAGTACTTCACGCCGGCCGCGGCACAGGCGATTGGCTGAATGGAACGGCAATAGCGGGTGCCCCCACAAGCAGAACAGGGCTTGGCTCGCACACGGTCTGACAAGCTAGTGATTCGAGGACACTGGTTCAGCACGAAACAGCACCGGCACAGCGCTACGCGCTGCCGCCGAGTCCACAAGGGAAACCGACGAGAAGCACGCGCGGTGAGATGGAAGTGTTAGCAAAGAAGCACGCGCCGACCCGATGGACCCATCGGCTGCGAAGCGGGCCGGAGCCATTTCGTGCTGAACCCGCAAGGATTGCGGTGCGATGAGGCGGATCGTGCGCGATCCAAGCCGTGTTCTGCTTGTGAGGGCACTCGCTACTGGCGGACCATTAGGCCAATCGCCTGTGCCGGGGCCGGTGTGAAGTACTTTGGATGGGGAGAGCTGCTTTCTTTGGTTACTTTCTTTGCAGCAGCAAAGAAAGTGACTGCCGCCCCGCACAGGGGCAGTGCCAATAGACCGATGCGAACACAGGATTCCATGAAGGCAACAGCAAACCAGGCGACTGCGGCACCACAAAAGGGTGCACTGCCAAAAGACAACCGCGAAATCAGGATTCCACAAAAGACCAAGGCCAAAGACAAAAAACCGCACCACCCCCGCAACGAAAAACAAACGGCATAAACTTACCCGACCCCCAACCCAGCAGAAGGCTAGAAGAACCCAGAGGACGGCTGCACATGGCAAATGCACTCCCCGACAAGTTGCTCCCGGGCGCCCCCTACCCGCTCGGAGCCAACTGGGACGGTCTGGGCGTCAACTTCGCGGTGTTTTCATCGAACGCCCACCGCATCGAGGTATGTCTCTTCGACAGCACCGGCCGCAAGGAATTGATGCGCTTCGATCTGCCCGAGTGCACCGATGAAATCTGGCACGGCTATCTGCCCGGCGCGCATCCGGGCACCGTCTACGGTTTCCGCGCGCACGGGCCGTATCAGCCGCAGCAAGGCCATCGCTTCAATCCGCACAAGCTGCTGCTCGACCCATACGCGAAAAAGCTCGTCGGCCCTTGGCGCTGGTCCGATGCGCTCTTCGGCTATCGCGTGCATTCGAACCGGCTCGACATGTCGATGGACCGCCGCGACTCCGCGCCCGCCATGCCCAAGTGCATCGTCACCGACGACGCCTTCGACTGGTCCCGCGACGTACGCCCCGACACGCCCTGGGGCGAAACGATCGTCTACGAAACGCACGTGCGCGGTGCATCGATGATGCGCAACGATATCCGTCAGCACGAACGCGGCACATTCGCCGCGCTCTCGTCGCCGTGGTTCATCGAGCATCTGCAGAAGCTCGGCATCACCGCCGTCGAATTCCTGCCGGTGCACGCGTTTCTCAACGACCGCTTTCTCGTCGAACGCAGTCTCAGGAACTACTGGGGCTACAACACCGCTGCGTTCTTCGCGCCGGAACCCTCGTATCTGTCGACACACCGGCTCAACGAAATGCGCATCGCCGTGCGCCAGTTGCACGCGGCGGGCATCGAAGTGTTTCTCGACGTCGTCTACAACCACACGTGCGAAGGCAACGAACTCGGGCCCACGGTCTCGTGGCGCGGCCTCGACAACGCCAGCTATTACCGCCTGATTCCCGGCGACGAGCGGCACTACATCAACGAGACCGGCTGCGGCAATACCGTGAACCTGTCGCATCCGCGCGTGCTGCAGATGGTCATGGATTCACTGCGCTACTGGAGCACGGCATTCAACATCGACGGATTTCGTTTCGATCTCGGCGTCACGCTCGGCCGCGAAGGCCACGGCTTCGATCCGGGCTCGGGCTTCTTCGACGCAATCCGCCAGGACCCGGTCCTCTCCACGCGCAAGCTCATCTCCGAGCCGTGGGACATCGGGCCGGACGGCTATCAGGTCGGCAATCATCCGCCGGGCTTCGCCGAATGGAACGACAAGTATCGCGACGGCGTGCGACGTTTCTGGCGCGGCGATTCGGGCATGCGCCCCGACCTCGCGGCGCGTCTCACGGGGTCCGCGGAACTCTTCAATCGCCGCTTCAGGAAACCGTGGGCATCGGTGAACTTCGTCGCGTCACATGACGGCTTCACGCTCGCGGATGTCACCGCGTACTCGCACAAGCACAACGAGGCGAATCAGGAGGGCAACAACGACGGCCACAACGAGAATTGCAGCGCGAACTGGGGCGTCGAAGGCCCGACCGAAGATCCCGCGATCCTCGAAGTGCGCGCGCGTCTCGCCCGCTCGATGATCGCGACGACGCTGCTCTCGCTCGGCACGCCGATGCTGCTCGGCGGCGACGAATTCGGCCGCTCGCAACAGGGCAACAACAATGCCTATTGCCAGGACAACGAGATCTCCTGGATCGACTGGGACGCCGCGCAGAGTCCGCCGGGCGTCGAGATGACGGAGTTCGTCGCGAGAGTTATTGCGCTGCGCAAAAACTACCCGGTGCTGCGCGAAACGCGCTTCCTGTACGGCGACCGCGAAGTGCTGCCCGGACTCTACGATGTGAGCTGGTTCGATGAACGCGGCAGCGCGCTCGCGATCGAAGCATGGCAGGACCCCGAAGGCCGCGCGCTCACGCTGCGGCGCGCCGGCCCGGGCGTCGACGGTGAAATCGATGTACTGCTGCTCCTGTTCAACGGATCGTCACAGACGCTCGTGTTCACGCCGCCCGCGCCCCACTTGGAATGGAACGTGCTCCTGGATAGCGCGGAGCCCGATTCCGTGACGCGGCCGCTCGTGGGCAGCGAGCTTACCCTGGCCGCGCACAGCATCGTCGTGATGCTGGCCGAGCCGACCGGCGATGCCGACTGGCAGGCGGTCTGGATGGCGGGCGCGCATCAGGGACCGCGTCTGCTGACGGCCTTGCCGCCCGATCCCGGCACGATGCCCTCGCATCGGGAGCCCGAAATCGATTCGCCTCACTGACTCACGCAGCCCCACAGCAGCAATACAGGCAGGAAATCATGTCCGAACGTCCGATCGATCCGCACAAGCATCACCATGCGTATTGCCTTCCTTTCGGCGCTCATCTGACGGGCGCCGCGCGCGAGCATCCGCGCACGCGTTTCCGCTTCTGGGCGCCTTCGCGCGAAGCCGTGCAAGTGGAAATCCAGCGCGCGGGCGGCACGCCCGAGCTTATCGACATGCAGGCGACCGGCGACGGCTGGTTCGAAGCCGAAGCCGATGGCGGCGCGGGCACGCTGTATCGCTATCGGCTGGACGACGATCTCGCGGTGCCCGACCCCGCTTCGCGCTTTCAGCCGCAAGACGTGCACGGGCCCAGCGAAGTCATCGATCCGCGCGCGTATCGCTGGACTCACACGAACTGGCACGGCCGGCCGTGGGAAGAAACCGTGCTCTACGAACTGCACGTCGGCGCGATGGGCGGGTTCGCAGGCGTCACCGCGCGCCTTCCCGAGCTTGCGCAGCTCGGTGTGACGGCCATCGAACTGATGCCGCTCAACGATTTTTCCGGCACGCGCAACTGGGGCTATGACGGCGTGCTGCCCTATGCGCCCGACTCGTCGTATGGCCGCCCCGAAGATCTGAAGAAGCTCGTCGACACCGCGCACGGTCTCGGCCTGATGGTCTTTCTCGATGTCGTCTACAACCACTTCGGCCCGGACGGCAATTATCTGCACGCGTATGCGAAAACCTTCTTCCGCGAAGGCGTGCATACGCCGTGGGGCCCGGCGATCGATTTCGAGCGTCCGCAGGTGCGCGACCTCTTCTTCGACAATGCCCTGTATTGGCTCAACGAATATCGTTTCGATGGCCTGCGCCTCGACGCGGTGCACGCGATCAACGACGACGAATGGCTTCGCGAGATGGCGCATCGTGTGCGCGGTTCCGTCGAGGCGAGCCGTCACGTGCATCTCGTGCTGGAGAACGAGCACAACACGGCGAATCTGCTGGAAACGCATTTCGACGCCCAATGGAACGACGACGCGCACAACACGTTGCACGTCCTGCTGACCGGCGAACAGGAGAGCTACTACGGCGCGTATTGCGACAAGCCCATCGAAAAGCTCGCGCGGATTCTAGGGGAAGGCTTCGCGTATCAGGGCGATCCGTCGCCGATACACGACGGCAAGCCGCGCGGCGAACCGAGCGCGCATCTGCCGCCCACGCGTTTCGTGATGTTCCTGCAGAACCACGATCAGATCGGCAATCGCGCGATGGGCGACCGGCTGCGTTCCTTGACCGACGATGAATCGCTCTTCGCCGCGACGGCCCTGCTGCTGCTTTCGCCGCAGATTCCGCTGCTGTTCATGGAGGAGCAATACGGATCGAAGCAACCGTTCCTCTTTTTCACCGACTACCACGACCAGCTCGCCGACGCGGTGCGCGAAGGCCGCCGCAAGGAGTTCGCGAAGTTCTCCGCATTCAGCGACGAAAAGCGCCGCGCGCAGATTCCCGATCCGAACGACAAAAAAACGTTCGAGATGTCCTCGCCCGACATCGGCGACAAACAGGACGAAGCGGACCGGCTCGCCTGGCTGCATTTCTATCGCTCCGCATTGACGGTGCGCGCGAAGCTCGTCACGCCGCGTCTGAAGGGCGCGAAATCGCTCGGCGCGGACGTGCTCGGCAATAAGGCGCTCGTCGCGCGATGGAAGCTCGGCGACGGCGAGACGCTCACCGTCGCGCTGAATCTCGGCGACACGGGCATCGCACTGAAAGAGAAGCCGCCGGGCAAGATCGTCTTCGAGACGCCGGCGCGCGCGCAGGATCGCGCGCGTGACGGCGAACTCGGCGGCCGCACGTTCCTCGCCTGGCTCACCGGCGAAGTGAACGAGTATGCGATCGCGCACGACGCGCGACGCTTCGAACCGGCATCCGCCGAAGGGAAAATCTCGTGAGCGCCGCCGCGACGAAAACCCACCCGACGGGCGCCGCCACGCGTCCCGTGAGCAGCATCGAAGCGCTCGCGGAGCGCGCGGGCTTCGAGATCGAATGGCAGAACGCGCACAAGATCATGCAGCGCGTGCCGGAAACGACGCTGCGCATCCTCCTCGAAAAGCTCGGCCTGCCGTGCGGCAACGCCACGCAACTCAAGCAGAGCATGGCCGCCGTCGATGCCGAAATGAGCGGGCGCAAGCTGCCGCCGCTCATCACGGCCGAAGTGGATCGCGGCATCGCGCTGCCGGTGTCGGCGGCGAAACAGGGCGCGCGCTATCGCATCGAGCTGGAAAGCGGCGCGGTGATCGACGGGCGCTTCACGTCGCCCAAGGGCGAAACGGCGCTGCTCTCGCCGATCGCGGAGCCGGGCTACCACACGCTCGTCATCAACGACCATCGCACGACGCTCGCGGTCGCGCCCGCGCGCTGCTACACGCTCGACGACGCGTGGCGCACGCTCGACGAAGATGCGTCGAATGCGCCGCCGCTCTGGGGCGTCGCGGCGCAAGTGTATGGCCTGCGACGCGACGGCGATGGCGGCATCGGCGATTTCACCGCGCTCGCATCGCTCGCGACGCAAGCGGCGAAGCGCGGCGGACATGCCGTCGCGATCAGCCCGATGCACGCGATGTTCAGCGCCGAGCCGAACAAGTTCAGCCCCTACTCGCCATCGTCGCGCCTCTTTCTCAACATCGCGCATGTCGATCCGGCCGCCGTGCTCGGCGCACCGGCCGCGCGCGCGGCGATCGAGAAGGCGGGCGTCGCGAAAGAACTCGTCGAGCTCGAAGGATTGACGCTGATCGACTGGCCGCGCGCATCGAAAGCGCGTCTCGCGATTCTGCGCGCGCTCTTCGCTACGTTCTCCGAAGACCGCGACTCGCCCTTCGCGAAGGACTTCGCCGCGTTCGTCGAAGAAGGCGGACGCCCGCTCGAAGATCATGCGCGCTTCGAAGCGCTGCAGGCCGCGCAGATCGAGCAGAACGGCGAAGGCCACTGGCGCAACTGGCCCGATGCGTTGCGCGATCCGCGCAGCGAAGCGGTGACCGAATTCGCGAACGCCAATCGCCGCGAAGTCGATTTCCATCTGTTCACGCAATGGCTCGCCGCGAAGGGACTCATGCACGCGCAGCACGCCGCGCGCGACGCGGGCATGGCCGTCGGGCTCGTCGCGGACCTCGCCGTCGGTTGCGACAGCGCGGGCAGTCATGCGTGGTCGTATCGGGATGAAATGCTCACGGGCGTGTCCGTCGGCGCGCCGCCGGATCTCTTCAATCAGGCCGGACAATCGTGGGGACTGACGACGTTCTCGCCGCGCGCAATGCGCACGCAGGGCTTCGCCGCATTCATCGACATGCTGCGTGCTTCGTTCGCGCGCGCGGGCGGCATCCGCATCGATCACATCCTGGGCTTGCGCCGGCTGTGGCTCGTGCCCGAAGGCGAAAGCGCGAAGGACGGCGCCTATCTGCGCTATCCGCTCGACGACATGCTGCGTCTCATCGCGCTCGAATCGTGGCGGCATCGCGCGATCGTGATCGGCGAGGATCTCGGCACCGTGCCGCCCGGCTTCACGGAGCGTTTGCAGGAGCACGGCTTGCTTGGCATTCGTGTGCTGTGGTTCGAACGCGAAGTGGACGGCCCGGGTTTCAAGCCGCCGCGCGAATGGGACAGCGGCGTGACCGCAACGACGACCACACACGATCTGCCGACGGTCACCGGATGGTGGCGCGGCGAGGACATCGTGTGGCGCTCGAAGATCGGCCAGACCATGGCGCGCGCGGATGGCCGCGACGCCGTCGAAGTGGCTCTCGAGGAGCGCGGCGAAGATCGCGGGCATTTGTGGCGCGCGTTTCAGGACGCGGGCATTGCGCCGGACGCCGTGAATGCGCCCGACATCGACAATGCACCCGTCGATGAAGCGCTCGCCTTCGTCGCCGCGACGCCCGCGCCGCTCGTCACGTATCCGCTCGAAGACTTGCTCGCGCTCGCGGAGCAGCCGAACCTGCCGGGCTCGATCGACGAGCATCCGAACTGGAGAAGGCGCATGGCGCGGCCCGTCGACGAACTGTTTCTCGACGATGCATTCGCCGACCGCCTGCTCGCCGTCGATGCCGCGCGCAAGCGCTCCGCGCAACCGAACGAACCCCTATCGAAACCCGAATCACCATGACCGTACCGCGTTCCACGCTCAGGCTCCAGCTTCACAAGGGCTTCACTTTCGACGATGCCGCCGCGCTCGTGGATTACTTCGCGCGGCTCGGCGTGAGTCACGCCTATGTGTCACCGATCACGGCCGCGACCGCCGGCTCCACGCACGGCTACGACGTCGTGGACTACACGCGGGTCAATCCCGAACTGGGCGGCGAGGACGGGCTGCGGCGCTTCGTCGAGAAGCTGCGCGCGCACGAGATGGGGCTCATCGTCGATATCGTGCCGAACCACATGGGCGTGGGCGGATCGGAGAACGCGTGGTGGCAGGACATCCTCGAATGGGGCCGGCATGCCGCGCATGCGCGCTTTTTCGACGTCGACTGGCATTCGCCCGATCCCGCTTTGCGCGGCAAGGTGCTCGCGCCGTTCCTCGGCGCATCCTATGGCGACGAGTTGCAGGGCGGCAAGATCAAGCTCGCCTATCGCGCGGATGAAGGGCGCTTCGTCATCGAGTACTACTCGAATGCGTTTCCGGTCTGCCCGGTCGACTACCCCGCCGTGTTTCAGGAAGCGCCCGAGCTCGCGCAGCGCTTCGTCGGCCTGACGACGCAGCCCGCCGATCAGCCGCGCGCCGCCGATGCACGCACCGCGCTCGTCACCATCGCGCAGACCGAGGGCGGCCAGGCCGCGATCGAGGCGATTCTCGCCGCGCATTCCCCGGACACGACTGCGGGCCGGGACCGTCTGCACCGGCTTCTGGAACGCCAGCACTATCGCCTCGCCTGGTGGCGCACCGCCGCGGACGAAGTGAACTGGCGGCGCTTCTTCGATGTGAGCACGCTCGGCGGCGTGCGCGTCGAACGGCCGGAGGTGTTCGAGGCATCGCACGCGCTCGTCTTCAGGCTCTTTACCGAAGGCCTGATCGATGGCGTGAGAGTCGATCACGTCGATGGTCTCGCCGAACCGCGCGAGTATTGCCAGCGCCTGCGCGCGCGGCTCGAAGAGTTGTCGGCGGGACGACCCGAGGCATTGCGGCACGGCAATGGGCGCACTTACTTCGTCGTCGAAAAGATTCTGGCGCGCGGCGAGCCTTTGCGCCGCGACTGGCAGGTCGACGGCACGACCGGCTACGACTTCATGAACGATGTCGGCGCGCTGTTGCACGATCCGGCTGGCGCGGAGCCGCTCGCCGCGCTATGGGCCGAGATCACGGGCAAGAGTGCGTGCTTCGCCGACGAAGCGCTCGCCGCGCGCCGCAAGATACTCGCGGAGAATCTCGCGGCGGAACTGGATCGCGTGACGCGCGCATTGCATCGGATCGCGCGCGATGCGCAGTCCACGCGCGATTTCACGTTCACGTCGATCAGGCGCGCGGTTGCGGAGCTCGTCGTGCAATTTCCGGTGTATCGCATCTATCCCGTGGGCGGCGTGCGTGGCCCCGAGGACGAGCACTTTTTTGCACGGGCGTTCGACGCCGCGCGCGCCGTGCTCGCGCGCGCGGATCATGTCGTGCTCGATCAGGTCGCGCAATGGCTCGGCGGCAAGCTGCCCGACGAATCGCCGCAACCCGAGCGCAGCGAACGCGGCGACCGCAACGAGCGGCCGGAACGCGGACGGGATCGCGCGGCGGAGCGCAATCGCGAGCGCGATCGCAATCAGGCGCAGGCGGGCCAGACTCCGCCGCCGTCGAGCGGTTCGCAGCGTCGCGCGGCACAGACGCTGTTCTCGCAACTGACATCGCCGGTGGCGGCGAAGGCCGTCGAGGATACGGCATGTTATCGGTATGGACGTCTCATTTCGCGCAATGAGGTCGGCGCGGACCCGGGCGAGTTTGCATTGTCCGTCGATGCTTTTCACGCCTGCAATCGCGAACGCCTCGATACGTTCCCGCACGCGATGCTCTGCACGGCGACACACGATCACAAGCGCGGCGAGGACGTGCGTGCGCGCATCGCGGCGTTGAGCGAGATCCCCGACGAATGGGCGGCCACGCTCAAACAGTGGTCCACGTTGAACACACCGTTGCGACGCGGACCGAGCGGCGGACACGGCGAGATGAGCGACATCGACGACTGGGCGCCCGGACCGGCCGCTGAAGCGATGCTGTATCAGACGCTCGTCGGCTGCTGGCCGACCACGCTCGCACCCGACGACGAAGCGGGCGTTCATGCGCTCGCCGAGCGTGTCGCGGGATGGCAGTTGAAGGCATTGCGCGAATCGAAGACGCGCACGAGCTGGTTCGCGCCCGACGAAGCGTATGAGAACGCGTGCAAGGACTTCCTGTTCGATATCGTCGCGCCGCAGCGGCGTAGCGGCTTCCTGCAGGAGTTGTCGGCATTCGTCGCGCGCATCGCGCCGCTCGGCGCGATAAACAGTTTCCAGCAGACGCTGTTACGGCTCACGTCGCCCGGCGTGCCGGATCTTTATCAGGGCACGGAGTTGTGGGACTTCAGTCTCGTCGATCCGGACAATCGTCGGCCGGTCGATTATGAATTGCGTCGCAAGTGGCTCGAGGAAGTCGAGGAGAAAGGACCGCCTTCGGAGCAGCTTGCGAACTGGCGCGACGGGCGCGTCAAGCTGGCGCTCGTGCGGCGCGCGCTGGCCTTGCGCAAGCATTGCGAGTCGTTGTTCGCGCAGGGCGAGTATTTGCCGCTCGACGTGCAGGGCGAGCATGCGGAGCGCGTGATTGCGTATGCGCGGCATGCGGGAAGTGCGTTCGCCATCGTGATCGCGACGCGGCTCGCGGCGCCGTTGCTGGACGCGCGGAGCGAGCTGCCATTAGTCGATCCACAGCGCTGGGGCGATACATCGATCGTATTGCCCGAAGCGCTGCATTCGCGCGCGTTGTTCGATTGGCTGAGTCCCAATGCGCCCAAAGCCGACGGCAAGCGCCTGCTCTTGCGCGATGCGCTGGGGGTGATGCCGGTGGCCCTGCTCGTGGAAGAAGGGGTACCGAGGCCCTAGCAGGCCGTTGAAGCGTGCCGCGCGCTGGCTCTCCGGGATGAGCGAGCGCGCGTTCGCGAAGAGATATTCCGACGCTTAGCGAGGAGGATTCACGACGACATATTGCACGGTCGTGCCTGAATACTGAGGCTCATACCACGCGGAGCCGCATTGCTGGTACACGGCGCCATTGATGTTGACCGCCGAGCAACTCGGCGGCAGGCTGCGGACGATCGATCCCACGACGGCCGCTGTTGCGACTGCTGCCGTGGTGACGGCGGCGGCGGTCGCGATGGGATGATCGTCGTACCATCCGCCGTGATCGCAGCATCCGTGATTATTGTTGTAGTTGTTCACGACGTCAGCGCGATTGGAGCTGACTTGCCGATAGGTCTCCTGTCGATTGCTCTCGCGCTCGGTGCGATTGGACTGCCGCGTCTCGACGTTCGCTTCATGGGCAGCCTGCCAGTTACCACCGCCTACTGACGTCCGCGCGCCGCCACGAACCTGAAACGCACTCGCCGACGACGCGATTCCGAGCGCCATCAGCGCCACGCCTGCCGTCGTCAAGAATTTTTTCGCTTTCATCGATGTTCTCTTCATTGAAGCACTATTGGGCATTTGCGATTTGAGCGAACTTGATCTGACGTGCATTTTCAGGCGCCGAAAATTCGAACGTTTTCTGGTTGATTTCAGGGTTTAGATTCCAGTGATACACCGCGGTGTATTGCGGTCGCTGCTTGTCGGTCAACGTCACGATATTCAGCTTGCACGGAAGCGGTTGATTGCCCTTCTGAATCCAGATTTGCCAGTCCACCGCGCTTTCGTGATATGCGTAGTGCGAACAAGTGACGCCGCCTACGACTTCATCGCCTAGATAGGCAGCCGAAAGCACGCGCTTCATGTCATCCGGATTCGAGCCCAGCGTGAAAATATCGCTCAGCGGCAACTCGATCCCATATCTGCTTTCAAGCGCGCCAGTGAGCTCCTTGATGGTCGCGGGTGCGGCGACCGTCGCATAATAATTGTCGGGTTGCGTATATAGCGTGAAGTGCTTGCCGTTGAAATAGGCATGGCGGCTCGTGCCCGACGCATCGCCGACGATATCGGCCTTGAGGTGATCGGGGCGATTCACGGTCAGCTTTGTCTTGTGCGACAACTGAATCAACTGCGTCGTGTCGCCGTTCACCATGATCCGATCTGTCGTCGAATCGACGTCGAGCGAAAACTGCTTCACAGTTTGCAGATAACCGCTCATCTTGACGAGTGCATCCATTGCGACGGCGTCGGGTTTGTGCAGCGTGGATTGCGCGGCCGCTTTTTCTGTCGCAAATACACCGCTTTGCGCAATACCGATTGCGCCTGCTACCGCGGCTAAAAGCGCCACCTTTTTGAAACTTCGCATCGTTCGCCTTTTTCTTTATTCAAATAATCAGCCGCCTTCGGCAAGGCTGAAATTGCGGCCAGTAAATATGCCTTCGCCGAACATCACGCGTAGCAGCGCCGCGCGACCCCGGCGCGCGCACGAAGCATCAGCGGATGAATCACGTCGGGTTGTACGCCTGAGGCGCATGACGACGCCAACTAACAGGCGCTCGACATTTTCGGAATCTCGCCCAAGAGGCACGTGACGCCAAGGCAAAACTGACCTGAACCAAAGCATTGAATCCGACTGGATGATGAGTTCAACTGTTGAACGACCGCTTTTCCCAGCACCCAGCCAGCGCCTTGCCGGGAATTACTTCACGATCTGACCGTTGCGCGTCACATCGATTGCCGTGGCGGAAACATAGGTCGCCATGACGTTGTCGCCGACCTTGAACTTGTCGAGCGCGACATCCGGCGACGCCTTCAGCGTAACGATGCGCTTCGCGCCCGAGAGCGTCACTTCGCGCGTGACGGGGTCGATCTTCTGGATCGTCGCCACGACTTGCACACCGGCCGTCCTCACCACCACGCCATCCGATGCAGGCGCGATCTGTTCCGCGGTCACGCGCGAATGCGTGTTCTTCGGGTCGACCTTGTCGGCCGACAACAGCAGCGCACCGCGGTATTGCATGTGAACTTCGTCGCCGACCTTCAGCTTCTTGATATCAGCGACCGTCGGATCGATCCCGACCGCGACGGTGTGGCCCTTCGGCCCTTTCAGGTCCACGACGCCGTCATGAAGGTCGATCTTGGTGATCTTTGCGACCATATTCACGACGACCGCATCGCCCACGGCCGGAGTCGCGCTGGATGCTTGCGTTGCGTTCGCCGCCTGTTGCGCCTGTGCCGCTGACGCAGCGAGCAAGGCAACGCTGGCGGCGGCTGCCGCCAGCGTGAGTTGGACGAAACGGGAAGTACGTTGTTGCATGTGATGCTCCACACAAAATGTCAGGCCGGTCGGCCCGAGACAGAAATTGGCATCGATACTTCGCGCGAGCAGACGGTCCGAAGCGCATTAGCGGCGGCGGCTAGATCTACGTTAACGAGCGGGTTACGATCGGCTTCAATTTACTGTGTGAAGAATACCTAAGCAACGGTCTTTTGCCTCTCAACTAGGCGGATTTGAAAAATTCAGTTGCGCCATGTATTTATGCCTTCATTCGAAGAATGAAGATCGAGACAGGTCATGTAGTCTGCGTGAGAACTAACGACATCACGCCGAGTTATCGAGATGAAAAAAACATTCGCGGCCGTGTTCGCTGACGTCTCTTTGGCAGCGGCCTCTGCATTGTTCTTGTCGTCATGCGTCGCCGACGCGAGCAAGGATCAACCCGCGGCGCGCACGGGCCTGCCTAATCCGGCATCCGTCAATTGCGTCCAGCGCGGGGGGACGTTGGAAATCGTGAAAACGGCCGAGGGAGAGGCCGGCATCTGCCGGTTTCCCAATGGCCGACAGTGCGACGAATGGGCGCTGATGCGCGGAGAATGCTCGCCAGAAAAGTAACGCCACTGCCAGTCGCGGCGTATCGTCCTGATCCGGCGATCAAGAATCATTCGGCTTCCTCGAGCGCCTCTTCGCGTGGATAGACCCGCACCAGCACGATCCTGGGGCCCTTCATCTTCTTGACGACGATATCGAAGCGGTCGAACTCGACCCTTTGCCCCTCGATCGGCAAATCGCCCAGCGCATTGATGACGAGTCCGCCGACCGATTCCGCCCGCCCTTCGTCGATATCGATCCCGAGCGCCCGCTCCAGCGAAACCACAGGCAAGCTTCCCTTGCCCATCAACGTGCCGTCGTCCATGCGCGACCAATCGGCATCGCCCTGACGGAACTCGTCGTGAATCTGGCCGACGAGTGCGCCGAGCAGGTTATCGAGCGTGATGAAGCCGATGGGCTTCGCGCCCTTGCGTCCGACGATCGCGAGATGCGGCGCGCCCTTGCGAAAGCGCCGAAACAATTCGAGCGCCGACAGATTCGGCGCGACGTACTGCACGGGCCGCACATGACGCGAAAGCTTGTCGATCTTCCCGGCGGCATCTTTCGACAGGCTGAAGTTGAAGCCGCGCGCGGCGCCATCGCCTGCCAGCAGCAGATCCTTCAGATGGATCATGCCGATCACGCGTTCGCCCGACGCATCGGCGAACAGCGGATAGCGCGAGAAACGATGCCGCGCGATCACGGCAAGGTTGTCGCGCATCGGCAAATCGTTGCGCAGCCCCACCAGTTCATGCGCCGGACGCATTAAATCCGACACCGTCATGCGGCTGAAATCGAGCGAATGCGCGATGGTGTTCCACTCGTCCTCGTTATACGAAGATCCGCCGCCATGATGACGCCCGCGCAGGATCAGCTTGAGCTCATCGGTGGAGTAATGCGCATCGTGACCGTGCTCGCCCGAAATGCCGAACGGCCGCAGGACCAGATTCGCGCTCGCGTTCAGCACCCAGATGAACGGGTACATCAGCCAGTAGAAACCGTAAAGCGGCATGGCGAGCCACAGTCCGACCTGCTCCGCGCGACGGATGGCCCACGACTTCGGCGCCAGTTCGCCGACGACGATATGCAGAAACGAAATGACCGAGAACGCGAAGAAGAGCGAGATCGAGTCGATCAGCTTTTCCGACTCGACGCCGAGCAGCGCAAAGAGCGGATGCAGAAGCGTTGCGAATGCCGGCTCGCCGATCCAGCCAAGCCCGAGCGATGCCAGCGTGATACCGAGCTGGCATGCGGACAGATAGGCATCGAGCTGCCCGTGGACCTTCGCGAGCAGACGGCCGGGCAGGCCGTTGGTGCGTGCGATCGCCTTGACGCGCGTGGCCCGCAACTTGACGAGCCCGAACTCCGCCGCGACGAAGAAACCATTCAACGCGACGAGCAACAATGCGCCGATCAGCGCGACTACCTGAGCCAAAGCAACTCTCTTCGAAAGTGGAAAGCGTCAGTATATGGGTGACAGCTGATCGAAAGTCAATTTACATTCCTGCGACCGGCACGCGCACCGACAACGTGACCTCGGCGCCGTCGACGATATCGCCGTGCTCGAATGCACCGCCGTGCGCCTCGGACACGCGCTTGCACAGCGCGAGGCCCCATGCGATGCGTCCGCCCTCGCGCGGCTCCAGCGCCTGGCGACGCGCGAACGCTTCGAGCACGTGCGGCGACGCCGTATCGCCGAGCGCCTGCGCCGATGCCGTGAAACGCACATCCGTGCGCCACATGCTGCCCTCGATGTTGCTCGATGCGCGCACGGTCGCGCTCGCGGGGCTCGCTTCGGCGGCGAACGCGAGCATGAGCCAGAGCGCCTGCAACAGGCGCTCTGCATCGCCTTCGAGTTGCTCTTCCGCGAGCGGCGAGTCGATTTCGATCGCGACGCCGCGCGCACCCGCAACGCTGGCACGCGCGAGCGACGCGCTCTTTTCCAGAAGCGGGCGCAACGCGACGGGCGCGAGCGCGACCTGCAGCGCCTTGGTTTCGGCGCGCGTCGTATCGACCGATTGTTCGATCAGCTTCACCTGCTGCTCGACACCCGAGCGGATGCCGGCGAGCGCGCGTTGCGCGGCGGGATCGTTGGCGTCGACCTTGCGTTCGAGCACATAGCCCCAGCTATGGATCGCGTTGAGCGGTCCGCGCAGATCGTGCGACACGACCGACAGCACGTGATCGCGCATGAAAAGCGCAGCCTCGGCACGCAGATGTGCAACGCGGTCGGCGACGCCGTGCCCGCGCTCCGATGCATCCGCATCCGGCGACACGATCAGCGTCACGCAATCCGGGCCCGGCAGCGCGATGATCGAGAAGGCGCGCGACGCGTGGTCCTCACCGAGCTCCACGTGCGCGCGACGCGTGCCGTTGCCCGCCAGCGCGGCGTCGGCGGCTTCGGAGAGCGCGGCCGTGAGCGGACGGGGCAAGGGCGTGTCGGCGAGCGTGCGGCCACTGAGCGCGGCGGGATCGAGATCGAAGAGATGAGCGAGAACGGCGTCGACGGAGAGGCATCGCTGGGCGGCGTCGAGCACCAGCACGCCGTCATTTCCTGCGACGGCCGCATCGAAGGACGCGTCGCCTTCAGGCTCGACCGTACTGGAGAAAGACGTTGTCACGGTTATGGTTCCTTGCGTGTATCGGTATTGCGGTTGATGTCGCGAAAGCCGGATGCGCTGCGACTGCACTGCGCATCTGCCCTGAGGAACGGGCCGCGTTATGACCTGTGCAGATCATTATATGTGAGCGCCTACGACGCATGCGGCAGCGGTTCGCATCGCGTCCCGCCGCGTTGAAGCAATCCACGTGCACAAGGATCGACAAACATGCGCTTGAATGGCGCACGCGCGCACCGCCTTATCGATTGCAGTCGATTACATGTCCAGCGGTTGTCCATTGCGATGCCTCGACGCGAACGTTTGCATACCAGCACTTTGCATGGATTTCAACCGAACGATCGCATTCGGAAAGGCCACTTGCGTGTGCCAACCCACTGATGAATGCATTTTTCTCTTGTTAAAGTGCTTTCGGCATGCACTTTGCGTCCTCTCCGGTATTCCATGACGGTCCGGAACCGGCGCACTCCGTTCGTATTCCGCGCAACCGACGCCGGGCCAAGGCACGGGCGCGCAAAACCTCTTTGGCCCCGCGCCGCTTCGACGGCAAGACGCACGAGCGAAACTATTCGCATCAGGCGTTGTCACGAAAAGGCCCACCCGTACGGGCGGGCCTGCAGGGTTCGTAGCCTTGCGTCATAGTCATAAAATCACGCTGCGCTCAAGCCGGGGAAAAAACCGTTCAATGGCTTCATTTCGAAAGAACTTTACGATCCTGATGACGTTGCAGGTATCCACATACCTCGCGCCGCTGCTGACGCTGCCGTGGCTCGCGCGCGTCCTCGGGCCGAGCGAATATGGACGCCTTTCATTCGGCCTCGCCTTCATCGCGTACTTCATTTCGATTACGAATTACAGCTTCTCGCTCACTGCGACGCCGAAGATCTCGATCAATCGCGAGAGCCGCGAACTGCGCTCGAAAATATTCTGGGAGACCATCGTCACACAGGCCGCGCTCGCATTCGCGGGACTGCTGGTCGTGATTGCGCTGACCTCCTTCATACCTTATCTGGAAGAGAATCGCGAATTGCTGATCATCGGCTATGGCCAGGCGATCGGAGCGATGCTGATTCCGACGTGGTACTTTCAAGGCGTCGAAGATCTCGGCATGTTGAGCGTATTCGTATTCATCGGACGTGCGCTCAGCATTCCTGCGATGTATCTCTTCGTGCGCGAGCACGACGATGTATATATCGCGATGGCGGTCAATGCGCTGGTGCCGCTCGTATCGGGCATCGCGATCTGCACATACCTTTATTTCCGGCGTGAGATCGACTTTGTGAGCGTGTCGTTCAGGACCATACTCGTTCGTCTGAAGGACGGATGGAGCGTGTTCATCGCGACGTCCATCGTCGATATCTATGCGTCGAGCAACATCGTGCTGCTCACGTTCATCTCGGGCAATGTCGCGGCCGGCTACTTCGCCGCCGGCGACAAGCTGATCCGGGCCGCGTTGAACATGCTTCAGCCGCTGAAGACGGCGGCATACCCGCGCGTGAGTTTTCTCATGCATCATGCGAAGGACGACGCGTTCGCTTTCCTGCGCAAGATGTTCGTGGTGCAAGGCTTGATCGTGTCGCTGATCTCGGTGTGCATCTTCTTCGGCGCCCCGCTTGCAGTAAAACTCTTGTACGGACCGAAGTTCTTGCCTACCGTAGAGGTGTTGCGATGGATGGCCTTCGTGCCGCTGATGGTCGGGCTCTCGGATCTCTTCGGTGTTCAGACCATGCTTCCGCTCGGTATGAAGGCGCAGTTCAGTCGCGTGCTGATGGCTTCGGCGGTGTTGAATTTCGGCTTGCTTGCCGTGCTGGCAAAGCTCTTCGGCGAGCAGGGTGCAGCGGCTACGGTGCTGATCGTCGAGACGCTGGTGGCCACAGCGATGGCCTTCACGCTGCATCTGCAAGGCGTACCCTTGCTCAAGCGTCCACGTCCGATTACCGGAGGCGCAGGCTCGGAAACGACCTGAACCGTATGCCGAAATATGAAGCGTGCAAAAGCGAATACGCGCATTGCACATTCATGCGGAGAAATCGTGAAATTGACGTGTTATGAAAAGTAACAAATGATTCTATTTGGTAACGCCTTTATCAATTAGCGGCATTAAGTCAGTTTTGTTTTGCACCTCAGGGGCGCGGCGGCGCCGCTTTCGACTTGCGCCTTACTTTAAAGTTGCATTTAAGTATGTGAGTCAACGAACCGACCCATGCAGTTCGAGCCGATATCTTATTGGCTCGAACAGTATTTAATTAAGAGAGCTGCCGAATGGATACAGAAGAAATGTCGATCGAGCATGTGCAGAGACTGGCGGACCAAGCCGCGAGCCTGCGCATGCAGTCGGTCGCGGTACCGCTCAAGGATCTGCAGATCCTTCTGCAGATTTGCGAAACGGCGATTGCTCAGCAGAATGCCGTCACCACGAAATAGCCTTCACCAGTCTGTATTCGTCAGCATAGTGACGTCAGATCTTTGATCCACCTATCGGCTTTACGTCCCGCTGCAGAGAGGCTGTTTTACCGGCTGAACTGCGTTTCACCGCGCGACGCAGAATAATCTTCGCAAAGACCGACATCGGGGCGCCCATCCGGCCAATTTGCATGGCCGGGAGCTTGCGGCAGGTAAATCCAGGCTCGAAATCGAGCTTGATGGGGTTCTTGCATCCCTGTACGCAAGGAACGAGTCATGCTGCGCCGGATCTCGTGCGTATTTTTCGCGTGCGTATTACATCGCGCGATTAGTACTGCGACACGCATATCCCGGTCTTTTTCGCGTTCCTCGAGATGGCCATGCACGGCCACTTCGGATGCGCTCGCCCCTCGCAAAAGTCTCACGTCACGTCCATAACAACCAGGCCATTCCTTCTCATTGCATTTCGCCGCGGGCGCTCGGCGAGACGCCAATCGAAGAGTCGAACATGAAAGAGATCGTCCATATCACCGAAGCCTTCGGCGGCGGTGTGCTATCCATGCTGACCCAGCTCTCGAACCGCGCGGCGGCCGCTGGCGTCGGCGTAACGATCCTTCATTCCATCCGGCAGGAAACACCGAATAACTTCGCAAAGCTCTTTCATCCGGCGGTAAAGCTGACCTATGTGAGCATGTTTCGCGAAGTGAGCATGAAGAACGATCTGACCAGCCTGTGGAGTCTTGTCCGCAAGCTCAAGGAGTGCGATCCCTCGGTGATCCATCTGCATTCGTCGAAGGCAGGCGTGCTCGGGCGCGCGGCCGCGCGCATCGCCGCGCCGCGTGCACGCGTGTTCTATTCGCCGCATGGCCTCGCGTTTCTGCGCCGCGACGTATCGCCCGCAAAGCAGTTCGCCTATCTGAGCTTCGAGCGCATCGCCGCGCGGCTCGGCGGCACCATCGTCGCGTGTTCGAAGAGCGAGCTCTCCGAGATCGAAACGAAGATGCGCGCGCGCCAGGCGCGCATGATCGAGAACGGCGTCAACGTGCCCGAGATTCCGCCGCGCATCGATACCGGCGCCAGAGGAATACTCATCGGCATGAGCGGCCGCGCGATGTTCCAGAAGAATCATGAAGCGTTCGTGAAGCTCGCGACCGAGTTGCATGACCCGACCGTGCGCTTTCTGTGGATCGGCGGAAACGAGAACGAGTTGCCGGCGGGCACGCCGAACGGCGCCGTGTCGTGCAGCGGCTGGGTCGCGCGCGACCGTGCGCTCGAACTCACGTCCGGTCTCGATATCTACGTGCAGACGTCGCGTTGGGAAGGCATGCCGATCGCACTCATCGAGGCGCAGGTGGCGGGTATTCCCGCCGTCGTGACCGATGTGGTCGGCAATCGCGACGTCGTGCAGCATGGCGTGACGGGCTTCGTCGCATCGAGCGTGGACGAGATGGCGAAGTACATCGCGATCCTGCGCGACGATCCCGAACTGCGCGCGCGCATGGGCGCCGCAGCGAGAGCATCCGCAAGCAAGCGCTTCTCGATGGACGCGATCTTCCGTCAATGGCTCTCGATGTACGAGTTCGGCTCCGACAAGCACCGGCGCGAACCGCTCGGCGCCAATGAGGTTGCCTCGTATGAAACCAGCTCCGATTCTCAGTTCTGACGCTTCGAACATGGACACCACGATCACCACGAACAAGCTCGTCTATAACGGCCGCTTCACGAGCCAGAAAACCACCGGCGTACAGCGCGTCGCGCGCGAGCTCGTCGCCGCGCTCGGGCAGTTGCCGCAAGGCGCCCATGTGACGCTCGCCGTTCCGCCGCAAGGCGGGCTCGATCCCGTGCAAGGCGTCGAGACCGTCAAGCTCGGTTTCGGCAAGGGCGTCTTCTGGGAGCAGATCGTCCTGCCGCTTTTCGCGGGGCGCTCTCGTATCGTGAACCTCTCGAACTCGGGCTCGATCTTCCGCGCGAACCAGATCATCTACATGCACGATGCCGCGGTGTTCGATACGCCCGCGCACTTCTCGTGGAAGTTTCGCACCTGGTATCACGTGATGTTCTGGATCCTCGCGCGCACCTCGAGCTGCGTGCTGACCAATTCGAAGTTCTCGCGCGACCGGCTCGCGCATCATGTCGGCGTGCCGGCGGAGCGCATCGGCGTGGTGCCGCTCGCCGCCGATCATCTCGATCACATCACGCCGGATGTATCCGTGATCGATGAGCTGAAGCTCACGAAGCAACGCTATGTGCTCGCCGTGAGCAGCATGAATCCGACGAAGAACTTCAAGCGTCTCGTCGAAGCGTTCATGCGCCTGAACGATCCGTCGATCGATCTCGTGATCGTGGGTATGAAGAATGCCGCAATCTTCGGCAAGGCGCATGATCTGTCGAGCGCGCCCAATATCAAGCAGGCAGGCTATGTCAGCGACGAAAAACTGCGGGCGCTCTACCAGAATGCGGCATGCTTCCTCTATCCTTCGATTTACGAGGGCTTCGGCATTCCGCCGCTCGAAGCGATGCGCAATGGCTGCCCGACACTCGTCGGACGCGCGGCCGCATTGCCGGAGACCTGTGGCGATGCATCGATCTATTGCGACCCTTACTCGGTCGAAGACATCTCGAACAAGCTGCGCGAGCTGCTCGATTCGCCCGAATTGAGCGAAGACCTGCGGCGCCGCGGCCTCGCGCATGCCGAGCGCTTCCGCTGGACGGAGAGCGCCCGTCTGCTGATGCAGTTCATCGACAAGCCGTGACGACAAGCGGCCGCACTGAGACGACCGCGCGCGGCATGCGCGCGCGGAAGCAGCCACAACATTCCGACGTGCTGGCCGAATGACAGCGCGCACTTTCGTGAGGTCCGAACGTCGATGCGAACTTTGTTGGTTGCCGTATCCCTTTTCGGCGCGCTGTGCTGCGCGTCCGTTTTGATCTACGCGCGCAGCGGCTCACCCGACGCCTACCACAGCAGCACCTCGGCGAGCGCCAAGGGAAGCGCCGCGAGCGTCGCGTCGCCGAAGATCGCTTGCGGCAATGGATCGAAAGGCGTGTTCTACGGCATCGCTGGACATCTCGAGCATCACGGCGCGTACGGGATGAGCGACTACGACCTGCAGATTTCACAGCTCCGCGATCTCGGTGTCACGATGTATGCGCAGGATGTATCGAGCGAGCAGAGCGCACACATGGTCGCGAATTTCGCGCGCGCGGCGGCGAAGCAATGCGTCGGCGTGCTCGCGCTCGTCACGCCCTTCGAGCCGGAGAAGCGCGCGAACGAACAGGAAACCTTCGAGCGCGGCTATGCGCTCGGCAAGACGGCGGGACGCGTACTGAAGGGCCTCGTTACGTACTATCAGGTCGGCAACGAATACGACAACTGGACGATACTCGGCTCGGACCGCAGCGGCGAACATCCGCAAGACTACGACAACGCGATGTTCATGAAGGCGCGCGGTTCGATCCTCGGCCTGATCAAGGGCATACGCGAAACGAATCCGGACGCGAAGATCCTGCTCACGTCGTTCAGCTGGCTTCATTACGGCTTTACGGACATGCTGTATGCGGGCACGCAGCCCGACGGCACGCGTGGCCATCCGGTTCCGCATTGGGACATCACCGCGTGGCACTGGTACTCGAACATGGGCTCGATCACGGCGGCCGGCGACAAGAAGGTCAACGTGCTGGAACGGCTGCGCGACAGCTATGGCAAGCCGATCTGGATCACCGAATACGGCGTTCGGCCGACGCATGCGGATCCGGCCGGCTACCTCGTCGGCAAGGATGCATTGAAGGGATTCGTGTCGCTGGCGAAGACCTACAACATTCAGAACGTGACGTTGTACGAGCTCTATGACGATCAGCGCTTCGGCGGCGACGGCAACTACGGCGTGATCCACGATGACGGCAAAACGCGCAAGTCGCGCTTCAATACCGTGCGCGATTTCATCAAGGCTAACCCGATGCCATAAAAGTTCAATCTTTTGGTGTTACAAATAAATCATGGGCCAAACCCGCGATTATCGCGTGAAAGAGCGGCCGCGCAAGCGGCATGCCCACCCTTATTCTGCTCATTACGTTCGGTACTTAACAGACGCGTGCAGTTTGGGCCCGGAAGATTACCCTGACGCTATTTTTTCCGGACCTAACGTCTCGTTTGTCAGCAAGCGCTTCGTAAAGGAATCGGCGAGTTTCACCCGTCGAATTCCGCGACGCGGTTACGAGGCACGGAGTGTGCTTCTCGAAGACATCGCACTCCGACGAGCCGACGCGCTTCGTCATGCGAGCCCGGAGCATCGTGCGCTTCGCCCGCTTTTCAGAGCCTCTCGCGTCTTTAGTCTGGAAGTTCCGACGGCCACGCGCCGGACCAACAACACGTAGGACGTACCGCGGACTTGTCGCGCGGGCTTTCTGTTTTTTCTCAGCCCGGGAAACAACGCTCAAACTTATCGAACTGAGGACGCGCCATTGAACACCCTCTACGTCAACTCCGGATCTTCGCGCCCTGGCAGGGACGACGGTGAATTCACCGCGAGCGACATGCTCAGGCTACTGCGCGATCACCTTGGCATCCTCTTCCTGTTCATCGGGATCACGGCCGGGCTCGCGACCGCTTATGCATTTCTCGCCAAGCCCATCTATTCGTCGGATGTGGTCGTGCGCGTGGATCCACCGGATCCGAACGCGCTCGGCATCGCGCCGCAGGGCCAGATGCAGATGCAGCAGGCTCAACCCACCGCAACTCAGCTCGCGCCCGCTGAAATCTCCGTGATGCAGAGCCGCTCGGTGCTCGAGCCCGTCGTGAAGCAGTTCCACTTCGACATCAAGGTCAAGCCGAACACGTTTCCCGTGCTCGGTCAGATCGCGGAAGTGTTCGCGAAGAAGGGGCATCTCGCTCCCGCATGGTTCGGCCTCGATTCGTACGGCTGGGGCGGCGAGTCGCTGCAGATCGGCCGTCTCGACGTGCCGCCGGCGCTAGAAGATCAGAAGCTCGATCTGGTTCTGCTCGACAACAACCAGTACGAATTGCGCGACCCCGACGGCGCGTTGCTCCTGCGCGGCACCATCGGCCGTCCGGCATCGGCGAACGGCGTGTCGATTCTCGTGAATGGCGCGCTCGGTCATCCGGGCGTGCATTTCGACGTGACGCGTCTCAACACGCTCGACGCGATCGCGCTCATGAAGAAGACGATGAAGGTGGCCGAGTCCGCGAAGGACACGGGCGTCGTGCAGATCACCTTCAACGCCGACGACCCCGCGCTCACCGCCGATGTCGCGAACGCGCTCGGCCAGGCGTATCTGAACGCCGCCGTGCAGGCGCGTCAGGCGAACGACACCAAGACGCTCGAATTCATCCGCGGAGAATTGCCGCGCCTCGAAAGCGATCTGCGTCGCGCCGAAAGCAACTTGAGCCAGTTCCGTTCGAAATCGCAGTCGGTGACGCCGCTCAACGAAGCGCAGGCGTATTTGCAAGGCAGCATCGTATCGATGCAGCAACTCGCGACGCTGAAGCTGCAGCGCACGCAGGCCTTGCAACGCTTCCAGCCCAACAGCCCGCAAGTGGTCAATCTCGATCAGCAGATCGCGGAGCTCGAGGCGTCGAACAAGCAGATCCAGCAGCGCTTCGACAGCATGCCCGCATCCGAGCGCCAGAACGCGACGCTCACGCGTGATGCGCGCGTGGCCGAAACCATCTACATGGGGATGGTGAACAAGGCGCAAGAGCTCTCGGTGCGCCGCGCGAGCACGAGCGGCGGCGCGCATATCGTCGATAACGCGCTGCGTCCTTATCGTCCGGTGAAGCCGAACAAGTCGCTCGTGATCGCCGCGGGCACGGGCCTAGGCTTCTTCATCGGCACGTTCTTCATCTTCCTGCGCCGCCACGCGATGATCGGCGTGACCGATCCGATGTTCGTCGAGCGCCGTCTGTCGGTGCCCGTGCTGGGCGAAGTGCTGTATAGCCGGCAACAGGCCATGCTCGATCACGAGATCGCCGTCTCGCCGGTGGAACATGCGCCGCTCACCTTCTCCGGCGCCCAGAACGGCGGGCCGCCGAAGGCGCTGCCGCATGTTCACCTGCCGGAGCACGACGCGTTCGCAATGCCGCACGTGGCCGACACGGATCGCGACGCCCGCGTGCTCGCGACGCGCTTCCCGCACGATCCCGCCGTCGAGGCGCTGCGCGCGGTGCGTACCGAGCTATATCGCGATCTCGCCAATGCGCCGAACAATATCGTGATGCTGACTGGCCCGATTCCGTCGGCGGGCAAGAGCTTCGTCGCGGCGAACCTCTCGGTGCTGCTCGCGGAGATCGGCCTGCGCGTGCTGCTGATCGACGGCGACATGCGCCGCGGCCACATCGCGTCGTTCTTCAAGCAGTCGAATCCGGGCGGTCTCTCGGAAGTGCTGAAGGGCGAACTCGCGCTCGGCGATGCGATCCGCTATGTTGGCGTGCCGGGGCTTTCGTTCATGTCGTGCGGCGGCTATCCGGAGAACCCGTCCGAGCTGCTGATGATGCCGGGCTTCCGCAACATGCTCGCGCGCATGAGCGAACAGTTCGACCTCGTGATCGTCGATACGCCGCCGTTCCTCGTCGTGACCGATGCGGCGATCGTCGCGAGCGACGCGGGTTCGACCGTGCTCGTGCTGCGCTCGGGCATCCAGAGCGAGGAAGAGATCGAGGAAACCGTCAAGAAGGTGCAGCGCTCGGGCGGCAGGCTCGTCGGCTCGGTATTCAACGCGATTCCGCGCCGCCCGAGCAATCGCCGCAGTTATGGCTACGCGGCGGCTTATACGAGCACGTTCAAGTCGATGAACTGACCGCGCGCGCATAATGAAGCGCAGCGGTTGAAGGAATCGCGCCGCGTGCCCGTCACGCGGCGCTTGACGTTGTAGCAGTGGTGTCTGTCGAGATGTGCCCATCCGCAGCGACCCGAACGATCGTTCATACGTCTTGGTCCGCTTGCATGGGTCACGGGGTATCGACGCCCTCGCGTCGTCAACCGGGTCGATGAGAGAGACGCATATGAGCGGACGTTTTTCCTTCAGGCATCGGCTCGTGCAATGCCCGCGCTGCCGCAGGCAGGTGGGCGCTTATCTGAGCGTGTGTCCGCATTGCGATTTTCATCGCACGCGCAATCCGGAGCCCGATCCGGTCGGGCCTGCGCCGCGCATCTGGCTGCGTCCGGCGCTGGTGATCGTGATCGCTCTGCTCGCGTCTTTCCGGCCTCGCGGCTAAGCGCGATCCTCGCGCCGCGAAAACCGATGAACGAGCCGGCGGGCGCAGGGCTTGCTTTGTTCCTGCCGTGTACGGTACGACACCGATAACAACCGATGCCCGTTTCGAAGCGGGCGCATCCAACCATCGATGATGAAAGAAAAAGCGGCGCTGACCGACCTCTACTACCGAATCTGGGCCTTCGCGATGCCGGTGACGTCGTTTCTCGTCATGCCATCGATTCAAGGCACGACGATCGGCTATCTGATGTGCTTTCTCTCCGTGCCGCTCGTGCTGCTGTTCGGCGGGCGCGCGCGCAAGAACTGGATGCATTTCGTGGGCGCGGCGATCGCCGTGTGGCTGCTGATGGTCTGCACCTCGCAGCTCGCGGACGTGATGGCGCCCTTCGATCCCGACTTCAGCAAGATCTCGCTCGTCGACGACACCGATCCTTTCACCTTCATCATGCGCAAGAGCATGTTCACGCAGTCCATTTACGTGGCGGCGGTCGTGCTCTATGCGGCGTATGTGTACCACTACTACAAGCCGACCTGGGACCAGTGGGTTCTCGCGGCGGTCACTTTGCTCGCGCTGTACGGCATGTTCGAAGTGGCCTACTACATCGTGACGGGCCAGCCGGGCGACTTCATTTCGAATCGCGCATTCGGCGACCAGTTCGGCAAGGGCATCGTGCGCTCCGACGGCACCGTGAACGGCAGTTCGTTCCAGCAGATCGACATCAAGGGCTTTCCGGTCCAGCGGCTGAAAGCGCTCACCGGCGAGCCGTCGATGTACGCGATGTCCATATTTCCGTTCTGGGTCTACTTCAACGCGACCTCGCGCGTGCGCTGGCCGGTATGGATCATCGGTCTGTCGCTCCTGATGACGACGTCGTCGACCGTGCTGATCGGCTATGCGGTGTACTCGCTCATTCGCGTGCGCAAGCTCGGCATCAATCCGGTCAAGGCGCTGATCGGGCTCTTCGTGCTGTGCGTGATCGCGTATCTCCTGCAGGACTACATCGCTGATCTGTTCAAGCAGATGGTGACGGACAAGCTCGAGGCGAAAACCGAGTCGGGTTCCGATCGCGGCGTGCAGTTCCTTCAGTCGATGCAACTGTGGCTTCATGCGGCGCCGCTCAATCAGATCTTCGGCATCGGCTTCGGCTACATACGTTCGACCGATCTTTTCTCGACGCTGCTCGTCAATACCGGCGTCGTCGGCACGATCGTCATCAGCATGTTGATGCTCTACCCCGCATTCAAACTCGACTGGGATCCGCGCGGCATGGCGCTGCGCCAATGTTGCGCCGCGACCTGGACGATGATGATGGTGTCCGTGCCCGAGTTCGCCTATCTCGCGCCCTGGACACTGGTGGCGATGGCCTACGTCCGCGTGCGCGCGCTGAAGGTCGCCAGGCAGCAGGTCGGCGACAAGGCCGCCGCGGTCGCGATGCGCGACTCGCAGGACGGCGCCTCGATCGGCACCGCGATCGGCAGACACGTGAGGCCAGAAATCGGCTCGCGCATCGGCTCGCGCTTCGGTCCGCCCGGCCGTCATCTCTGAGCCGCCGATCAAAGGCGGCGCCCGCGAGCGCCGCCCCGCTTCCCTGTGACGTTCTACAATGTCGGTTTCGACCACCGGCTCATCCTTCGTCGATGGCCGGGCAACCAGGGAGCAACCATGTCGATTGTCACGACCGATTCCGGTCTCAAATACGAAGACGTCACCGTTGGCGAAGGCGCTGAAGCCGTCGCGGGCAAGACGGTCAGCGTGCACTACACGGGCTGGCTTACGGACGGCCAAAAATTCGATTCGAGCAAGGACCGCAACGACCCGTTCGCCTTCGTGCTGGGCGGCGGCATGGTCATCAAGGGCTGGGACGAAGGCGTCCAGGGCATGAAAGTGGGCGGCGTGCGCCGTCTCACGATTCCGCCGCAACTCGGCTATGGCGCGCGCGGCGCGGGCGGCGTGATTCCGCCGAACGCGACGCTCGTGTTCGAAGTGGAACTGCTCGACGTCTGAGTTTGAACGGCATGAGCGCGCCGCTGCATCGCCCCGCCGTGTCGCTGCGCCGCTATGAGGCGGCGCAGGCGTCCGACGTGCACGACTTTCATCAGATCGTGCTCGGCGTCGACGGGTCGATGGAGATGGCCGTCGACGGCAACGGCGCGCGCATCGATTGCGGCGGCGCATGGATCATTCCGGCGGGCGCGCGCCACGACTACTGGGCCGAGGGCGATAACCGCCAGTTGGTGCTCGATCTGCCCGCCGCGTCCGTCGCGGTGCCCGAGCGCTACTTCGAGCGGGCCCGCGCGATCGCGATCGATCCGCGCATCATGCAAGCCGTCGCCGATGTCGCCCGTCGCGCGCATTCCGGCGCTTCCCATCAGGCCGACCGCTTCGCATGGCAGGCCGCCGCGCACCTATGCGGCGCGCTGATGCGCGACACGGACGATTCCATCGACGCAATGCGCGGACTCGACTTCGCGCGCATCGACCGATGGTTGCGTGTGCATCTGTCCGAGCCGCTGCGTATCGCCGATCTCGCCGCGCACTGCGGCTTCGGCATGCGGCGCTTTCATCAACTCTTCAACGAGGCATTCGGCGAGACGCCGCATCGCTATCTGCATCGTCTGCGGCTCGACACCGCGTTGACGCTGCTCGCCGATCCGCGCGCGTCGCTCACCGGCATCGCGCTCGATGTCGGCTTCGCGGATCAGAGCGCGTTCACGCATGCGTTCTCGAAACGCTTCGGCATATCGCCGGGACAATGGCGCAGCGGCGGCTTCAAGTCGCCACGCGGCGCTTAACTCAGACCGCGCGCCAGATCGGCGCGTATGTCGTCCGGATCCTCGAGCCCCACTGCAAGACGAATCAGCCCTTCGCGTATGCCCGCCGCCTCGCGCACTTCGGGCGCAAGACGCCCGTGCGTCGTCGTCGACGGATGCGTGATCGTCGTGCGCGTGTCGCCGAGATTGCCGGTGATCGAGCACAGATTCGTGCCGTCGATCACGCGCCATGCATTCGCGCGCTGCTGCTCTCGCGTGTCGCCCTTCAGTTCGAACGACACGATCGCACCGCCCGCCTTCTGCTGCTTCTTCGCGATCGCATGCTGCGGATGCGATTCGAGCCCTGGATAGAACACGCGATTCACGGCGGGATGCGCTTCGAGCCAGCGCGCGATTTCCAGCGCATTGGCCGATTGCCTCTCGACGCGCAACGCGAGCGTTTCCATGCCTTTCAACAGCACCCATGCATTGAACGCGGACATCGTCGGACCGGCGCTGCGCACGAACGGGAACACCGTCTCCATGATGAAGCGCCTGGAGCCGACCAGCGCGCCGCCGAGCACGCGGCCCTGACCATCGAGAAACTTCGTGGCCGAATGCATCACGACGTCCGCGCCGAGTTTGAGCGGCTGCTGCAAGGCCGGACTGCAAAAGCAGTTATCGACGACGAACAGCGCGCCGTTCTGCTTCGCGATCTTCGCGATCGCCTCGATGTCGGCGATCTCCGTCAGCGGATTCGACGGCGTCTCCAGGAAGAACATCTTCGTTTCCGGCGTCGCGGCCGCTTGCCATTCGTCGGGTCTGGTCGGATCCACGAACGTCGTCGTGATGCCAAACTTCGGGAAGATCTGTGTGAACATGCCGATCGTCGAGCCGAACAGACTCTTCGAGCTGACGATGTGATCGCCCTGCTGCATCGACGCCATCACGACGGACAATATCGCCGACATGCCCGATGCCGTCGCCATGCACGCCTCGCCGCCTTCGAGCGCGGCAAGACGGTTCTGGAACATCGTGACGGTCGGGTTGGTGAAGCGCGAGTACGTGTACGCTTCTTCCGCGTTTTTGAAGCGCTCGGCCGCTTCCGCCGCGCTCGAAAAGCAGAAGCTCGACGTGAGAAAGAGCGCTTCGGCATGCTCGTTGAACTCGCTGCGCAAGGTGCCGGCGCGCACGGCGAGCGTATCGAAGCTAAGGTGGTCGTCCATGCTTTTCTCCGTTGTTTTCAGGCTCGCGACGCAAAAAAGCCCGCTTGGTCCTTGCAGACGAAGCGGGCTCGATTGAAGCGCCGAAGACTTACTCGACCGATAGTTGCAGATGCAACTGCGAGCGCGCCATGCCGCCTTCCTGCGCTTCGCTTGCCGCATCGCGATCCGACTGCGATTGCGGCGCGAGACGCGCGGACTCGATGCGATCGAGGTAGTCGGTCGTCACGTCGCCGGTGATGTAGTTGCCGTCGAAGCACGATGCCTCGAACTCCTTCAGCGCCGGGTTGATGTCGCGGATCGCGCTCTTCAGGTCTTCCACGTCCTGATACACGAGATAGTCGGCGCCGATCATGCGCGCCACTTCCTCGTCGCTGCGGCCATGCGCGACCAGTTCGCCGCGCGTCGGCATGTCGATGCCGTACACGTTCGGGAACTTCACCGGCGGCGCGGCAGACGCGAAGATCACCTTGTTCGCGCCGGCATCGCGGGCCATCTGCACGATTTCATGCGAAGTCGTGCCGCGCACGATGGAATCGTCGACGATCAACACGTTCTTGCCCTTGAACTCGATGCCCATCGCATTGAGCTTCTGGCGCACCGACTTCTTGCGCACCGCCTGGCCCGGCATGATGAAGGTGCGGCCAACGTAGCGGTTCTTGAAGAAGCCCTCGCGATACTCGACGCCGAGCTTCGCGGCGACCTGCATCGCGGCGGGACGCGACGAATCGGGAATCGGCATTACGACGTCGATCGGCACGTCCGGCAGCACGCGCTTGATCTTCTCGGCGAGGTAATCGCCCATGCGCAGGCGCGCGTTGTAAACCGGCACGCCGTCGAGGCACGAGTCCGGACGCGCGAGGTACACGAGCTCGAAAATGCACGGGTTGAGTTCCGGCTTCTCGGCGCATTGATGGCTGTGCAGATTGCCTTCCGCATCGATGAAGATCGCTTCGCCCGGCTCCACGTCACGCACGAATTCGAAGCCGATGCCTTCGATCGCCACCGACTCCGACGCGACCATCCATTCGACGCCCGTCGATGTTTCCAGCTTGCCGAGCACGAGCGGACGAATGCCGAACGGATCGCGGAACGCGACGAGCCCGTAGCCCGCGATCAGCGAGACGATCGCATACGAGCCCTTCACGCGGCGATGCACGCCCGCGACGGCCTTCCACAGCGCGGTGGCGTCGAGTTGCAGGCCCGAGCTGGCAAGCTGCAGTTCGTGCGCGAACACGTTGAGGAGCACTTCGGTGTCGGATGCGGTGTTGATGTGCCGGCGGTCGATGCGGAACATCTCGTCCTTCAGCTGCATCCAGTTCGTGAGATTGCCGTTATGCGCGAGAATGATGCCGAACGGCGCATTCACGTAGAACGGCTGGGCTTCTTCCTCGCTGGATGCGGAACCGGCGGTCGGATAACGCACCTGGCCGATGCCGACATTGCCCGGCAGGCTGCGCATGTTGCGCGTGCGGAACACGTCGCGCACCATGCCGTTGGCCTTGTGCATGTGGAAGTTATTGCCGTTCGCCGTGGCGATGCCCGCCGCGTCCTGTCCGCGATGCTGGAGCAGGAGCAGGCTGTCATAGATCAGCTGATTGACGGGACTTTGGGAAACTACACCTACGATGCCGCACATGGCATGGTCCTTCAAAGAGTCGAAACGGGTAGACAAGACGTTGCCCGGATCTCATCGACGCTTCTCTCGAACTTCGGCCGTGACGAAGCCGGGTCGAAGCGTCTTCGAGTCCTCGCGCGTTCCTCGTGTAGCCGGCCGTTCATCTATTGTGCGGCGTCTGGCGCCGGGCCGCTCGGTTGGGGAGCGACGTGCACATACGCGGCGAGCGTATCGGGGAGCAGCGGTTTCAATTCGCGCACGCCTTGCTCGGCCATCGGCCGCAGCAGCGCATTGCGCCAAAAATCCTTTTCCGGCAGTTCGGTCAGGCCAGCCAGGGCGACCAGAATCACTACCAATATAGCCCCTCTGACGAGGCCGAACAGCAAGCCCAACGAACGGTCCACGCCGCGCAGGCCGGTCACTTCCGTGATGCGCGTCAAAAGCGCCGACAGCACGCTCGATACGAGCAGCACCGCCGCGACCACCAGCACAAACGCCACGAGCCATTGCGTGAGCGCGCCGCCGGGCCACGTCGACGGGATATACGGCACCACGAGCCCGACGAAGCGCCCGGCGATCAGGATGGCGGCAACCCAGCCGACCAGACCGAATGCTTCTGCCAACAGACCGCGCCACATGCCGCGCAGCGCGGACAGGCCGATCACGGCCATCACGGCGTAGTCGAAAGCGGTGAACATCGAGCCTGTTTAGTTCGATGCCCGGGTGCCGCCGCCCAGACCGGCCTGGCGCACCTTCACCAGCGCCGCCTGCGCCGACGCGCGATCCGGGAACGGACCCGCGCGCAGCAGCGCCTTGGTCGCCCCATCCGATTGTTTGCGATGTTCGAGATATGCGGGCACGCCCGCTGACTTCAACTTGTTGACCCAGTTCTGCGCGGCGGTTTCGTCGTCGAACTGGCCGATTTGCAGCACGAAGCGGCTGCCAGCCGGCGACGACGGCGTGTTGGCCGCGCCTGCGGCCGCGTTCGCCGCGGTGTTCGCGTTGGCTTCCTCGGAAGGCTCGGCGGCCTGCGGCTTCGCGTTCTGATTCGCTACGGCGGCCGGCTTCGACGGCTTCGCTTCCGTTTTCGCTTCGGGCTTCGGCTCGGGCTTCGCCTGGGCCGTCGCCGTCGGCGCGCCCGCCGGCGGCTGCGTCACGCCAGCGGAAACGCTGCCCGACGCGCCTGCCGGCGCCTCATGCGCCACGCCGGCCTGCGTGTCCGCGTCGTTCGCTTCGCGCGACTGCTTCGCGGCGGGGGCGGGACGATTGGGGATATCGATGGAAATGTCGTCAGTGACGGGCTTGGGACGGGAATCCAGCACCATCGGCAGGACGATGACGGCGGCGAGCACCAGCGCAATCGCGCCGACGAGCCTGCGGCGTGCGCGCTGCTTCTCCGGCAAGGTGGGATCGAGCATCATCGCGTCGGCGTCGGTGCGCTCGGATCTGCGCGTGCGGCGTTCCGTGCGGACGGTGTGACGCGAGCCGCGTGAAGATTCGGAGTATGCGTCGCGACCGGAGTCGTCTTTCTTGCCGAACGAAAAGAGTCCCATGTATCGCTTGGTGCTGACGGCCGCCCGTCTCAAAGATGCTGCTAGTTATGCTGCATTCGACGGTAGGCCATGACGCCCGCTACCGTGTAGAAACTGCCGAAAACCAAAATTCTATCATTTTCGGAGGCTCGACTTAATGCATCTTGAAAAGCTGCCGCAGGTGTTTCAAATCGGGAAACGCTGCTGTCGGCGCTGTCGTTGACACCGGAATCGCGCAAGGCATGTTCGAGTTGCTCCGCCGACGCGGCGCGCGGCGTAGGCAGCGCGGTCACGTTCCAGTGGTCGATCTCTCCCTTGAGCTGTTTCAGGACGCCTTCGATGTCCTTGTCGCGCATCGCGCCGAACACCGCATACGTGTACGGAAAATAGCCCATATTGCCGAGATTTTGCGCCAAAACGGCAGCGGCGTGAGGATTGTGCGCCACATCGAGAATGATCTGCGGCTTGCCTGGCAGCACCTGGAAGCGGCCCGGCAACTCGACATTCGCCAGCCCGAGCCGGATATCCTGTGCCGAGACCGGCAGCCGGTCGCGCAGCGATTCCAGCGCGGCGAGCGCCGCCGACGTGTTAATCAGCTGATTCGCGCCGCGCAGCGCCGGATACGCGAGCGCCGAACGCCGCTGCGCGCGGCCGATATAGCTCCACTGCTGACGCTCGTTGCCCGGTTGCGCCTCGTAACGGAAGTCGCGTCCGACGAGCCAGAGGTCCGCGCCGATCGCCTCAGCGTGATCGATCAGGCTTTGCGGCGGCGACGGATCTCCGCAAACCGCCGGCTTGCCCGCGCGGAAAATGCCCGCCTTCTCGAAGCCGATCTTCTCGCGCGTATCGCCGAGAAAATCCGTATGGTCGATGTCGATGCTCGTGATCACCGCGCAGTCCGTATCGACGATGTTCACCGCGTCCAGACGCCCGCCGAGCCCCACTTCCAGAATCACCGCATCGAGCCCGCGCGACGCGAAAAGATGCAGGATCGCTAGCGTGGTGAATTCGAAGTAAGTCAGCGAAACCGGCTCGGACCGGCTCGCGCGAGCCTTTTCGACGGCCGCGAAATGTTCGAGCAGATCGGCGTCGCTCGCGTCGGCGCCATCGATGCGCGCGCGCTCGTTGAACGACAACAGATGCGGCGAGGTATGGCAGCCGACGCGATAACCCGCGCGCAGCAGGATCGTTTCGATGATCGCGCACGTCGAGCCCTTGCCGTTCGTGCCGCCGACGGTGATCACGGGACAATCGAAGCGCAGCCCGAGCGCATCCTTCACCTTGCCGATGCGCGCGAGGCCCATGTCGATGCCGACCGGATGCGCCGCTTCCAGATGGGCAAGCCAGGCGTCGAGAGTGGGGAAAGTGTTCATTTTAGAGACCGGAAAAGCAAAACGCCGCGCGGAACCTCAGGGTTCGCGCGCGGCGCTGCATATCAACGACTCAGGCGACCGAATCGGCGGGCTGCCGCGTCATCAGCGCCATCAACTGGGCGAGTTCTTCGCGCATCTTGCGGCGATCGACGATCATATCGATCGCGCCCTTCTGCAACAGGAACTCCGCGCGCTGGAAGCCTTCCGGCAGCTTCTCGCGCACGGTCTGCTCGATCACGCGCGGGCCGGCGAAGCCGATCAACGCTTTCGGTTCGCCGATCACGACGTCGCCGAGGAACGCGAAGCTCGCGGACACGCCGCCCATCGTCGGGTCGGTCAGCACGGAAATGAACGGCAGTTTGGCGTCCGACAGCTTGGTCAGAAGCGCGGTGGTCTTGGCCATCTGCATGAGCGAAAGCAGGCTCTCCTGCATGCGCGCGCCGCCCGACGCCGTGAAGCAGATGAACGGCACGTTCTGCTCGAGCGCATTGCGCGCGCCGCGCACGAAGCGCTCGCCGACCACCGAGCCCATCGAGCCGCCCATGAACGAGAATTCGAAGCACGCGACGACGCATGGAATCGTGTGGATCGCGCCGCCCATGACGACCATGGCATCGGTCTCGTCGGTATCCTCCATCGCTTCTTTAATGCGATCGGGATACTTGCGGCTGTCCTTGAACTTCAGCGCGTCGACCGGCACGACTTCCTGGCCGATTTCGTAGCGGCCTTCCGGATCGAGCAGGCGGTCGAGCCGCTCGCGCGCGCCGATGCGCATGTGATGGCTGCACTTCGGGCAAACGTGCAGGTTCGCCTCGACGTCGTTGCGATACAGCACCGCCTCGCACGCCGGGCACTTCACCCACAGGCCCTCGGGGATGCCCTTGCGGCTTTTGGGATCGGTTTGCTTGATCTTCGGCGGCAGCAGTTTGTCGAGCCAGCTCATCGTTTTTCCTTGACTGATCGGTCGCCGCGCGGCGCACGCCCGAATGAGGCGGCCCGCGGCGGCGCGTATTTTACTGTGCGGCGTCGAGCGCCTGACGAATTTCGGCGATGAAGCTCGTCAGCGACGCGGCCGCGGCGTCCGGCTTCGCGTCCTCGAGGAGTTGCACGAGGCGGCTGCCGATGACGACGGCGTCCGCGACATCGGCGACGGCTCGCGCGGTCTGGGCGTCGCGAATGCCGAAACCGACGCCGACCGGCAGGGGCACGCGCGACTTGATGGCCGGGATTTTACTCGCGATGCTGGAAACGTCCAGATTTGCCGCGCCGGTCACGCCTTTCAGCGATACGTAGTAGACATAGCCGCTCGCGATCTTGCCGACCGCCGCGACGCGCTCATCCGTCGATGTCGGCGCGAGCAGGAAGATCGGATCGATGCCGGCTTCGCGCATCGACGCGCCGAAGCCTTCCGCTTCCTCGGGCGGGTAATCGACGACAAGCACGCCGTCGACGCCCGCTTCCTTCGCGGCCTTGGCGAACGCGTCGGCGCCCATGCGTTCGATCGGATTCGCGTAGCCCATCAGCACGACAGGCGTCTTGTCGTCGGTTTGCCGGAAGCGCGCGACATCGGCCAGCACGCTCTTGAGCGTCACGCCGCGCGCGAGGGCGCGCTCTGACGACCGCTGGATGACAGGACCATCGGCCATCGGATCGGAAAACGGCACGCCCAGTTCGATGACGTCCGCGCCGCCCTTCGCCAGCGCGTGCATGAACTCGACGGTTTGTTCGGGATTCGGGTCGCCCGCCGTGATGAACGGGATCAGCCCTTTTTTGCCCTGCGCGGCCAACGCCGCAAAAGTATTCTTGATACGGGACATGAGAATTCTCGTGGTCGTATTCGTTGACGTCAGACGCTTCGGTACTCTTCAGTACGCATCTGACGCGATCAGCGACGAAAAAGACGCTATTCGGCTTGCGCAGCAGTGTCGGTCGTCATGAGCGGCTTTCGGCGCGCTCGTACGGGCTCGTCCGGCTTGAGCCGCGCGGTGCGCGCTTCGGCAGTCCGGGTTTCCGCGATTGCGCAGTAATCCGCGTTGATCTCGTAACCCGTGAATTGCCGATCGTGCCGCGCGCACGCGACCGCCGTCGTGCCGCTTCCCATGAACGGGTCGAGCACGCGGCCACCCGGAGGACAGCTCGCGAGCACCATGCGCTCGACGATCTCCAGCGGCTTCTGCGTCGGATGGTCGACCCGCTCTGCGTGCTGCCTGTGCAGACGCGACACCGACCAGACATCCTTCGGGTTGTAACCCAGCTCCAGCCACTTGCTGCCTTCGAAAATCTTTCGCGAGCGCGCCTTTTTCGTCTCTGCGTCGTAGGGAATGCGCACCGGATCGAGATCGAAGTAGTAATCCTTCGATACCGCGAAATAACCGATGTTGTCATGCACCGACGTAAATTTGCGCGTCGTTCCGCCCATGCTCGGCACGCGCCGGTCCCAGACGATTTCGTTGATCATCAGGAGGCGGCGTTTCAGGAACACGAACAGTTCGGGCGAATACTGCCAGGTGCAGAAGATGTACAGCGAACCGCTCGCCTTGAGCTTGGGAATCGCCAGATCGAGCCAGCGATACGTCCACTCCAGAAAAGCGTCGCCGGACAGCATGTCCGAGTCGTTCCCGTAATCCTTGCCCAGACCATAGGGCGGATCCGCGACGATCAGATCGATCGACGCGTCGGGAATGTGTTCGGCATCGGCCAGAAAATCGCGGTTGCGGATGTCACTGCCGGCGCTCTGAAGGGCGCCGGCGGACAACGGCTCGTCGATGACGGTGCGCATCGATCAGGCGCTCAGAACTGGATGCCCGATCGCTCGGCGACCGTGTGCATGTCCTTGTCGCCCCGGCCCGACAAATTGACGAGCAGCACCTTGTCGCGCGGCAACGTCTTGGCGAGCTTGGCGCCGTAGGCGAGCGCGTGGCTCGATTCCAGCGCCGGGATGATGCCTTCGATGCGGCAGCAGTCGTGGAAGGCCTTGAGCGCTTCGTCGTCGGTGATGCCGACGTACTCCGCGCGTCCCGCGTCCTTCAGCCACGCGTGCTCGGGACCGACGCCCGGATAGTCGAGACCCGCGGAAACCGAATGCGTCTCGATGATCTGGCCGTTTTCGTCCTGCAGCAGATACGTGCGATTGCCGTGCAGCACACCCGGACTGCCGCCCATCAGCGATGCGGCATGACGACCGGTATCGATGCCGTCGCCGGCTGCTTCGACGCCGATCAGCTTGACGGCTTTGTCGTCGATATACGGATAAAAGATACCCATCGCGTTCGATCCGCCGCCAACGCATGCGATCACGGCGTCCGGCTGACGGCCGGCCATTTCGGGCATCTGCACCCGGCACTCGTCGCCGATCACGCGCTGGAAGTCGCGCACCATCATCGGATACGGATGCGGGCCGGCCACGGTGCCGATGATATAGAACGTGTTTTCGACGTTCGTCACCCAGTCGCGCATGGCCTCGTTGAGGGCGTCCTTCAGCGTCTTCGAGCCGGATTCGACCGGCACGACCGTCGCGCCCAGCAGCTTCATGCGATAGACGTTCGCCGCCTGACGACGCACGTCCTCCGCGCCCATGTAGACAACGCATTCCATGCCGAAACGCGCCGCGATCGTCGCGGTCGCCACGCCGTGCTGGCCCGCGCCGGTCTCGGCGATCACGCGCGGCTTGCCCATCTTGCGGGCGAGCAGCGCCTGCCCGATCACGTTGTTGACCTTGTGAGCGCCGGTGTGATTCAGGTCTTCGCGTTTGAGATAAAGCTGCGCGCCGCCGAGCATTTCACTCCAGCGCTTTGCGTGATAAATCGGCGACGGACGGCCCACGTAATGCTTGAGCTCGTACTCGTATTCGGCGAGAAACTCGGGATCCTGGCGTGCCGCCTCGTACGCGGCGCGCAATTCATCGAGCGCGTGGATAAGCGTTTCGGAGACGAACACGCCTCCATATTGGCCGAAGTGGCCTCTTTCGTCTGGCAAGTTGTACATTGCGTCACTCTCTCGGTTACGTGGCCGACAGCGCGGCCACGTTCGATTCACCCAGCATCCGCTTCGCGCACCGCGCGCACGAATGCCGCCATTCGGGCGGGATCCTTCACGCCCTTGGCGCCCGGCACTTCGATGCCGCTCGAGACATCGACCGCGTACGGGCGCACACGCCGAATGGCGTCACTGACGTTTTGCGCGTTCAACCCACCACTCAAAACGGCCCGATGCCCGAGATCTGTTGGGATAAGTGACCAATCGAATACCTTTCCACCGCCGCCGAAGCCCTCGACGAGAGCGTCGAGCAGAAGGCCGCCTGCGGCTTTGAACTTGAAAGACGATTCTATCAAATGGCTTGTCGACGCATCAGGCCCAATTCGCAGTGCGCGCCAATAGGATAAACCCGCAATTGCTGCAAGTTCCTCGCACTGCTCGGGGGTTTCGTCGCCATGAAATTGCAGGAGCGACAGCGGCACACTGGATGCGACTTCGCGAATCCATTCGGGCGTCGCGTTCACGAAAAGCCCGACGGACGACACGAGCGGGGGCACCTGTCGCGCCAGCTCGACGGCCTGCGCGACGCTCACGGAGCGCGGACTCGGCGGATAAAACACGAAGCCCACGGCGTCCGCGCCGAGCGCGACGGCGTGCTGCACGTCCTCGACGCGCGAAAGTCCGCATAGCTTGATGCGGGTGCGATGCAAATCACGATCTGTCATTTCGGCTCTGCCCAGATTGCGCTCCAGGGCATGCTGGCAATATGCGGCGGCGGCACCGCGAAGTGTTCAGGATAGCCGACCTCGGCCAGATACAGCCCATCGGGCATGAAGGTCGGGGCGGCGGCGCGACGATCGCGGGCGGCGAGGATGTCGGCCATCCACGAGGCCGGATGACGACCTCGGCCGATCGCGACGAAACATCCCATCAGATTGCGCACCATGTGATGCAGAAACGCATTGGCGCGAAACCGAAAGTGGATGAAGTCGCCCTGCTCGCGCACATCGATTTGATAAAGGTATTTCACGGGCGTCTTCGACTGGCAATCGGCGGCGCGAAAAGACGAAAAATCGTGCTCGCCGATCAGGCACGCGATCGATGCGCGCATCGCCTCGACGTCCAGCGGTGTGTGCACCCAGCCTGCGCGTTTCGCGAGCATGGGTGAACGCACGGGATTGGCGTACAGAACGTAATAATAAGTCCGCTCGAAAGCGGCGAAGCGCGCGTGAAAGTCATCGGGCATCGGCTTCGCCCATTGCACCGCGACGGTGTCGGGCAAAAACGCGTTCGTGCCGCGCACCCACGAGAATTCGGCGCGATCGAGTTCGGTGTCGAAATGCACGACCTGGCCGAGCCCGTGCACACCCGTGTCCGTGCGTCCGGCCACGACGGTAGGGAGCGGCGTCTGCGCAAAATTCGCGAGCGCGCGTTCCAGTTCGTTCTGCACCGTCTTGCCGTGCGGCTGCGACTGCCAGCCGCAAAACGCCGCGCCGTCGTACTGAATGCCTAAAGCGATGCGCATCAGGAATGCGGCGCGAGCGTCGACAAGAGCGTGGCGGCCTGCTGACGCGTTGCCGGATCGTTCGATTCGATCACTTCCTGCAACAGCGTGCGCGCGCCGGAAAGATCGCCCAACTCGATATATTCCGCGGCCAATTCGAGCTTGTTACGCGCGATCGTCGCCAGTTGTGCGGGCGTCAGCGCGGGCAGCGGCTCAGTCGTGCTCGACGCCGCTCCCAGGTCGAAATCGAGGCTGAGCGGTCCGAAACGGGTGGCGCCGAGGCCTGCAACCGATGCCGCGCCGGCGGTACCCGCTTCTATCTGCGATGCCACGGACTGGCCTTGCGACTGGGTTTGCCGCGCCGTTTCGGGTCGCGCCAGCGGCTGCGGGACGAACGGCACCTGTGCGATCGGTTGTACTTCGGCCGGCGGCGGCTGCAAGGCTGCGGGATGCTGCGCGTGCGACGGCGTATCGCTCGTCGACGCTGACGTCTCGATCACTGGCACGGTCGCACTGGGCGGCTTGATCGACAGTTCCATGCGCGGCGGCAGTTCCATTTCGAGGGAGCCGAGCGCCTGAATCGCGTCCTGGGGAAACTTGGGCATGGGGAAGCGATGGGCGAGCACCGGCTCTTCATCCGGCGCAATCCCCGATTTTTCCGCTTCGCGCGCCGCCTGGTCCTCGATGTCGCGCTGCTCGGCGGCGCGTTGTTCCGCGGCGCTCTCTTCGGCGGCGCGCGCCTGAAGTTCGCGCAGTTCCGCCTCACGCGCGATGATCTCGCGTGCGGCAGCCTCGCGCGCCTGCTCCTCGCGCTCGGTTACCTGACGCAGTTCGGCCTCGCGCTGCTCGGCTTCACGATGCGCCAGTTCGCGTGTGAGCGCTTCCCGCGCGGCGGCTTCGCGCGCCCGGATCTCGCGCTCTTCGGCCTCGCGCGCGGCGGCCTGACGGGCCGCGGCTTCGCGCTCTTCGGTTTCCCACTTTTCCGCTTCGCGGCGTGCCGCCTCTCGCGCCGCGATCTCACGCGCGTGCTGCTCATGCTGATCGTGCGGGTCGGGTTCGCTGACAGGTGGCACGAAATCGGGATGACGGGCGGCAGGCGCAACCGGCGCGAACGGCGCTTCTTGTGCCGGATGGCCGGCATGGGCGGTATCGGCGATCGGCTTCGCTTCAGTGGTTGGCGCAGGCTCGTCTTCGGACGGGACGACGGGTGCCCGAGCCGCGTCTGCTTGATCGACAAACGCAGCCGCTGCGGCAAGCCCGGATTGGTCCTCGCCAGGCCGTTGGCCTTCCGGACCAACCTTCGCCTTGCGCAGCGCTTCGTTGCGCGCGTTGGCGTCAGCTTGAGCCTCCTCCAGACTCGCGAAGGTCCGGGGCGCTCGGTCGACGTTTCCATCATTCGGCGCGGCGGCTCGCTTCTTGCGCCGCTTTCTGAGCAGCAGGGCACCGATCACCAAGATCGCGACGGCCACGACGAACGGTGAAAGTCCGATGGTCGCCGCCGTCACGCCGCTTCGGCTAGCCGGCATGGGCGCAGCCGCAGCGGGCTCGCTCGCGGGCGCGGCGACCGCCGATGCAGCCTCGGGCGTCGTTTGCTCCGGTGCCGCGGTTGCGCTTGCTTGCGGCTCGACGGCCGACGCGCTCGCCGCAGCCGACGCCATCGCCGTGCTCTGCGAAGCGGGTGCCGCCGCGCTGGCGGCGGCGGGCGCCTCGGCGGGCGCAGTCTGCTGCGCCTCGGGCGCGGAAGCCGCGGGCAGTGCAGACGCCGCGCCGCTCAGATCCGCAGGCACGTTCAGCACCGCGCCGAGCCTCAGCTTGTTGATATCGTGATTCCCGAAGGCGTTGGGATTGGCGTCGAACAGCGCGCGCGCTGCCTTCGCGCGCACGTCGCGATCCTTGGACCCGGTGAGCTCGCCGGCGATGTCGTTCAGCGATTGACCCGGCTTGACCGCGTACGTCTGTCCCGTCGTGGCAGGCGCGGCGGCGCCGCTTGCCTGGGCGAGCGCATCGCCGGGAATCGCCCAGAACATCGCGCAGGCAGCGAAACCTGCCACGGCGAATGCCGCACGCGATGATGAAAGGAAAGACCGGCGAGGTCGTTGGATCATTGAGGCTCCGGGTACGGCAAAAATTGAAACATACGGCTGAAAACCGTTCGATAACCACGGTGTTTCAAGAACACCGCACAAAAACAAAAAGCGTCGCGAGAAACGCGACGCTTTCGGATTTGGCTCGCGCTTCCAGGCGCGTAGTTTACTTTACTTGTCGAGCAGGATGCGCAGCATGCGGCGCAGCGGTTCGGCGGCGCCCCACAACAGTTGATCGCCGACGGTGAAGGCCGACAGATAATCGCCGCCCATCGCCAGCTTGCGCAGACGGCCGACCGGCACCGTCAGCGTGCCCGTGACGACCGCAGGCGAAAGATCGCGGATCGACGCTTCGCGCTCGTTCGGCACGACCTTCACCCAGTCGTTCGCCGACGCGAGGATGCCATGCACTTCGTCCAGCGGCACGTCCTTCGAGAGCTTGATGGTGAGCGCCTGCGAGTGGCAGCGCATCGCGCCGATACGCACGCAGAGACCGTCGACGGGAATCGAGCCCGGCGTGCCCATGGCCGGCTTGCCGAGAATCTTGTTGGTTTCCGCGCCGCCCTTCCACTCTTCCTTCGACATGCCGTTGCCGAGATCCTTGTCGATCCACGGAATCAGCGAGCCCGCGAGCGGCACGCCGAAGTTGTCGACGGGCATGCGCTCGCCGTTCATCGCGGCGAGCACGCGCCGGTCGATATCGAGAATCGCCGACGACGGATCGGCCAGATCTTCCTTCGCGGAACCGTAGAGCACGCCCATTTGCTGGAGCAGTTCGCGCATGTTCTGCGCGCCCGCGCCCGAAGCGGCCTGATAGGTCATCGCGGTCGTCCATTCGACCAGGTTCTCGCGGAACAGGCCGCCGAGCGCCATCAGCATCAGGCTGACCGTGCAGTTGCCGCCGATGAAGTCGCGGCCGCCCTTCACGAGCGAATCCTTGATGACGTTCAGGTTGACCGGATCGAGGATGATGACCGCGTCGTCCTTCATGCGCAGCGCCGAGGCCGCGTCGATCCAGTAGCCCTTCCAGCCCGCCGCGCGCAGCTTCGGATACACCTCGTTGGTGTAGTCGCCGCCCTGGCAGGTGATGATGGCGTCGCACTTCTTCAGGTCGTCGATGCTCGTCGCGTCTTTGAGCTTCGTCTCGTTTTTGGCGAACGACGGCGCGTTGCCGCCCGCATTGCTGGTGCTGAAGAACACCGGTTCGATCAAGTCGAAATCGCCTTCCTGCTGCATGCGCTGCATCAGGACGCTGCCGACCATACCGCGCCAACCAACGAGACCTACGTTCATGACTAACCCTTAACTGTGGACGCTTCCCCGCATCTTTACCCGGCGTGGCCGCGCGGGGAAGACGCTCGGACACGAGGGACGATCAGCGAATCGTGATCGCTTTGATGGAGATTTTCGTAATGCGCGTTTTAACCGTGGCTTTGATGGCCACGATGCGCGTGCTGATGGCGAGTTCCGTCGCGAGCGTCTTTGAGCCGCGTCCGATGGAATCCAGAGAGAATTGAGAGTTCTTCGCCATAGCAAAGCAATATACACGATTACCAGACGTTTTCGACGGCGTCATGCTGCAGGTGCGTGAAAATCGTACGGATCGTGCGCGAACATCGGTAAAAAGAGACGATCGGCCGCTCTTTTGCTTGCAGCGCCGATCGCCTTTTTCGAGATTACAGCGCCTTCAGCACCGCGTCGCCCATTTCCTTCGTGCCGACGACCTTGCCGTCCGCCGTCGCTATGTCGCCGGTCCGGTAACCCTGCTCCAGCACCTTCTTCACCGCGCTTTCGATGCGATCCGCCTGCTCCGTCTTGCCGAGCGAATAACGCAGCATCATCGCTGCCGAGAGGATGGTCGCGAGCGGATTGGCGACGCCCTTGCCCGCGATATCCGGCGCGGAACCGTGCGACGGCTCGTACAGACCCTTGTTGTTCTTGTCGAGCGACGCCGACGGCAGCATGCCGATGGAGCCGGTGAGCATCGCGGCTTCGTCCGACAGGATGTCGCCGAACATGTTGCCGGTCACCACGACGTCGAACGCCTTCGGCGCCTTGACCAGTTGCATCGCGGCGTTGTCGACGTACATGTGCGACAGCTCGACGTCCGGATATTCCTTCGCGACGTCGATCATCGTGTCGCGCCACAACTGCGACGTTTCGAGCACGTTCGCCTTGTCGACGCTCGTCAGCTTCTTCTGGCGCTTCTGTGCCGCCGCAAACGCGACATGCGCGATGCGGCGCACTTCGGGCTCCGAATAGCGCATCGTGTCGAAGCCTTCCTTCGCGCCCGCGAACGGGCCGTCCGGCGCTTCGCGCAGGCCGCGCGGCGCGCCGAAGTAGATGTCGCCGTTGAGCTCGCGGACGATGAGAATGTCGAGCCCCGACACGATCTCCGGCTTCAACGACGATGCGCCCGTCAGTTGCGGATAGCAGATCGCCGGACGAAAGTTCGCGAAAAGCTGCAGATGCTTGCGCAAGCCGAGAATCGCCTGTTCGGGGCGCAGCGCGCGCTCGAGCTTGTCGTATTTCCAGTCGCCGACCGCGCCGAACAGGATCGCATCGGCTTCCTTCGCGAGCGCCAGCGTGGAATCGGGCAACGGATGGCCCTTCGCCTCATAGCCCGCTCCCCCGACCGGCGCCTCTTCCAGCTCGAACTTCTCGCCGAGCGCGTTCAGCACCTTGACCGCTTCGGCGGTGATTTCCGGACCGATCCCGTCGCCGGGCAACACTGCAATCTTCATCGTCTCTTCCTTCTTCGTGTGTCGTAGTTCGGTTATCCAACGAGCCGGTTGTTCAACCACGGCTGCTTCGCCAGGCGCTCGGCCTCGAACTGCTTGATCTTGTCCGCATGACGCAGCGTGAGGCCGATATCGTCGAAGCCGTTCAGCAAGCAGTACTTGCGGAAGCCCGGCACCTCGAACGCGTACTCGGTGCCGTCGCCGGTGCGCACGACTTGCGCTTCGAGATCGATCGTCAGCTCAAAGCCGACGAACGCGTAGGTCTCGTTGAACAGCTTGTCGACCTGCTGTTCCGTCAGCGCGACCGGCAACAGGCCGTTCTTGAAGCAGTTGTTATAGAAAATGTCCGCGAAGCTCGGCGCGATGATCGCGCGGAAGCCGTACTGGTCCAGCGCCCACGGCGCGTGCTCGCGCGAGCTGCCGCAGCCGAAATTCTTGCGCGTGAGCAGAATCGACGCGCCCTGATAGCGCGGCTGATTCAGCACGAAATCCGGATTGAGCGGACGCTTGCTGTTGTCTCGGCCGGGCTGGCCTACATCGAGATAACGCCATTCGTCGAACGCGTTCGGGCCGAAACCCGTGCGCTTGATCGACTTCAGAAACTGCTTCGGGATGATCGCGTCCGTGTCGACGTTCTCGCGATCCAGCGGCGCCACGAGGCCGCTATGCACAATGAATTTTTCCATGACGATCGAACCTCTCGGGATATTTAAGCGAGCTTGCGCACGTCGACGAAGTGGCCTTCGATCGCGGCGGCGGCGGCCATCGCGGGGCTCACGAGGTGCGTGCGTCCGCCCGCGCCCTGACGGCCTTCGAAGTTGCGGTTCGACGTCGATGCGCAGCGCTCGCCCGGCTCCAGCCGGTCGGCGTTCATCGCGAGGCACATCGAGCAGCCCGGCTCGCGCCATTCGAAACCGGCGTTCGTGAAGATCTTGTCCAGGCCTTCGCGCTCGGCTTGCGCCTTCACGAGACCCGATCCCGGCACGACCATCGCGAGACGAATGTTCGACGCGACGCGCTTGCCCAGCGACTTCACGACATACGCGGCCGCGCGCAGGTCTTCGATGCGCGCGTTCGTGCACGAGCCGATGAAGATCTTGTCCGGCTTGATCGATTCGATCGGCGTATTCGGCTGCAGCGCCATGTAGGTCAGCGCGCGTTCCATCGCGTCGCGCTTGACGGGATCCTTTTCCTTGTCGGGATCGGGCACGCGGCCGTCGATCGACGTCACCATTTCGGGGGACGTGCCCCACGTCACTTGCGGCACGATCTCGGCGGCATTCAACTCGACGACGCGGTCGAACTGCGCACCGTCATCCGACTTGAACTGACGCCAGTATTCGACCGCCTGATTCCACTCGACGCCTTGCGGCGAGTACGGACGGTCCTTCAGGTAATTGATGGTCGTGTCGTCGACCGCGACCATGCCCGCGCGCGCGCCCGCTTCGATCGCCATGTTGCAGACGGTCATGCGGCCTTCCATCGTCAGCGCGCGGATGGTCGAGCCGCCGAATTCCATCGCGTAGCCGGTGCCGCCCGCCGTGCCGATCTTGCCGATGATCGCGAGCACGATGTCCTTCGCCGTGCAGCCGCGCGGCAACGTGCCTTCGACCTGCACGAGCATGTTCTTGCTCTTTTTCTGCAGGAGCGTCTGGGTGGCGAGCACGTGCTCCACTTCCGACGTGCCGATGCCATGCGCCAGCGCGCCGAACGCGCCGTGCGTGGACGTGTGCGAGTCGCCGCACACGATCGTCATGCCGGGCAGCGTCGCGCCCTGCTCCGGCCCGATGATATGCACGATGCCCTGGCGCAGATCGTTCATCTTGAACTGCGTGATACCGAAGGCGTCGCAGTTTTCGTCGAGAGTGTCGACTTGCAGCTTGGAGACCGGATCGGCGATGCCGTGCGAGCGATCGGTCGTCGGCACGTTGTGATCGGACACCGCCAGGTTCGCGCTGATGCGCCACACCGGGCGCTCGGCCAGCTTCAGGCCTTCGAAGGCCTGCGGGCTCGTCACTTCATGCAGCAGGTGACGGTCGATGTAGAGGATCGAGGTGCCGTCCTCTTCCGTGTGGACAACGTGCGTGTTCCACAGTTTGTCGTAGAGAGTCTGTGCCATTGTGAGCGCTTTCGTAGGTGACTGCGGGGAGGTGCCGCCGTGGTTTCATCGGCAGCTTGTGGACCGATTATGCCACTTCCACGCGTGGCCCGGGTACTAGGATGATGGAAAAAACCTATAAAAAACAGTTAGTTATCGTGGTGGCATCAGTACCTGTATCGGCACTACCAGCTTGCGTCGAATATCGGTGCAGCCGTGCGGAACGCATTTGCCCTGACGGCTCGGGCTAAACGGCCGCCGCGACCGGCGCCGCTCGGGATGTGATCGAGCGTTCTTCGCAACCTCCGGGTCGAACGATTCCATGAAAACCACGATTCGGATCGTCGACAACGCTCGGCGCGCCGTTGCCGGCAATACGCCTTCGAGCGCATTGAATATCGTGCAAGAAATTTTGCCGATCGGCCAATCGACGGGCACGAACGACTCAGTGTTTCGCCCGGCCTCGAAACAAAAAAGCCCCGGCGATCACTCGCCAGGGCTCTCCCATACCAACTCGCGGTTAACGCGGCTTAGCGCTTTGCCAGCGGCTTCGCTTCACGCGGCGTCTGGCCGATGAACAACTGACGCGGGCGGCCGATCTTCTGCTCGGGATCCGCAATCATTTCGTTCCACTGCGCGATCCAGCCGACCGTGCGCGCCATCGCGAAGATGCACGTGAACATCGACGTCGGGATGCCCAGCGCGCGCTGCACGATGCCCGAGTAGAAGTCGACGTTCGGGTACAGCTTGCGCGACACGAAGTATTCGTCTTCCAGCGCGATCTTTTCCAGTTGCATCGCGAGCTTGAAGAGCGGGTCGTCGTGCAAACCGAGTTCGTTCAGCACTTCGTGGCACGTCTCACGCATCAGCTTCGCGCGCGGGTCGTAGTTCTTGTACACGCGGTGACCGAAGCCCATCAGCTTCACGCCCGAGTTCTTGTCCTTCACCTGCTTGATGAACTCAGGAATGTTGTCGACCGAGCCGATCTCTTCCAGCATGTTCAGCGCCGCTTCGTTCGCGCCGCCGTGCGCCGGGCCCCACAGACACGCGATACCGGCCGCGATACACGCGAACGGATTCGCGCCCGACGAACCCGCGAGACGCACCGTGGACGTCGACGCATTCTGCTCGTGGTCCGCGTGCAGGATCAGGATGCGGTCGAGCGCGCGCACCAGCACGTCGTTGACCTTGTACTCTTCGCACGGGTTCGAGAACATCATGTGCATGAAGTTCGCGCTGTACGACAGTTCGTTCTTCGGATACACGAACGGCTGGCCGATGCTGAACTTGTACGCCATCGCGACGAGCGTCGGCAGCTTGGCGATCATGCGGATCGCCGACACTTCGCGGTGACGCGGATCGTTGATGTTCAGCGAGTCGTGATAGAACGCCGACAGCGCGCCGACAGCGGCCGTCAGCACGGCCATCGGGTGCGCGTCGCGACGGAAGCCGCGGAAGAAGAAGTGCATCTGCTCGTGCACCATCGTGTGACGCGTGACCGTGTCCACGAATTCCTTGTTCTGCGCCGTGTTCGGCAGCTCGCCCTTGAGCAGCAGGTAGCAGGTTTCGAGGAAGTCGGCGTTCACGGCCAACTGCTCGATCGGGTAGCCGCGATACAGCAGCTCGCCCTTGTCACCGTCGATGTAGGTGATCGCGGAATTGCACGACGCCGTCGACATGAAGCCCGGGTCATACGTGAACTTGCCGGTCTGACCGTACAACTTGCGGATGTCGATCACGTCCGGGCCCATCGTGCCCTTGTAGATCGGCATTTCGACGCTCGGCGAGTTGTCGCTGAACGATAGCGTGGCTTTAACATCTGACGGGGTCATAGCACATCCTCAATCGAAGTATGGGTACAGGTTTTCGATAATTTGCACGACGGAAGCTGCGCGGCAAAACTGTTTATCGGTCTGTGTGCACTGCAACAGGCCTATTTTGCAAAACTCCGCGAATTCCTGCTGAAATCACGCGGAGCGCAGCATCTCCAGCAATCGGATCACGTCCGGCGTCGCCAGGTCGCCTTCCGGCTCCGTGCGCGCCAGCAGCAGGTCCATCAGTTCGTTGTCGCTCAGCTCCAGCAGGCGGGTCAATGCGGCCACGTCGGCGTCACTGAGGTCATGCTCATATCGGCTGAAGAAACGATCGAAGATCAGATCGTTTTCCAGCAGGCCGCGCCGCGCGCGCCAGCGAAGGCGCGCGCGCCGAAGGGGATCGGACTGGTGAGATTCGTCCATTG